>NZ_JBIRGP010000001.1:770578-1076568 GCF_044328075.1 Streptomyces sp. NPDC017991 | reverse complement strand
ACCGATCAATCTTTTGGATCGCTGGCCGCCCGCATGGCCGACCGCGGTCTGATCGAACGGGTACCGGGCCCTGGGCGTGCCGTCCGTCACCGGCTCACCGAGGAAGGCGCACGGCTGCTGGCCGAGGGTCAGAGCGCGCTCGACACCGTCACCACGGCCTCGTTCAGCGCACTCACCCCCGACCAGCTCGACCAGCTCGGCGCCCTCCTCGACATCGCCCTCGGCCCCAACCCCACCGACTGATCCCCCATCAATTGGCATCCTGCCACCTGGTGACCGACCCCGCGCTCCCCAACCTGCCGCCTGCTCCCACACGTCGGCCAAGTCCCGTCAGCGGTCCTGTGGGCGGAGACGTCCTCAGGTCGGGCTGCGGGGACGCGCGGCTGAGCAGTAGAGGAAGGTGCGGTCGACGCCCGCGCGCCTGACGAGGGCCGCGAAGGAGACGCCGGTGGAGAAGTCGTCGCAGCTCACCGCAGCGGAACCGCAGCGGCAGGTCACCCCCACGGTGATTGCCGACGGCGGCTGTCGTGTTTGCGGGTGGGTTCTGGTTCCGGGGTGAGGGTCAGGCTGGGACTCGGATGCGGGTGGGCGGGGGAGCGGGGTAGTGGGCCAGGATCTGTCGCCCGCTCGGTGAGGTGCGCAGGCCGCCGGTTTGCCGTGACCTCAGCGGGATTTCGGTGGATCGGCGGGTCGGCCCGCTGCGGCATCGTTGCAGCCTGCCATCCAGTGCCGGGACGGTTCTCTTCCGTCTGGCGTTTCGTACTCCACGCACACAGTTGCTTCAGGTTGGCCGGCTTCGTAGCCCTCCTCGTACTGCTGCTGGTACCTGCCCTTGCATCCGGATACGAGCAGCAACGGAACAACGAGAAGGACAACCGCGTATCTCCGCGCATGCTCGGTGGAACCCAACCGTCCATACCGCAACACGGCACTGGGCTCATCCTTGACGTGAAGTATCGGAGGGGCTCCCTCGTGCATGCGGCTCACTATTCCAGAACGCGCCCCGGTGTCCGGGGCGTGGAGAGGAACGCATACACCGGACGTACCCGGGTTATCGCGGGCGTCCTTGCCGGTCACCGCGCGGGGTCGCCGCGCGGGGTCGCCGCGCGGGGTCAGCTCTGTGGGTGGCGACAGCCGGCCCGTTCGACGCGGCGGGACACTCAGCAGAAAGTCGATGAGGACCGCGCGTAGAAAGTCGCGGACTGGGTGGTGAGGCAGAAGCCCACGTCACCGTCCCGGGCGCGGCGCATCCGGCCGCGCCCGGGAGGGGTGAATGTCTCCTACGCGGAGGTGTGGGCCGCCGACATGATGGTCGCGCCGGCGCCGTCGCAGCAGGGTGACCGAGCCCTTCATCTGGCGGCTGCGTCGCCGAGTCGGCGGGGCTGAACATGTGAGTCGGCGGACAGGGCAGGGCCGGCTTTCAGACGATCAGGACCCGGCGCCCGCGAGTGTGGCCGGCCTGGCTGTCGACGTGCGCCGCCGCGGCCTCGGCCAGCGTGTACGACTTCTCGATCGGGATCCGGAGCTTTCCCCGCGAGATGAGGTCGACGGCCTCGGCGAGGGCTTCCGGCACGCTCCCGGCTACGCCGGAGAACCGGACACCGAGCGCCGGCGCGCCGGGATCGGCGATGGAGATCACCTTCTGTGGATCCCCGGTCAGCTCGACGAGTTCGCGGATCACACCCGAGCCGGCCAGGTCGAGAGCTGCGTCGACCCGGCCGAGCTGCTGCACTCGCTCAACCCAGCCCTGGCCGTATGTCGTGGCGAGGGCACCCAAGCCGCGCAGATAGTCCTGGTTCGCGGCCCCAGCGGTGCCGATCACCACGATGCCGCGATCGTGGGCTATCTGCAGAACCGCTGATCCGACTCCCCCGGACGCACCGCTGACCAGCAGTGTCTGTCCGGACCGCACGCCTACCTCGCGGATGACGCGCAGCGCCGTCTCCACCACGGAGGGGTACCCGGCCGCCTCCTCGAACGTCAGCCCCTCGGGCATACGGGCCCAGTCCGACAGCACGGCGGACTCGGCATAAGTGCTTGATCCTTCGCCGAACACACGGTCGCCGACCTCGACCCCCTCTACGCCCTCGCCGACCTCGTCCACCACTCCGGAGGCGTCCACCCCGACGCCGGAGGGCAACTCGATCGGATGCGCCCCCAGGATCTGGCCTTCGCGGATCCTCCAGTCGACGGGATTCACGCCCGCCGCCCGTACGGCGATACGTACCTGACCGGGGCCCGCATGGGGTTCCTCGGCGTCCACGAGTTGCAGCACGTCCGGACCGCCGAACTCGGCGAAGCTCACTTTTCTCATGCCCCGGACCGTAACACTAACGGATAGTGTTTTGAATCTGTTGTGGTTTTGTATCTGGTAGTGTCAGATCATGACCGTGCCGAATGGACGCCGTGAGCGCAAGAAGGCCGCGACGCGCCAGAAGATCGCCGACACCGCCCTGCGGCTCTTCCTGGAACGCGGCTTCGACGCGGTGGGCATCCGTGACGTGGCCGCCGAGGCCGACGTGGCCGTCACCACGGTCTTCTCCCACTTCGCCTCGAAAGAGGCCCTGGTGTTCGAGCAGGACGAAGACTTCGAGCTACGCCTCACGCGGGCGGTCACCGACCGGGAGCACGAGCCGCTCATCCCTGCGCTGCGCCGCGAGGTCCAGGCCCTGGTGCGACATTGCACGGCGGACAGCGCCACTCCGACCTGGCACATGATCACCGCATCACCCGCCCTGCGGGAGTACGAGGAATCCATGAGGCTGCGCCATGCAGAGGCACTGGCGGCGGCCATGGCCGCCGATCCGGCCCTGTCACGGACCCCCACGGCCTGCCGGGCCATCGCCAGATTCGTGATCGACGCCTATTCGCTGGCCCGTGAGGCGGCCGATCCGCAGGCCGCGCTCGACGAGACCTTCCGGATGATCGAGGCCGCGTGGGCCGTCACCCAACCCTCCGGCAACTCCACCGGCGCAGCCGGATCGCAGCCGGTCTCCGGGGCGGCCCGGCGCATGTGAGGGAGCGGCCCGCCGTCTCATGCACTCAGCAGATTGCTCCGGCTCCTGAGTCTTGGATGAGTCTTGGATGGTGGTGGGCGGTGACGCCAGGGGGCAGCCCCGTGCGGCCGTAGTCGCAGGGGGCTGCCCGGGCACTTCAGCTGAGTTGTGCCTCAGCGAAAAGCGGCGATGTTACGGGCGACCCAGTCGTCGAAACGGCGCGGAGCGCGACCGAGGACTCGTTCCACGTCCGAGCTGATCCGCAGTTCGGCGGGGCTCGGGGCGGAGATGATGTCCAGGGTGTCGTCGGCGAGCGCCGGCGGCACGAACCGGGTCATCGCGGCTTTGGCCTCCTCACGGGTGAGTTCGTGAAACCGCACCGGCGAGCCGAGCGCGGCGGCGACGGCCTCCGCCTGCTGACGGGGCGTGATCACCTCGGGCCCGGTCAGCTCGAAGAATCCGCCGGTGTGCCGGTCGTCCAGCAGGCAGGCCGCCGCGACCTCGGCGATGTCCGCCGGGTCGACGACCGGAACCCCGACATCGCCGAAGGGCGCGGCGACCGTCCCTTGCGTGCGGACGGACTCCGCCCACGCCAAGGCGTTGGAGGCGAAGCCGCCCGGTCGCAGGACGGCCCAGTCCAGACCGGACTCCCGCAACGCGTCCTCCACCGCGCGCATCGCGATCCGCGACGGGCCGAGCGGCCTGGTCGCCACTCCCTGCGAAGACAGCAGGACGACTCGGCGGACCCCGCCGGCAGCGGCCAGGTCGATGATGTCGGCCGGCCGGGCTTCGGGGGCGTGCAGGTCGCCGGACAGCAGGAGGAACAGCGCCTTCGCCCCGTCCAAAGCGGCGGTGAGGCCCCGCGGCTCGGCCAAGTCGGCCGGCACGTGCCGGACCCCGTCCGGCGTTGCCGCCGCGTGCCGTGACACCGCCGTCACCTGCTCGCCCGCGTTGGCCAGGGCCTGCGTCAAAGGCCGGCCCACATTCCCGGTAGCTCCGGTCACCACGATCATGTTCAGCTCCTAGTCCGTTGTGCACTGCGGCAATTGACGCTAGGAGGCAGGCTTACTTTTCGTAAGAACATACCCAGAGGTAAGCTCCGGACATGGGGGAAGGCGCGCAGCTTACGCAGGCCGAGGCGGGCAATCGGTATGAGGTGTTTCACACCGACTGCCCTGCGCGCGACGTGGTCGACCATGTGACCAGCAGGTGGGGTATCTGGGTGCTGATCTCCTTGCGGAGCACCGACCTCCGGTTTTACGAGCTGCGCGACAGCATCCAGGGCATCAGCGAGAAGATGCTCGCTCAGACACTGCGCGCACTGGTCAAGGACGACCTGGTCTGGCGGAAGGTCGAGCCGACCACGCCACCCCAAGTCACCTATGGGCTGACTGAGTTCGGCCAGGACGTCGGTGCGCCACTGACGGACTTGTTCGACCGGATCACACAGCGTCTCGCGACCGGCGGGCCGTCCGCCACGGGGCCACGCCACCAAGACACGGGGGGCGTCTCACAGGGTGCTGTCCGGCGTGGATGATGTCGAACCAGACGTCGCCGTTGAACCAGTCCTTGGATCCCTTGCCGGTGGGTTGCGGTTCGACGAACTGCGCGGTGTGTCAGCGTCCCAGGGTGCGCAGTCCGGCTTCGTTGTGGGTGTCGCCGGCGGCCGGGGTGAGGTTGTCCAGGCGCTGGAGCTGCTCGTGGGTGAGCTTGATCCGGTCGGCGGCGAGGTTCTCCTCCAGGCGGGAGACTCGTTTGGTGCCGGGGATGGGGGCGATGTCGTCGCCCTGCGCGAGGAGCCAGGCGATGGCGACCTGTGCGGGTGTGGCGACGGCCTGGGTGGCGACGGCCCGGACCTCGCCGAGGATGCGCAGGTTCTGCTGGAAGTTCTCGGCGGTGAAGCGGGGGTTGTCGCGCCGCCAGGCGTCATCGAAGTCGTCGAGGGAGCGGATGGTGCCGGTGAGGAAGCCGTGGCCGAGTGGGGAGTACGGCACGAAGCCGATGCCCAGTTCCCGCAGGACAGGCAGGACCTCGGCCTCGGGGTTGCGTGTCCACAGCGAGTATTCGGACTGCACCGCCGCGACGGGATGGACGGCGTGGGCGCGGCGGATGGTGTCAGGGCCGGCCTCGGACAGGCCGATGTGGCGGATCTTGCCTTCGGTGACGAGTTCGGCCAGGGTGCCGACGGTGTCCTCGATGGGTGTCGCGGGGTCGACGCGATGCTGGTAGCACAGGTCGATGCGGCCGGTTCCCAGCCGGGTCAGGGAGCCTTCGACGGCGGCTCGTACGCTGGCCGGGCTGGAGTCGAGGGTGCCTTGGTCGCGGCCGGAGTGGGAGATCATGCCGAACTTGGTGGCCACGACCACGTGGTCACGGCGGTCCTTGACGGCGCGGCCGACGAGTTCCTCGTTGGTGTGGGGGCCGTAGACCTCTGCGGTGTCCACGAGCGTGACGCCCAGGTCGAGGGCGCGGTGGATGGTGCGGATCGATTCCGCTTCGTCCAGGTCCTGGGTGCCGTAGACGCCGGTCATCGTCATGGCGCCCAGACCGATCCGGGCGACGTCCAGTTCGCCCAGGCAATCTCCTGGTGCTGCGGCGGGCGAGGCGCGGGAGAGATCACTCTCCGGGCGGGAAGTCCGTGGAGGCCGCCAGGTCGCGCTGGGCCTCGAAGTCCTCGATCCGCTTGCGGAGCACCCCGAGGGTGGAGTCCAGGGCCTGGGAGCCGAGGACCATCCGCAGTGGGGCGGGTTCGGTGTCGACGGACTCGATGATGCGGGCCGCCATGCGCTGGGGGTCGCCGGGGGCGAGGCCGCCTGCGGGGTCGAGCATGGCCTTGAAGGCGTGGGCGGGGTTGCCCTCGTAGGCGTCGATCGGGTCGGCGATCCGGGCGCTGCCGTAGCGGAACTCGGTGCGCGCGCCGCCGGGTTCGACGATCGTCACGCCGATGTTGAACGGGGCGACCTCCTGGGCGACCGACTCGGCGAACCCCTCGATGCCCCACTTCGCCGCGTGGTACAGGGAGTTGCCGGGGAAGGCGACGTGCCCGCCGTAGGTGGACATCTGGATGATGCGTCCGCCGCCCTGGGCGCGCAGGTGCGGCAGGGCTGCGCGGATCAGGGTGATCGAGCCGGTGAGGTTGGTGGCGATGATGTGCTCGACCTGGGCGTCGCTGATCTCCTCCGCGGCGCCGAACAGCCCGTAGCCCGCGTTGGAGACGATCACGTCGACCCGGCCGGCGGCGAACGCGGCGTCCACCGTCTCGCGGACGGCTGCGGTGTCGGTGACGTCCAGGATCTCCGGACGGAAGGTGTCGGGGTACTGCTCCGCCAGGCCGGCGACCTTGTCCAGGTTGCGGACGGTGCCGATGACCGTGTCGCCGCGCTGAAGGAGCTGGGTCGTCAGGGCGTGGCCGAAGCCGCTGCTGACTCCGGTGATGAGCCAGGTGCGGGTGGTCATGCGTTGTCCTTCTTCGCGGTCGGGGCGGTGGCGGTCGGGGCGGCGGCGTCAAGGGCGGCCAGGGCGTTGAGGGTGCGGGGGTAGCCGATGAACGGCAGCAGACCGGTCAGCACGGCGAGCAGGGTGGCGCGGGTGTTGCCGACGTTCAGGTTGGCCGCGACGTGCCCCTTCACCTGGGCGTCCGCGCCGCCGAGTGCGGCAAGCATCGCGAACGTGAGCAGTTCACGGGTGGGGACGTCGATGCCGGTGCGGGTGTAGTGGTCGCCGAAGCAGTTGCCGCTCAGGAACCGCTGGATGTGCTGCTCGTCCGCGGGGGCGTTCGCGTACATGGAGTCCACGGCCTTCTCGCCGACGATCCGCTTCTGGACCGCCAGGCCCTGCTCCATCCGGGTGTCCGGGCCGGTGGTCGACTGGCCGTCCAGGGGCAGTTCGACGCCGCGGTCGGTGAGCACCTCGTTGGTGGCGTGCAGGAAGTCGAAGACGCGGGCCGTTCCGGCGTACGGCACCGCTTGGTAGACGATCTCCTTGGCCTCCACGGGCGTGACACCGACGGTGAGAGCGGCGCCGAGGATCATCCGGTACTCCGCCACCGCGCCGACAGCGATCATCGCGGCGAGCTGGGTCATCAGCCGGGTGCGCTCATCGAGGTCGCCGGTGCGGCGCAGGGTCTCGTCGAAGGCGAAGTTGTCGAAGTACTCGATCAGCTCCGGATCGGTGACCGCGAGGGTGGACACGTGGCCGGGGAAGAGCCGCTCGTGCGCGGCGGTGGCGGCTGTGCTGGGCTTGCGGGCGGCAGTCACGGGCGCACCATCACCTTGAGGTTGATGCGCTCGTCCATGGCCCGGTAGGCGTCGGCGACCTGGTCCAGGCCGACCTCGGCGTCGAACACCCGCCCCGGGTCGATGCGCCCTTCCAGGACATCGGGGATGGCCTGCTCGATGTACGCGCGCACCGGGGCCGGCCCGCCGGTCAGGCCGGCGTTCTTCCCGAACAGCGACCCGAAGCCGACCGGGGCCTCCTCGTACTGTGGGACGCCGACGCGGGAGATGATCCCGCCGGGGCGCACGACGCCGTACGCCGTTTCGTAGGCGGGCATCAGACCGACGGCCTCCAGGACCACGTGGGAGCCCTCGCCGCCGGTCAGGTCCATCACCTTGGCGATGCCCTCCTCGCCGCGCTCGGCCACGACATCAGTGGCGCCCCATTCGCGGCCGAGGTCGGTGCGGGAGGTGTGCCGGCCCATGAGAATGATCCGCTCCGCGCCCATGCGGCGGGAGGCCAGCACCGCGGACAGGCCCACCGCACCGTCACCGATCACGGTCACGGTCTGGCCCGCCGAGACGCGCCCCATGTGGGCGGCGTGGTAGCCCGTGAGGTACACGTCGCTCAGCGCGAGCAGGGAAGGGAGCAGCGCCGTGTCCACGTCCGCGGGGACCTTGACCAGGGTGCCGTCGGCCTGCGGCACGCGGATCACCTCGGCCTGCGCTCCGCCGACGCCTCCGGCCCCGTACCAGCCGCCGTGCGGGCAGGCGGTGTGGAAGCCGTCGCGGCAGATCGGACAGGTGTTGTCGGCGAACGCGAACGGGGAGACGACGAAGTCGCCGCGCTTGAGTCCGCGGACCTCGGAGCCGGTCTCCTCGACGACGCCGAGGAACTCGTGCCCCATGGGCACACCCTCGTCGGTGTTGTCCATCGAGTGGTAGGGGTGCAGGTCGGAGCCGCAGACACAGGCCAGAGTGATCCGGACGATCGCGTCCGTGGGATCGACGATCCGCGGGTCGGGGACGTTCTCGACCCGGACATCGCCGGGGCCGTACATGAAGGTGGCACGCATATGGGATCTTGCCTCTCGTTACTGCGTGGGTCGGTGTGCTGTGGAGCCCCCGATGGTTGCGGGGTTGGTCAGCGTTGCTGGTCAGCGGGGTTCGAGGCGGAGAGTGGAGGCGCGGGCCCGGTCGGTCAGGACGTGCTCGACGATGCGCGTGTAGCGCCCGTACTTCTTCCGGTAGGCGGCATCCACGCCCGGGTAGTCGCCGGGATCGGTTTCGTGGAAGGTGACATCGCTCCGTACGCCCCCGGCTTCGACGCGGCCCTGGTGGCGGGAGCGCGTTCCCTGGTACCACGGGCCGTCAGTGCCTTTGACCGAGCGGACGAACAGCTGGTCGCCGGAGCGGACCACCCACATCGTCACCGGGTCGCGCAGGGTGCCGTCGGACCGTTCGGATGCCAGGTCCAGTTCCTCAGCCGCGGCGATCTTCTCCAGATCCGCGCCGTTCCAGTCCGTCATCGTCGATCCCTTCTGCTGCGCACCAGGTGGTGGGGCGCTGACCAGCCATGTCGCCGTTCATCACGTCCACCGTTCCCCGGAAGTCAGGGGTGCGCCATCGGAACGGGACCGCGGTGCGGGGCGGCGGACGGCCGGGCACGGTGCAACACCACCAACCGTGCCTCCTCGCGGTCGCCGCAGGCAGGCCGGGATGTGCCAGGGGGTGGCCAGCGGGGGTGTGACAGGGCCCCTCTCGCCGCGCATGACACACCGGCGGCAGAGAGAGACTGGCGGTATGGCACCCGAGCAGCACAGCAGCGGCGACGAGCTGGCACGCTTCCTGCGTGCCCGCCGCACCCGGACGAGCCCCCAGTCCGTCGGTCTCACCCCCGGTCCCGGCGTGCGCCGCACGCCGGGACTGCGCCGCGAGGAGCTGGCCACGCTCGCCGGGGTCAGCATCGACTACTACACCCGTATGGAACGGGGTAAGGAATCCCGTCCCAGCCCGGCGGTGATCGATGCGCTCGCCCGCGCCCTGCAGCTCGACGACGCCGAGCAGGAGCACCTGCGCGACCTCGTCGTCCGCGCCGCCCGCTGAACAACGGCGTCGAGATGCCCCTCCTCGGTTTCGGCGTCTACCAGATCCCCGCCGAGGACACTGAGCGCGCCGTCTCCGACGCACTCGCCGCCGGCTACCGCCTGCTGGACACCGCCGCCGCGTACGGCAACGAAGAGGCCGTCGGCGGGGCCGTCAAGTCCAGCGGCATCGCCCGCGAAGACCTGTTCGTCACCACCAAACTCTGGGTGCAGGACGCGCCCGCCGAGGACAACACCAAGCGCGCCTTCGAGACGTCGCTGACCAAGCTCGGCCTGGACCACCTCGACCTGTACCTGATGCACCAGCCCTTCGGTGACGCCCACGGCCAGTGGCGTGCCATGGAAGCCTGAACCGCGAGGGGCTGACCAAGGCGATCGGTGTCGCCAACTTCTACCCCGACCGGCTGATCGACCTGATCGTCAACAACGAGATCACCCCGGCGGTCAATCAGATCGAGACGCACCCGTTCTTCCAGCGCGCCGACTACCAGGGCCTGATGCGTGAGCACGGCGTGCGGATCCAGTCCTGGGGCGGCTTCGCGGAAGGCAGGAGCGACCTGTTCACCAACCCGCTCCTTGCCGAGCTCGGCAACGAGTACGACAAGTCGGTGGCCCAGGTCGTGCTGCGTCGGCTCACCCAGCGCGATGTCATCGCCATCCCCAAGTCGGTGCGTGCCGAGCGCATGGCGGAGAACCTCGACGTCTTCGACTTCCAGCTCACCGACGCACAGATGGCACAGATCGCCGCCCTCGACGCCGGCGCCTCACTGTTCTTCGATCACCACGACCCCGAGATCGTCGCTGGGCTCGCCAAGCGCCGCCTCGACGCCTGACGCGCGTCCGCGCGGGGGCGAGCGACGGGCCGCGCCAACTGAACGGCGCGAAGGACATTGCCTCCGGCCGTCGCTACCAAGCGCGTGCCGCCTGCCGACCCCTCACGCCTCCTCGGCCTGGCCTGACCGCGAAGTGGACGTCACTAGACCACGTCGAAGCCCTGAGAGCCGTCGCAGCGTGACTTCCGGCTTTGATCTTGGCCAGGCGGGCTGTCTCGCAACGTCATCGCGTGGAACGGCGCTTCGGCGTTCGTGGGCTGTTTTCCGCCGGCTCCCTGGGCAGCTCAGGGGTCGACCGGGTCCGGCGTATGCGTTCTCGGCGTTTTCTCAGGCCGAGAACGCGAGGTAACGCCGCCTCAGATCGTCGGGGTGTCGTCAACGATCGGCCGGTGAATTTCCACGACCGGCTTCCACCCCTCGGAGAACTCGATGAAGTCCGCACGGGTGGGGTAGGTGTCGATCGCGCGACGGTCACGCTTGGGGCTGTCGCCGCCTCCCTTGCGTCCTCGGGGAATCTGCTCCTCGAAGATGTCGACCTTCACGTCGGGAACCTCCTTGAGGCCCTGGCGCCAGATCTGCACGACGTCGGCGCCGAACGCCTGCCGGGCCGCAGCGTAAAGGGCCGTGAGGGCCCCCTTGTCCCCACCAGGGACGAAAAGTGTCAGGTCCAGCACGACACCGGCGGACTGGAGGACCTCGATGGTCACCGAGCCCTTTTCGTCGGCCAAGTAGATTCCGGCTTCGTTCTCGTCGTCAGGAAGGCAGGAAACCTCTTCCTGGAATACGGTTCTCGCCGTGACCGAGCCGCCCTCGAAATCCTCACCTGACTTGGTCAGAAAAGCAGGGACATAGCAGTCGGGAATCTTAAGTTCTGCCGTGCCGGCGGAAACGAAGATCCTGTCCTTCACGCCGAGTTTCGTCACCTCTTCCAGTGAGAGGCGGCGAGCGGCGATCTTCTCCGTGTTCACGATTTCCCTTTCAGGTTGCACTGTCCCTGCGAGCAAGGACGCTACCACGAAACCCCGAGGTCAACTGCCCAGTAAACCCTGGGCACATGGCCTCCCGCGACCCGCGCGGGAGGATGCCGAAGCAGTGCCATTCGGCCGGGAACACGCATCCGTCACACAGTGGCCCTCGTCATGGTGTTGGGGATCAACTGACGGTTGCATTTCGGTGCTTTGGGTAGCACAGGGGAACTAAAGCAGCGCTTACGATTAATATCACCCATATCCCCTCCGGCGAGGTGGCGGCGAGGTGGCGGCGAGGTAAGGCGAACCATTCGCCCCATTCGAGGTGCATCTCGACGAGCGCAGCGGAAACCGGCCGGATGGTTCGACGACGCGACAACGGAGACCCCTACCGGCGAGATCTGGATGGAGCGCCCACCGGACGTCGCGTACTGGCGAGCCCTCTTCGGCCAGGACTTCGGCGTAGTCGGCTGACGCCCGGTTGCTGACGTCATATGCGGTCACCAGCCTCACCAGCTTTACCAGCCTCACCAGCCTCACCGGCGGGCAGGCCGGCCCGGCTCGGCTCGCCCGGCTGATCCGAGGGCACTGGACCGTCGAGGGCCTGCACCACGTCAGGTACGTAACCTTCGCCGAGGACGCCTCCCGGCTGCGGATCGGAAACGCCCCCAGAGCGACGGCCACCCGCAGAAACCGCACGATCGGAGCTCTCTGCCCGACCGGCGCACGCAACGTCGCCTCCGGCCTCCGACGGGCAGCCCGAAACCAAACCCGGCCCCTTGCCCCGCGGGTGCGGACGCCGAACAGCCCGTACTGCACAGGCTGCTGTCAGTAGATGCAAAGGGCGCGCGGACAATGGCAATGGCTATGCACATGGCTGACGCACCAAAGCCGTCATCACCTTGGAGAGGCAACGCTGCAATTGCTCAGTCTCTCCAGCTGCTGCTGTACATCGATTTCGGCGAGGGTGGACATCCCGTCGTGATGACCCTCGCAGCTCGACGGGCTTTTTTGATCGCTTCTGGGCATGCCATCTTCCTGTTCGGATCCGTCGCCCGAAAGGGTGGAGGCCTTTACCCCTCTGCAACAAACGATTCAGCTATACGATCAACCCGACATCCAGAACTTTGGCGGGTGCGGGTCGGCAGCGGCACGTCCCGGTACTCGCCGGCCTTGAGGTGCTTGAGGCGTGCGTACTGGACGGCGCCGTTGCGCAGCCCGCAGCCGCTCATCAGATCCGCGATCAGCCGGAGGTGTCGTCACCGGCCGTACCCGGCCGTACGTGGTGGAAGGCATCCACCCGGACTCGACGGCCTGCTTCCCGGCGGCGGCGTGGTCGCAGGGCCCCGTCTGACGTCCCGGGCGTCACGGGGTCCGGGACGTCGGGCCCTTGCGGACGCTCAAGTCCCGGCCCTGCTCCGGCCCGACCTGGGCCCGTCCGGCCGCAACCGTCCGGCACCCGTCTTGTATCGAGCGTTTGACACAACACTCCGGCAGACGCCATCTTGTATCCATCGCTTGGTACAAGATAATTCGGGGGATCTCCAGATGCTTGACACCGTCCCGCTGCAGTCCCGGATCCTCGACCATGCCGACCACTACGCCCGTTGGTCCGGTCTGGCCATCGGGATCGTGGCCGCACAGCATCTGATCACGATGAACAGCGGTGACATCGCGCTGCCCCTGGTGTTCGCCATCACCGCTTTCGGGCTGTGCGCGGTGGGCGGTGTGCTGCTCGGCGACGCACTCACCCTGCCTCCCCAGGAAGCGGTACGCACCGCGAGTCTCGCTCCGCGCCTGATCCGCGACCAGGTGCCCCCGCGGATGGCACCCCTGCTTCTTTTGCAGGCGGCGTTCCTCGTGGTCCTGTTGGTGATCGGCGCGGTCACGGCATCCTCCGTCGTCGACCGGCCCGACAGAGCGGGGAGCGTCATCAACGTCACCTGCGAAGGGATGCGAACATCCCTCGGCCCCTGGCCGGGCCTGTACTACAGCGGCCCGATGTTCGCCGCGCTCGCGGTGGCGACCCCGGTCTGCGTCTGGGCCCTGCGCCGCATCGCCGACGGCACGGGCGACGCACAGCAGCGCCGCGACCGCGCGTGGGCCATCACCGGAGCCTGGGGGCTGCTGGTGTCCAGCCAGGTGCTGCTCGTCGTGCTGATGCTCTTCGTCGCGCTCACGGACAAGGCCTGCGCCGGCCCGCTGGGCGCTGCCACCCTCTTGGCGATCTGCCCCCTGGGCCTGCTGGGCATGTTCTGCTTCGGCTGGTCCCTGGCCACCGTGGTGGCGCCCAGGGCGGTCGACGACGAGGCGGCCTACGAGGGGACTTCCGGCGATGAGTGACCCCGTAGTCCGCGTCGACACCACCGGCCAGGTGCCGCCGTACGAGCAGATCCGCGCCCAGTTGGCCGCGCTGATCCGCACCGGCCGGCTGGCCGAGGGGGAGCGGTTGCCGACCGTGCGCCAACTCGCCACCGACCTCGGGCTGGCGCCGGGCACGGTGGCCCGCGCCTACCGAGAACTGGAGGCCGTCGAGCTGATCCGCACCCGCCGTGGCGCGGGCACCAGGGTCGCACCGCTGCCGCCGGACGCGTACGCGCACGATGCCGGCCGACTCGCCACGCTGGCGCGGGACTTCACCTCGGCCGCCCGAGCGCTCGGCGCCGAGAGCGAGGACATCCTTACCGCCGTCCGTGACGCCCTGGAGCCCGGATCGCCTTCCTCTCCACCCGCACCCGGAAGCGGAACACGTGGCCACAGGACGGCGGGTGTCACACCGGCGGTTCAGCGGCTGCCCCGGGGCGCGGCACGGTGAGGGCGGCGGCGTACGACCCGTTGTAGCGGCGTACGACCCGTCGTAGGGGCCGGCCCGCGCTGGAGACCACGCCGAAGCCGGAGCCGGAGCCGGAGCCGCAGCCGAAGCCGAAGCAGTGGCCGCCCCTCCGGCACACGCTCGGAACGCGGGACCCCCCTAGCCGTTCGCGATGCGCCGTGTCCTGACCGTCACGACCCTCACCCCGCTCACTCCCCTCCCTCACCCCTCCCTCACCCCGTTTCACCCCGCGAGATATCGAGTGATCATGGCGGCCAGTTCCCTCTCCAGTCGCTCGACCTGTGGAGAGTGCGGGCTCGCCATGTGCTTGTGGGTGTTCATCTCCACCGTACCCACGACGAGTTCCGCGGCCATGTCGAGATCCTCCACCCGGACGTCCGGATGCCGGGCGAGCACGTCGCGTACCTGTTTCACCCGCGCCTTGCCGTGCCGTTCCATCGTTTCGATCA
Source organism: Streptomyces sp. NPDC017991 (assembly GCF_044328075.1). Lineage (NCBI taxonomy): Bacteria > Bacillati > Actinomycetota > Actinomycetes > Kitasatosporales > Streptomycetaceae > Streptomyces > Streptomyces sp. NPDC017991. The sequence continues at coordinate 1,062,170 of NZ_JBIRGP010000001.1, read as the reverse complement.
GTTCGCTGGAGACCGGCGCTTCCTCGATCATCATCCGCAGGAGTTGCGGGTCGTCGCGATGGTGGTCGATCGCGTCGCGGACCAGCGCCAGCACCGTCTCCTTCAGGCTGCCGGGGCTCAGGTCCAGCTCTTCGGCCCCCGTCCAGCCACCGACGTCGATGTGACGGACCAGCAGCTTGGCGAGGATGGCGTCCTTGTTCGGGAAGTACTGGTACAGCGAGCCGATGGACACGCGGGCGTGTTCGGCGATGCGGTTGGTGGTGCCGGCGGCGTAGCCGTACTCGGCGAAAACGTGAGCAGCGGCGCTGAGGATGCGCTCACGGGTGAGTTCGGCGCGCACCTGCCGAGGCGTACGACGTGGGGTGAGACGGCGTTCGTCGGAGGGCATCCGGTGATCCTTTGAGGCGGTCGAAAGCGAGTAGCCAAAAGTTGAGCTTTTGCTCAGAATAATGCCATGACCTGCGCAAACAATCGATGCCAAGTAATCGGGGCGCGTCCGTGATCCCCCAGGTGAGTATTCCCCGCGAACGCAAGGCGATCACCTTGGAAGTGCGGCGGCGCGAGCTGCTCACACCCGGCTTCGCCGGCGTCACGCTCGGCGGCCCCGGCGTGCGGGACCTCGTCCCGGGAGGCGGCGATCAAGCTGTTCGTCTCTTCTTCGCCAGGGAGGGGCAGAGCGAACTGAGGATGCCGACCGCCTCGAACGAGGCGGCGTGGATGGTCCAGGTGATGCTCATGCCCAGAGCGGCCCGCCCATGGGTGCGCAACCTGACCGTCCGGCGGCTGCGGCCCGCGGAGCAGGAGATCGACATCGAGTTCGCCCTGCACGGCGACTCGCCCATGAGTGCGTGGGTGCGCCGGGTCCGGCCGGGCGACCAGGCCGGGATCTACGACCTGGGGACCAGGTACCGGCCGCCCGCACATGCCCGGGGGCGGCTGCTGGTGGGTGACGACAGCGCGCTGCCGGCCATTCTGGCGATCCTGGAGGGCGACCCGGACCCGGTGCCCACCGAGGTCTTCGTGGAAGTGGCGACCGCGGCCGACGTCCGGCCCGTGCCCGCGCGGGCCGGTGTGCGCTTCCACTGGCTCAGCCGCGACGACGAGAGCCTGCGGCCCGGTGTACGCGCGCTTGAGGCGATCCGCGACGCCGAACTGCCCCAAGGCCCCCTTTACGCGTGGGTGGCCGGCGAGTCCCGGCTGGCCACCGGCGTCCGGCGGCACCTGGCCGACGACCGCGGCGTACCCAAGCGGGACATCTTCTTCCACGGCTACTGGCGACTGGGCCGGTCCACCCCCGGCTGAAAAGGACTCCCATGCAGCAGCACACACTCCGGCCGGACTCCGTGCGCCGGCTCTCGTCCGCGGCCGAGGTCGAGGCGGTCGTCGGCCGCCCGGCCGCGATAGTCCTGCGCAAGCAGATCGGCGTCCTCGACGCGGGCTGCCGCGACGTCCTGGCCCACAGCCCGGTCGCGGCCCTCGGCCACCGGGACGCCGACGGCACCGCCCGGACCACCTTCGTCGGCGGGGCGCCCGGTTTCGCGCGCGTCCACTCCCCGAAGCGGTTCTCCTTCCCCGTTCCCGGGCCCGCCGTCGCGCACGGTCCGGTCTCGCTGTTCTTCCTGCTGCCCGGTGTGGGCGAGGTGCTGCGCGTCAACGGCACCGCGTCCGACCTCAAGGGCGGGGAGACAGCCGTGGACGTCACCGAGGCGTACGTGCACTGCGCGCAGGCCGTGATCCGGTCCGGCCTGTGGGAACCGCCCGCCCCGTTCCGGGCGGCCGAGCCGGTACCGGGCGAGGGCCCGCTGACCGGCCCCGGCGTGAGCGACTTCCTGGCCGCCTCACCCTTTCTGGCCCTCTCCACCTGGGACACGGACAACGGCAGTGACACCAGCCCGCGCGGGGATCGGCAGGCGGTCGCCCGCATCCTGGACGGCCGCACCCTGGTCCTCGCGGACCGCAGGGGAAACAAACGCGCGGACACCCTGTACAACCTCCTGCAGGACGACCGGCTGTCGCTCGCCGCGCTCGTCCCCGGCCGCAGCGGCGTGCTGCACCTCCACGGGCGAGGCACGATCACCGACGACGCCGGCCTGCTGGGGACGATGGCTCTGCGTGGGGCACCCCCGCATCTCGCCCTCCTCATCGACGTGGAGCACGCCGAGGTGAGCGGCAACGACGCGGTGTCCGGCGCGCGGCTGTGGACGCCCGACGGACGGACCGGTCAGGGCTCAGCACCCGACATGATGGCCCTGGGCGGCGCCCACCTGGCCGCCAACTCGGCCGAGTCCGGGAGCAGATCGGCATGGCTGATCAAGCTCGTCACCTCCCTTCCCGGGGTGAGCCGGCTCCTGCGAAAGGTCGCCGACCGCGCCTACGTCTCCGGACTGCGCAAAGAGGGTTACGACGGCGTTCGCGCCCCCGCTGCCGCACAACGCGGCGACGCCACACAGGACGCCCTCCAAGTCGAGGCGGTCGAGAGCCCGTTGCGGCCTGTGCGGGTCCGCGAGATACGCCGGGAGACACCCACCGCCCGAACCCTGGTCCTTGAGGACGTGGATGGTCGGGCCGAGCGGTTCGACTTCCGTCCCGGACAATTCTTCACGCTGGTCACGGACTTGGAGGGTCACCCGGTACGGCGTGCCTACTCGGCCTCCTCGGTCCCCGGCGCGACACAACTGGAACTCACCGTCAAGCACGTGGAGGGCGGTCGCTTCTCGTCGCACGCCCACCGCGGTCTGCGTCCCGGGGACCGCCTCGCGGTACGCGGCCCCTCCGGCACCTTCCACGCCCCGGCGCAGGCCCCTGACGAGCTGGTGCTCATCGCGGCGGGCAGCGGCATCACCCCCATGATGAGCATGATCCGAACCCGCCTCTCCGATCCTGCGGCGACCGGCAGGATCCATCTGCTCTACAGCAGCCGGAATCCCGAAGACATCATCTACGGCGACGAGTTGACGCGTATGGAGAAGGACTGTCCGGACCGGCTGACGGTCACCCACGTCCTCACCCGCCGCGACGGCCGGCTCGACACCGAGGGCGTCCGCCGATGGGTGACCGGCCTGTCCCTGTCCGTCGGCGCACACCACTTTGTCTGCGGCCCCGAGGCGCTGATGGACACCGTCCAGGACGTCCTGCGGCAGCTCGGCGTGCCGGACGAACGCATGCACCAGGAACGCTTCAGCGGTGGCGTGGCCGCTCCCGCCGCCGCGGCACCCCAGGAGATGAGAGTCGAGAAGGAGGGGAGCCTCGTCGGGGCCACCGTGGTCGAGCCCGGCCAGACACTGCTCGACGCCGGTCTCGCCGCGGGACTGCGTATGCCGTACTCCTGCACGGTCGGCAGCTGCGGCGAGTGCATGGCGCGGCTCCGCGGCGGAGAGGTCACGCAGCCCGAGCACACCTGCCTCACTCCGGAGCAGAAGGCCGAGGGCTACGTACTGACGTGCGTCGGTTGTCCCCTCTCGAAGGTGACGCTCGACATCAGCGAGACGTAGCCGACAGCACCGCCGGTGTACATCGCGTACGTGAGTCGTCGGCGGTCATCTCGCGTGGGACGACCACCGCCTGCGGCCCGGACGGCCCCGGTGACCCGGCGCCGGCCGGTGGGTGCCGAGGTCGGCCGGTGCCAGGAGGGGTAGGTCGTCTTTTCGTGCGTCGTGTGCGTACCGTGGAACTCGACGTGAGTGTAGGAATCAAGCGGAAATGATGTGGTCTGCGTCATGCGCATCGGAGAGCTGGCCCGGCGCACGGGCGTCAGTGAACGGTCGCTGCGGTACTACGAGCAGGAGGGCCTGCTGACCGCGGAGCGGACACCGGGCGGACACCGGGACTACACGGAGCCGGCGGTGGCCCGGGTGCGGCGGATCCAGGAGCTCTACTCGGCCGGCCTGTGCAGCTCGAAGATCGTGCGACTGCTGCCCTGTGTGTACGACAGCGACAGCGGACCGGCGGAGACGGCCGACGCGTGCCTGGTGAGCGAGCTGACGGTGGAGCGGGCCCGCATCGACCGCATGATCGAGGACCTGCGGCGCTCCCGCTCCCTGCTGGACGCCATCATCGCCACCGCCACCGCCACCGCCACCGCCACCGCGTCCCCGGGTCGGGAGCGCCGCACGCCTCGACCACGGTGAAGCGGGCCGTCAGCGGCCGGTGCCTTCCAGGGCGGCGGTGTACTGCCCCTCGGTGACGGGCTCCAGCCAGGTGGTCCCGTCCCCGCCGCCGTCGCCGACGACCATCGCGATGTGGGCCATCAGGGTGGTGTCGGTGGCGCCGTGCCAGTGCTCCTCGCCGGCCGGGCACTTGACCGTCTCACCGGCGCTGACGCGCACTACGCCTCCGTCGCGGGTGCCGACCAGGCCCACGCCGTCGGTGACGTACAGGACCTGTCCCTTGGCGTGGGAGTGCCAGTTGCTACGCGCGCCGGGGGTGAACCGCACCAGCGCGGCCGCCAGGTGGGCGGGCTCGGCGGGTGCCTCGATCATGTTGAGGTGGACGTCACCGGTGAAGCGCTCGGCCGGGGCCTTGAGGGTGGGGGTTTCCGCGATGTGTTCCACGACTGTCTTCCTCGATCCGAAGAGGGTGGGCATTTCTCGGGGGATATGGCGCGGGCGGTTCCGGTGGTCAGGAGGCCCGCTCGTCGGCGATCTTCTTCAGCTGGTCAGGCACCCCAAGAGGTGCCCCGCAGCGGCGCGGCCCTACCGGCATCGAGGAAACAGCAGGTCAGGCGGGCGTGGCAGGCACGGTCGTCACAGGTACCAACAGGACCCCCCTCATCCGGGCCGACCGGCCTAGCCTGGAACGCGTGAGCACCGAGAGCGACATCCGCGAGTTCCTGGCCTCCCGCCGCGCGAAGATCACCCCGCAGCAGGCCGGACTGCCCGCCTACGGCGGCAACCGGCGGGTGCCCGGTCTGCGGCGCGAGGAAGTCGCCCTCCTCGCCGGGGTCAGCATCGACTACTACGTCCGTCTGGAGCGCGGCCACCTCGCCGGCGCCTCGGAGGGCGTCCTGGACTCCGTCGCGAACGCGCTCCAACTGGACGACGCCGAACGCGCCCACCTCTACGACCTGGCCCGTGCCGCCGCCAAACGGCCCGCCCGCCGCACCCGGCGCGCCCGCGGCCCTCTGCCGGACAGCGTCCTGCGCGTCCTCGACGCCATGACCGACTCCCCGGCCTTCATCCGCAACGGCCGCCTCGACATCCTCGCCGTGAACCGCCTCGGCCGCGCCCTCTACAGCCCTCTCTACAGCCCTCGCTACGCGGGCAAGGAGCAGCGTATCCACGGGGCGAAGGGGGAGCACACGGTCAACATCGCCCGCTTCCAGTTCCTCGACCCCGCCGGGAGCGACTTCTTCCCGGACTGGGAGGAGTCCGTGAACACCACCGTGTCCCTGCTGCGCACCGAGGCGGGGCGCGCTCCGGGCGACAGCGAGCTGACCGCACTGATCGGGGAACTCGTCACCCGCAGCGAGGAGTTCCGCACCGCCTGGGCCAAGCACAACGTGCGCCTGCACCACACCGGCCGCAAGGCCTTCCGGCATCCCGCCGTCGGTGAGCTCACCCTCGACTTCGACGCCATGCAGCTGCCCGCCCAGCCCGGCCTCACCCTGACCGCCTACAGCGCCGCACCCCACACCCCGGCCCATGACGCGCTCAAGCTTCTCGCGGCCTGGGCGGCCACCGAGGAGGCATCCACTCCCGCCGAGGAGGGATCCGCGACCGCTGAGGACGGATCGGCAACCGCTGAGGACGCATCCGCTGCCGCCGGGGACGGACCGGCGACCGCTATGGACACCGCATAAGGAGCCGCACGATGCACACCCGCACCCTCGGCCAAGGCCTGCAGGTCTCGGCGATCGGCCTCGGCTGCATGGGCATGTCCCAGAGCTACGGCCCCAACCCCGGCGACCGCGCGGACATGATCGGCGTGCTCCGTGCCGCCGTCGACCGGGGCATCACCTTCTTCGACACCGCCGAGGTCTACGGCCCCTACGTCAACGAGGAACTCGTCGGTGAAGCCCTGGCTCCGGTGCGCGACCAGGTCGTCCTCGCGACCAAGTTCGGCTGGCGTATCGAGGACGGTACGTCGGTCGGGCTCGACAGCCGCCCGGAGCAGATCAAGCGTGTCGCGGACGCCTCGCTGCGCCGCCTGCGCACGGACACGATCGACCTCTTCCACCAGCACCGGGTCGACCCGGACGTCCCGATCGAGGACGTCGCCGGGGCGGTCGCGGAACTCGTACAGGCGGGCAAGGTACGCCACTTCGGTCTGTCCGAGGCGGGCGCGGCGACCATCCGCCGGGCGCACGCCGTCCACCCCGTGACCGCCGTCCAGAGCGAGTACTCCCTGTGGACCCGCGACCCCGAGCCCGAGGTGCTGCCCACGCTCGCCGAACTCGGCATCGGATTCGTGCCGTTCAGCCCGCTCGGCAAGGGCTTCCTCACCGGCACCGTGGACACCACGACGGCGTTCACCGAGGGCGACATCCGCACCACCATCCCGCGGTTCCACGAGGACAACCTCGCCGCCAACCAGGCCCTCGTCGACCACGTCGCCGCGCTCGCCCGGGCCCGCGGGGCCACGCCGGGTCAGGTCGCGTTGGCCTGGCTGCTCGCCCAGCATCCCTGGATCGCCCCGATCCCCGGTACCCGCCGGGTGGAACGCCTGGAGGAGAACGCGGGCGCGACCCAAGTCGCCCTGTCCGCCGACGACATCGCGGACCTCGACGCCACGGCGGCCCGTATCGGCGTGCACGGCGACCGCTACAACCCCATGCACCTGGGACTCGTCGGCAGGTGAGACGGCCTCCGCCGATGCCGACGGGTTCGCGCGAAACCGCCGACGGGTTCGCGCGAAAACCCGTTGGCGGACCAATGCGGTCACTGCTACTTTTCCGGAGGCCGTGCGAGAGAACGAGGAGGTGGTACCCGTGACATCACTGTCGACGTGGGTGCTCTCCTCCGGAGTCACGGTCGGGCGATAGGTCGTCCGGGAGCGCCGTTCAGCAGCACTCCCGAAAGGCCCGACCATGCGTGACACGACCCTGCGTTTCACTTCCGAGCAGCGCCTCGACGACGGCGTCCTCGCACGCGAATTCACCCTCGGCGAGATCCCCGGCACTCTCTGGACGCCCGAATCCGCCGCACCCGCCCCGCTGATCCTGATGGCCCACAACAACGGCCTGCCCAAGAGGGACGCCCGGCTGGTGGCCCGGGCCCGGTACTCCGCGGCGCGCGGCTACGCGGTGGCCTCCATCGACGCCGCCGGGTGCGGTGACCGGCCCCGTTCCGCCGCCGACGAACAGGCCCGCGCCGACCTCCGCCGGGCGATGCAAGCCGGCGAGCCGGTCGACGGGATCTTCGAGTCCGTTGTCGGTCCGCTGGTCGAGAAGGCGGCCCCGGAATGGCGGACCACCCTGGACGCCCTCCTTTCGCTGCCCGGGATCGGCGGCCCGGTCGGGTACTCGGGGTGGACCGCCCTCGGTATCCGGCTGGCGGCGGCCGAACCGCGCATCACGGCCGCCGGCTTCTTCGCCGGGGGATACGTGCCCCACACCCAGCGCGAGGAGGCCCGGCAGATCACCGTCCCACTGCTGCTCCTGCTGCAGTGGGACGACGAAGGGAACCCCCGGCAGCGGGCCCTGGACCTGTTCGAGGCCTTCGGCAGCAAGGAGAAGACACTGCACGCCAACCTCGGCGGGCACACCGGCACCCCGTGGTTCGAGCTGGAGGACGGGGGCCGGTTCTTCGACCGACACCTGAAGTGAGTCCGGGCTGTCCCGCCGCCGTCGGCGGGCGGTAGGCGGCGTTGCCCTGCCACGATTGCGGCACCGGAGAACGAGTCACGCCCCACCGTCGCTGGTCCTCGCGGTCGCGCCGTCCGGCTACGGGCGTGCGCGGCTGCGGGTCCGTCGTGGCTGGGCGCGCAGTTCCCCGCGCCCCTGAAAGGCGGCGGCCGGTTCGGCAGGTGCAGGTGCAGGTACGGCACCGGGCGTCCGTGGCCGCGGGGCCGCCGTGGGTGGCCGCGCCGCTAGAAAGCGCCGACGGGCTCGGGGCGGCGGGTCAGCAGGCGTAGACATGCCACCGGGCGGTCGCGCACGGGGCGGCGGGTGACCGTGGCGCCTCGGGTCGTCACCGATTCCAGGCGCTGGTGGTGCAGGTCCAGGATGAAGCGCATCAGCCGCCGGTGTTCGTCCGAGCAGTGGTCGAGCAGCACGCCCGCCTCCCGGAGCGTGGCGCGCGCGGTGCGGGCGGTGGCCGCCACCAGCGCGCGCACGCCGGGCAGGTCGCGGCCCCGCTCCAGATCCTCGCGCGTGATGTCGTACCGGTCGAGATCGCTGACGGGCAGGTACAGACGCCCGCCGCGCAGATCCTCGTGCAGGTCGGTCAGGATGTCCGTCCGCTGTGCCGCGTCGGCGAACAGCCGGCAGGCGGCGGCGAACTCGGAGCTGCCGCCACCCTGATGGGCCAGACCCGAGGTGATCATCAGGAACGGCCAGGTGAGCTGTTCCACATACCGCTGGTAGTCGGCCTCGGTGGCGAAACCGGGGAAGTCGAGGTCGATCCGCGCGCCGTCCAGATACGAGTCGACCCACCGGCGTGGCAGCTCACGAGCGGCCGCCGTGTGCAGGAACGCGCGCAGCAGCGGGTGCTCGGCGCTTCCCGAGCCCAGCGCCGTACGCACCTGCTCGTCCCACGCGTCGTAACGCCGGGTGCGTTCCTCGACCGTGCCCCGGTCGCAGACGTCGTCGGTGTAGGAGGCGAACGCGTAACCGGCGAGGACATGGGGCTGATGGTCCGCGGGCACCATCAGGCGCACCGCCAGGTAGCCGGCCGGCTCCCGCCGCCGCATGAACCGCGCCGCCTTCAGGTAGTCGTCGCGCAGCGCACCTTGGCTCACCCCGGCCGCTTCCAGACTCTTCCGCCAGGTCCGCACGTTCCGCTCTCCTGAGACTGCCGGTCGTCAACCACCGAAGCGACGCACGCTACCAGTCACGTGATCTTCGGCCGACGGCAGGTCCGGACGGCAGACCCAAGCCGGGCGTCCCGACGGCATACCCAAGCCGGGCGTCCGGACGGCAGGTCCGTGCGTCAGCGGCGCCTGCGCAGCGTGTACGCGGCGCCCGCCGTGATCAGGAGCCCCGCCGCGCCGCCCGCGACGAGGGGCAGGGCCGGGGCCCGGTCGTCCTCGTCGGACGTGGCGGAGGAGACCGCCTCGCCGGGATCGCTGGTCACCGTCTCCGACGGCTGCGGGGGAGCGCCGGCCACATCGGCCGGGGACTTCGAGGGGGAGGGGGCGGCGCTGGTCTCCGCCGCCGCGGACTTCGTCGGCGACGCGACCGGCTCGCGCGTCGCGGAACCGGCGGAACCGGCCGACTTGTCAGCGCGCTTCGCGGCGGGGAAGACCACGTCCGAGCACGAGTAGTACGTGTCCGGCGTACTCGTGTTCTGCCAGATCGTGTACAGCAGATGGCGTCCGGTGCGGTCGGACGGCAGCTCGGCCTTGATCCGGTAGGCGCCGTTCACCAGCGCCGGATCGGTGGCCGTCGCGAACGGCCGGCTCGGCAGGTCGGACCACTTGAGCGGCTTCGTCGGGTCGTAGCCGTCCTTCGTCAGGAACAGCTTGAACGTTCCTGTGTGCGGGATCGTCGACTTGTAGGTGAGCGTCATGCTCGCCCCGGCGGTGAGCCGGGTCGAGGGCCAGTCGGCGCGGGCCAGGTCCAGGCCCCGGTAGGCGGCGAGGCCCCCGCTGCACAGCTTGCCGTCGGGGACGACCTGCCGGTCCCGGCCGCCGACCCCCGCCAGCCGCAGGTTGTCGAAGACGGCGACACCGGAGGCGGTGGCGGCCCGGCAGGCCGCCGACCGGGCCTGCTGCCCGCCCTCGGCGGAGCAGGCGACCACCCGGCTGACCGGATACGTCGGCGCTCCGTGCGCGGCGGCGGGCCCGGCGGCCCCCACCGCGAGCAGGAGCGGGGCCGTCCCGACGAGGACGACGAGGGCGGCGGTGCGGGGTGCGGTCGTCATGGGCGGGATTCCTCCTGGGACGGCGGACCGGGGAAGCCCGCTGTCCCTGAAGTACGGGAGAGGCGCGAGGGGCGTTCAACTCCCGCCCTGCGGGCACCTCCAGCCACGGGCACCCCTTCCTGACGGGCACCCCCTCCTACGAGCACCACCAGGCACCACCCGCCCGGTCACTCACGTCCCGGCAACCCCCGTACGGGTCAGCACCGCGCGCCGTCCGCCGCCCGCCCCGCTGGAATGGACCCGTGACCGGGTTCGTGACCTGGTTCGTGCCCGGCCTCGTGGCAGGACTCATGACAGGAAACGTGACAGGACTGGACCCGTGACCGCGCCCCCGGACGACTGCCTCGCCCGCAACGAGTGGATCTGCGGCGACTACCTGAGCACCCGCCGCCACATCCTCCTCGACGCGGTCGGCCAGCACCTCCAGCTGACAGTGCTCTCCGTCCTCATCGGCCTGGCGATCGCCCTGCCCCTGGCCGTACTGGCCCGCCGCTGGGGCTGGGCCGCGGGTCCGGTGCTCGCCGTCACGACCGTCCTCTACACGATCCCGTCGCTGGCGATGTTCTCGCTGCTCCTGCCGGTCTACGGGCTCTCGGCGGCCCTGGTCGTCGCCGGCCTCGTCCTCTACTCCCTGACCCTGCTCGTACGGAACATCCTGGCCGGGCTCAGGGCCGTACCCGAGGACACCCGGCAGGCGGCCCGCGGCATGGGATACGGGCCGGTGCGCCTGCTCCTCACCGTGGAACTGCCGCTCGCCCTGCCCGCGGCCATGGCGGGGCTCAGGATCGCCACCGTCTCGGCGGTCTCGCTCGCCACGGTCGGCGCGATCGTCGGCTTCGGAGGGCTCGGCAACCTCATCTACTCGGGGATGAACACCTACTTCAAGGCCCAGGTCCTCACCGCGTCCGTGCTGTGCGTGGTCATCGCGGTCGCCGCCGACCTGCTGCTGCTCGGGATCCAGTGGCTGATCACCCCCTGGACGAGAGCGAGGCGCGGATGAACACCCTCACCGACGCCTGGAACTGGCTCACGGACTCCGCGCACTGGGCGGGTGACGACGGCGTCTGGCACCGGCTCGGCCAACATCTCGTCCTGACCGTCGTCTGCCTCGTCATCAGCTGTCTGATCGCACTGCCCGTCGCCCTCGTCCTCGGCCACCTCGGCAGGGGCGGCGCGCTGGCCGTCAACATCTCGAACGTCGGCCGGGCCGTCCCCACCTTCGCGGTGCTGGTCCTGCTGCTGCTCACCCCCATCGGCGACTGGGGCGAAGGCCCCACCGTCGTCGCGCTCGTCCTGTTCGCCGTACCGCCCCTGCTCACCAACGCGTACGTCGGGATGCGCGAGGTCGACCGTGACGTCGTGCGGGCGGCCCGCGGCATGGGGATGACCGGCCGGCAGATGCTGTGGCGGGTCGAGGCACCGCTCGCGCTGCCGATGATCATGGGCGGGGTCCGCATCGCGGCCGTACAGCTCGTGGCCACCGCCACGATCGCCGCGCTGGCGGGCGGTGGCGGACTCGGCCGGATCATCACCGCCGGGTTCAACCTGGCGAGTACGCCGCAGGTCGTCGCCGGGGCCGTTCTCGTGGCCGTCTTCGCCCTGCTCGTCGAAGCGGTCTTCGAGGCGGCCGAGCGGCTGTTGCCCCGACGGGGCACACGATGAGCACGGGGCCCGCGAGGAGGATGGGGACCGCGAGGAGGAGAGGGCACACGGTGAGGAGAGGGCACACGGGGAGAAGGCGCGGGGCCCTCGCCGCCCTGTTCCTCTCGGTTCTGCTGCTCCTGCCGACCGGCTGCGCCTCCGGCCCCTCCCTGGAGAACCAGGGCGAGGTCACCGCACCGCCCGGCGACAGCAGGAACCTCACCATCGGATCGGCCGGCTTCACCGAGAGCGACCTGCTGGCCACCATGTACGGGCTGCTGCTGAACCAGGCCGGCTACAAGACGTCGACGCTCACCGTCGCCAACCGCGAACTGTACGAACCCGCCCTGGAGTCGGGGCAGATCGACGTCGTCGCCGAGTACGCGGCGACCTTCGCGGACTGGCTGAACGCCAAGACACACGGTGCGAACGCCCCGGCCGTCGGCTCGCCCGACCTGGACGCCACGATGGCCGCGCTGCGGAAGCTGGCCGCGCCCCGCGGGCTCACCGTCCTCGACCCCGGCAGGGCCGTCGACCAGAACGCCTTCGCCGTGACCCGGGCCTTCGCCCGCGAGCACGGTCTGAGGACACTCAGCGACTTGGGGGAGTCCGGCGTGGAAGTGCGACTCGCGGCGGGTGACGAGTGCGTACAACGGCCGTACTGCGAACCGGGGTTGAAGAAGACGTACGGCATCGACATCACCGGTGTGGACCCCAAGGGCGTCGGCACGACGCAGGCGAAACGGGCCGTGCAGAACGGCCAGGACCAGCTGGTGCTGACCACCACGACGGACGCGACCCTCGACGACTTCGGCCTGGTCCTGCTCACGGACGACAAGCACCTGCAGAACGCGGACTACATCGTGCCGGTGGTCAACCGCTCGCGGGCGGGCGGCAAGGGCGTCGCGACGGCTCTCGGCAAGCTCAACGGGGTGCTGACGACACGGGACCTGGCGGCCATGAACCAGCAGGTGGACAGCTGGCGCCGACTGCCCGAGGACGTGGCCCGGACGTATCTGCGGGAGAACGGACTGCTCCCGTAGCAAGGCCGTGACGACTGTGGCCGTACTGGTGCGGCGGAACGGCTTCCGGCGCGGCCCTCGTGTCGGTACACGTCTTACATGGACAACGGGGGACACCGCCCGACGAGGCGGGAAAAGTTATGCGAAATGGTGGTGGGGGCGGTCACGCTCGAAACGCCCAGGCTGCTGAGCGAAGTGGATTCCGTGGCCTGCGACGGCTACCAGAAGCTGGGCAGGTCGTTCCCGAAACAGCAGCTGGAACTGCAGCGGCTGTACGGGGTTTCCCAGCGGGCCTTCGAGAGGGAGACCAGGATCTCGCTGATGGCCACGGTGGAGTACGCGCTGCGCAGTGCGCTCGCCTCTCCGCAACTCGACGAGAAGCAGCGCAGCTCCAGCCTGGAGGACTACCTGGACAAGGAGATCGCCGGCATCAGGGCCAGGGTCCGCCAGGACAGGGCGGTGGCCATCAGCCGAGGGCTCAACGTCGGGCTCTCCAGCGGGCTGCTGCTCAGTCTCGTGCTGCTCAGCCTGCCGCTGATGGCGGGCGCGTGGGGGTGGCCAGGGGACGTGGGAATCACCCTGAACTGCAGTGACCGCTGGACGCTCCTGGGTGTCTTCCTGAGCGGTGGCGCCGGGGCGTTCGGCGCGGTCTTCAGCGTGCTGGCGCGGCTGCGCAACAGCGGGGACGAACTGACCCGTCGCAGGGCCAACGGACACAGCGCGGCCGTCGTGCCGGGCCAGATGTCGCGGAGCATGCGGCACGAGGGCGTCTACCGCGTGGTCGTCGGCTGGGTCCTCGGGATCGCCGTGTTCCTGTTGCTGAGCGCCGAGTTCGCCCAGGTGATCGACGTACCGGTCGCCACCGGCGACATCTGCGGTGGCCAGGAGGCGGCGAGCACCTCGTTCTGGGTGTTCTGGTGCGCCATCGGCTTCCTGTCGGGCTTCAACGAACGCTGGACCTTCGGACTGCTGAACCGCTCGTCCCGTTCGTACGGCACGAACAGCGCGGACGGCAGCGACAGCGGGGACAGCAGGCACAGCGGGGACAGCAGGCACGGCAGGGACGACGCGGCGGCCAGTACCGACAGCGGCAGGAGGGCCGGGTCTCAGGCGTCCGCCACCGAGTCGAAGTCCACCTGACCGCGCGGCACACCGAGCGCGTCCGCGTCCACCGAGCGGCGCAGCGCCTCGTGCAGTTTCGCCGGGGTCAGTACGCCGAGGAAGCGCGCCCCGTCGAGCACGGCCACCCACCCGGCGTCGTGCTGGAGCATCACGCCGAAGGCCTGCTTGAGCGGGGCGCCCACCGCGACCCAGGACTTCATGCGATGGACGAGGGCGGCCACCGTGCCGCCCTCGGCCAGTTCCTCGACACCCACCCAGCCGTGCAGATCGCCGTCCGCGTCCAGGACGACCGCCCAGCGCGCGCCCTGCGCGCGCAGCCGGTCGGCGGCCCGGTCGGCGCTCTCGTCGAGGCGCACGACGGGCGGCTGCTCCAGGTCGTCGGGCTCGATCTCGGTGACCGACAGCCGCTTCAGGCCCCGGTCGGCGCCCACGAACCCGGCCACGTACGGGGTCGCCGGGGTGCCCAGCACCGCCCCGGGCGTGTCGTACTGCTCGATGCGGCCCTGCCCGTACACGGCGATGCGGTCGCCGAGCCGGACGGCCTCCTCGATGTCGTGCGTGACCAGCAGCACCGTCTTGCGCACGGCCGCCTGCATGCGCAGGAACTCGTCCTGCAACTGTTCGCGCACCACCGGGTCGACCGCCCCGAAGGGCTCGTCCATCAGCAGCACGGGCGGGTCGACGGCCAGGGCCCGCGCCACGCCGACACGCTGGCGCTGACCGCCGGAGAGCTGGTCCGGGTAGCGGGGGCCGAACGTCTTCGGGTCCAGCCCGACCAGGTCGAGCAGTTCGGCGGCCCGCGCCCGGGCCTTGGCCTTCTTCCAGCCGACGAGGGCGGGCACGGTCGCCGTGTTGTCGAGGACCGTCCGGTGCGGAAAGAGGCCCACCTGCTGGATGACGTAACCGATCCGCCGGCGCAGCCGCACCGGGTCGACCTTCGCGATGTCCTCGCCGTCGACGAGGATCCGGCCCGAGGTCGGTTCGATGAGCCGGTTGACCATCATCATGGTCGTCGTCTTGCCGCAGCCGGACGGGCCCACGAGCGTGACGAGTTCGCCCTTCGACACCTCGAAGGAGAGCCCGTCCACAGCGGTCGTGCCGTCCGGATAGCGCTTGGTGACCTGTTCGAACCGGATCATGCCTTCACGCTAACCGTGTCGGTCACTCCCCGCTCACTCTCCGCTCACCAGCACCACCTCCAGGGTGCGGGGACCGTGCACCCCCTCGACGCGGTCGAGTTCGATGTCGCTGGTGGCGGACGGACCCGAGATCCAGGTCAGCGGGCGGGCCGGGTCGAGGCGCTCCAGGCCCTGGGGCACGGAGGACACCACCTGGTCGGGCACGCGGACGACGCAGATGTGGTGGTCCGGGACCAGGGTGATCCGGCGGCGCCCTTGGTCCGGGCTCCCGTCCAGCACGAGGGTGCCGGTCTCGGCGATGGCGACGGCACACGCCGTGACGACGCTGTCGACCCGGTCCAGTTCGTCCGGGGTGTTCGCGGCGCTGTCGGGCACCTGGGTGACCTCCGTGGCCGCGAGCCACCCGGGGTCGAGGCCCGCCGGTACGGAGACCGCCGCCGAACCCCGCTCGGACAGCAGCCGGGCGATCGTCCCCGCCAGCTCACCGGCCGTGCAGCGGTGCACGAGCGCCCGGTAGTCCGCCAGGTTCTCGGCCAGCAGGTCCACCGTCTCGGCGACACTCCGGTGCCCGTGCTCGCGCAGATACGGGCGCGCGAAGGCCTGGTCGTACGGCGTGTCGTCCTGTGGCACATCGGCCAGCGCGCGCCGCACCCGGGCCAGGATCAGATCCCTGCTGCTCACTTCGAGGTGTCCTTTCCGCCCTGGGGCCGCTTTCCGCCCTGGGTCCGCTGCCACCAGTCGCGGAACGGCTCCGCCGGAACCGCCGGCAGCGACCGCGTCTCGCTCCACGCCTTGCCGGGTCCGGGCAGTGTCCGCGGGTGGAAGCGGCGCGTGCGGGACGCCAGCCGCTGGCCCGTGCGCAGCGCGCCCGGATGGCTGAACGCCCACCGCGCGGCCCGCATCGCCGCACGCTCGGCGGCATGCCCCTTCGCGGGCTTGAGTATGACCTTGGCGCCCTCGCGGGTCACGGCACCGCCCTGCACGACCCGTTCCCGCAGATGCACCAGCACCTCCGGGATGTCGATCGCCACCGGGCACACGTCGTAGCAGGCGCCGCACAGCGAGGACGCGTACGGGAGTGAGGCGTCGATCTCGCTCTCGGTGCCCCGCAGTTGGGGGCTGAGGATGGCGCCGATCGGGCCAGGGTAGACCGAGCCGTACGCGTGGCCGCCCGCCCGCTCGTACACCGGGCACACATTGAGACACGCCGAGCAGCGGATGCAGCGCAGGGCCTGCCGGCCCACCTCGTCGGCCAGCGTGTCGGTGCGCCCGTTGTCGATGAGGACCAGATGGAAGGTCTGCGGCCCGTCCTCGTCCGTGGTGCCCGTCCAGGTCGAGGTGTACGGGTTCATGCGCTCGGCCGTCGAGGAGCGGGGGAGGGTCTGGAGGAAGACCTCCAGGTCCTGCCAGGTCGGCACGATCTTCTCGATGCCGACCACCGAGATCAGTGTCTTCGGCAGGGTCAGGCACATCCGGCCGTTGCCCTCGGACTCCACCACGACCAGGGTGCCGGTCTCGGCGACCATGAAGTTGGCGCCGGAGACGCCGACCTTGGCGCGCAGGAACTTCTCGCGCAGGTGCAGACGGGCCGCGTCGGCCAGTTCGGCGGGCGTGTCGGTCAGGCCCTCGGGCGCGGGGCGGCCCCACTCGCTCATCTCGCGCGCGAAGATGTCGCGGATCTCCCCGCGGTTGCGGTGGATGGCCGGGACGAGGATGTGCGAGGGCCGGTCCTTGCCCAACTGCACGATCAGCTCGGCGAGATCGGTCTCGTAGGCGTTGATGCCCTCGGCTTCGAGCGCCTCGTTCAGCCCGATCTCCTGCGTGGCCATCGACTTGACCTTGACGACCTCGCTCTCACCGGTCGCCCGCACGAGGTACGTGACGATCCGGTTGGCCTCGTCCGCGTCGGCGGCCCAGTGCACGGTGCCGCCCGCCGCCGTGACCGACTCCTCCAACTGCACGAGATAGCGGTCGAGATGACGGAGTGTGTGGTCCTTGATCTGCTTGCCGGCCTCGCGCAGCTCGGCCCAGTCGGAGACCTCCGCGACCGCGTTCGCGCGCTTGGCTCGGATGGTGTGCGTCGCGTGCCGCAGGTTGCCGCGCAGGGTCTGGTTGTGGACGGCCTCGTGCGCGGCCTTCGGAAAGGTCGGCATACCGACGAAAGTGCCACCGCTCATACCCGCTCCTCCTCCGTGCTCGCCAGGATCTCCGCGATGTGTACCGGCCGCATGCCCGTCCTGAGCCGGGTCATGGTGCCGCCGATGTGCATGAGACAGGAGTTGTCGGCGGCGCACAGCACGTCGGCGCCCGTCGACTCGGCGTTGCGGACCTTGTCGGCCCCCATGGCCGCCGAGACGTCGGAGTTCTTGAGGGCGAAGGTGCCGCCGAAGCCGCAGCACTCGTCGGAGCCCGGCAGCTCCTTCAGCTCAAGTCCCCTGACGGACTGGAGCAGTCGGCGCGGCCGGTCGCCCAGACCGAGACTGCGCAGACCGTGGCAGGTGGGGTGGTACGTGACGGTGTGCGGGTAGTACGCGCCCACGTCGGTCACCTTGAGCACGTCCACCAGGAACTCGGTCAGCTCGTACGTCTTCGGCACGACCGGTGCGAGGGTGGTGGCGAGGCCGTCACCGCGGCCCTCCGCGCGGGCCCGTTCGCCCATCCGGGGGTACAGCTCGCGCACCATCGCGCCGCACGACCCGGACGGGGTCACGATCGCGTCGTACTCGCCGAACACATCGGAGAAGTGCCGGGCCAGAGGTTCGGCCTCGTGGCGGTATCCGGTGTTGTAGTGCGCCTGCCCGCAGCAGGTCTGAGCCATCGGGAAGTCGACGTCGACGCCCAGCCTGGTCAGCAGTTTCACGACGGCTCGGCCGGTGTCCGGATAGAGCGTGTCGTTGACACAGGTCAGGAACAGGGCGACACGCATCGCGGCTCCTTGGGGTTGTACGTCGGATGGATGCACCGTACGCGGCGTTCAGCTGTGCCGGAACGAGGTGCGTTGTCGAGTGCCGGTCCGTCGTGGCTGGCCGCGCAGTTCCCCGCGCCCCTTGGGGCACGCCCAGGCCGACGCGAGTTTGATGTCATCGGCCGCTCAGCCGGGCTTCGGCCGCCTGCCATACCGCTGTGGTGCCCTGCGGCTCGTAGCGGGTCAACGGTTGTGTACGGGTGAGCAGTTGGCGCATCTTGGTGCGGTCGCCCACCTGGCCGTTCGACCGGGCCTGTACCAGGACGTTGCCCAGGGCCGCCGCCTCGGGCGGGCCCGCCACGACCGGAAGGCCGCAGGCGTCGGCCGTGAGGCGGCACAGCAGGGCGTTGCGGGCGCCGCCACCGACGATGTGGACGACGTCCACCGGGTGGTCGGCCAGTTCCCGCGCCTGGAGGACCGCCCGGCGGTGGGCGACGGCGAGCGAGTCGAGGATGCACCGGGTGATCTCGGCGCGCGACCCGGGAACGGGCTGCCCCGACTCACGGCAGGCGTCGGCGATCCGTGACGGCATCCGGCCGGGGGCCAGGAACGCCGCGTCTCCCGCGTCCACGACGGACCGCAGCGCGGGCACCTCGGCCGCGGCGGACAGCAGTTCGCCCAGGTCGGCGTTCCCCCACTCCCGCAGGCACTCCTGGAGCAGCCACAGGCCCATGATGTTCCGCAGGTAGCGGACCGTGCCGTCCAGCCCCAGCTCGTTGGTGAAGTTCGCCGCGCGGCTCGCCTCGGTGAGGACGGGCGCCGTCAGCTCCAGGCCCACCAGCGACCAGGTACCGGTGCAGATGTACGCGAACCGCTCGTCCACGGCCGGCACGGCGGCCACCGCGGAGGCGGTGTCGTGGGAACCGACGGTGGTCACCGGGACGGGCCCCGTCAGCCCGGTCTCCTCCAGCACGCCCGGCCGCAGCAGACCGGCCGGGTCCCCGGGCCGCCGCAGCGGCGCGAACAGCTCCAGGTCGATGCCGAGACGCGCCGCGAGGTCGTACGACCAGTCACCCGTGCGCGGGTCGATCAGCTGGGTGGTGGAGGCGTTGGTCAGCTCGGTGCCGGCCTCGCCCGTCAGCCAGTACGTCAGCAGATCCGGGATGAGCAACAGGCGCTTGGCGTGCGCCAGTTGGGCGGAGGAGCCGGCCGCCACCAGCTGGTACAGCGTGTTGAAGGGGGCGTACTGGAGACCGGTGGCCGCGTAGAGGTCGGCGGCGGGCACGGTGGCCCACACCTTCTCCGCGACACCTTGTGTGCGGGTGTCGCGGTAGTGCACCGGGTTGCCGAGCAGCGCCCCGTCGGCGTCGAGCAGGCCGTAGTCCACGGCCCAGCTGTCGATGCCGACCGAGTCGACGTGCCCGGCCGCGCGCAGCCCGTCGAGCACCCCCGCGTACAGGGAGAGGATGTCCCAGCGCAGGCCCTCGGGCGTACGTACCGGCCGGTTCGGGAAGCGGTGGGCCTCCGTCAGCTCCAGCGAGTCGGGGCCGACGCGGCCGACCATGACGCGTCCGCTGGACGCGCCGAGGTCGACCGCGGCGTACGACTTCACAGCCGGTTCCCGGGTGAGGTCCGTCATCGGAGGAACGCGGCGGCGACGCCGGCGTCGACCGGGACGTGCAGACCGGTGGTGTGCGTGAGGTCGCCTCCCGTGAGGGCGAAGACGGCGTTCGCGACGTGCTCGGGAAGGACCTCGCGCTTGAGGATGGTCCGCTGGGCGTAGAACTCGCCGAGCTTCTCCTCCTCGATGCCGTAGGTGGCCGCGCGCTGGGCGCCCCACCCGCCGGCGAAGATCCCCGAACCGCGGACGACGCCGTCGGGGTTGACGCCGTTGACCCGGATGCCGTGCTCGCCCAGTTCGGCGGCGAGGAGGCGGACCTGGTGGGCCTGGTCGGCCTTGGTCGCCGAGTAGGCGATGTTGTTCGGGCCCGCGAAGACCGCGTTCTTGGAGGCGATGTAGATGACGTCGCCGCCCAGCTCCTGCGCGATCATCACCCGGGCCGCCTCCCGCGAGACGAGGAAGGAACCGCGGGCCATGATGTCGTGCTGGAGGTCCCAGTCCTTCGCCGTGGTCTCAAGAAGCGGCTTGGAGATGGAGATGCCGGCGTTGTTCACGACGAGGTCGACACCACCGAAGGCGAGGACCGCCGCCTTGAAGGCCTCGGCGATCTGCTCCTCGGAGGTCACGTCCACGGTGACGGCGACGGCCTTGTCGGGACCGCCGAGCGCGGTGGCGACCTCGGCCGCGTTCGCCGCGTCGAGGTCCGCGATCACGACACAGGCGCCCTCGGCGACGAGCCGCTCGGCGATCGCCTTGCCGATACCGCTGCCGGCGCCGGTCACGAGCGCGACCCGGGTGGCGAGCGGCTTGGCCTTCGGCATCCGCTGGAGCTTGGCCTCTTCCAGGGCCCAGTACTCGATGCGGAACTTCTCGGACTCCTCGATCGGCGCGTAGGTCGAGACGGCCTCGGCGCCGCGCATCACGTTGATGGCGTTGACGTAGAACTCGCCGGCCACCCGGGCGGTCTGCTTGTCCTTGCCGAAGGAGAACATGCCGACCCCGGGGATCAGCACGATCGCCGGGTCCGCGCCGCGCATGGCGGGGGAGTCGGCGTCGGCGTGCCGCCGGTAGTAGGCGGCGTACTCCTCGCGGTACTCGGTGTGCAGCTCCTTCAGCCGTGCGACCGCCTCGTCGAGGTTGGCGGTCGGCGGCAGATCGAGAACGAGCGGCCTGACCTTCGTACGGAGGAAGTGGTCCGGGCAGGAGGTGCCCAGGGCGGCCAGGCGCGGGTGCTCGGCGCTCGCCAGGAAGTCGAGGACGACCTCGGAGTCGGTGAAGTGTCCGACCTGGGGGCGGTCCTGGGACGCCAGCGACCGGATGACGGGTGCGAGCGCGGCAGCCCTGGCCCGGCGCTCTACGCTGCCGAGGGCCGCGTACCCCTCCAGGACGGGACCGAAGGGCTCGGCCTTTCCGCGCTCGACGAGGAACTCCTCGGCGGTGCGGATGATGTGCAGCGAGTTGCGCTCGCACTCCTCGGCGGTGTCGCCCCAGGCGGTGATGCCGTGTCCGCCGAGGACACAGCCGACGGCCTGCGGGTTGGCCTCCTTGACCGCGGCGATGTCCAGCCCCAGCTGGAAACCGGGCCGCCGCCACGGCACCCACACGACGCTGTCCCCGAAGCACTCGGCGGTCAGCTTCTCGCCGTCGGCCGCGCAGGCGAGCGCGATCCCGGAGTCGGGGTGCAGGTGGTCGACGTGCGCCGCGTCGACGAGCCCGTGCATGGCCGTGTCGATCGACGGCGCCGCCCCGCCCTTCCCGTGCAGGCAGTAGTCGAAGGCGGCGACCATCTCGTCCTCGCGCTCGACGCCCGGGTACACGTCCTTCAGCGCCAGCAACCGGTCGAGCCGCAGCACGGCGAGCCCGCCCTCGGTCAGGGTGCCCAGGTCGCCACCGGACCCCTTGACCCACATCAACTCGACGTCCCCGCCGGTCACGGGGTCGGTCTCGGTGCCCTTCGCGGACGTGTTGCCCCCCGCGTAGTTGGTATTACGAGGATCAGCACCAAGCCGATTGGACCGCCCGAGCAGAGCAGCGGCTTCAGGATGGGGACGGGAATGGGTTGCCATGTTCCGGTTCCTTAAAAGAAGAGAGAGCAGAGAGGAGATAGGGGGCGCAGCCCCCTTCTTGAGGGGCGCGGGGAACTGCGCGGCCAGCCGAAACGGACCCGCGGTCGGCCACCGGCCCCACGGCGAGCGGACCGCCAAGGCCGAGGGCAGCCGGGGTCAGGCCCCCCAACCGGCCTGCTCCCCTCCCACCCGCTCAGAAGCGATCTTCTCCGCCCACCCGGACCGGTGATACGCGGCGATCGGGTCCGCGTCCAACCCGAGCTCCGCACGGACCTCCGCGACCAACGGCCGCACGTCCGTGTTGTACGCGTCCATGATCACCGCGTTGGCGGCAAGCACGTCGCCGGCCCGCTGCGCGGCACTCAGCGCCGCGCCGTCAACGAGCAGCGCCTTCGCAGTCGCCTCCTGCACGTTCATCACGGAACGAATGATCGCCGGGATCTTCGCCTCGATGTTGTGGCACTGGTCGAGCATGAACGCCACGTCCGCGGTGAACCCGCCGCCCCGGATGACCTCGTACATGATCCGGAACAGCTGGAAGGGGTCGGCGGCACCCACCATCAGGTCGTCGTCCGCGTAGAACCGCGAGTTGAAGTCGAACGCACCGAGCTTCCCCTCCCGCAGCAGCGTGGCGACGATGAACTCGATGTTGGTGCCCGGCGCGTGGTGGCCCGTGTCGACGACGACCTGCGCCTTGGGGCCGAGCTTCAGGCAGTGGGCGTACGCCGTGCCCCAGTCCGGCACGTCGGTGGCGTAGAAGGCCGGCTCGAAGAACTTGTACTCCAGCAGCATCCGCTGGTCGTCACCGAGACGCTCGTACACCTGCGCGAGAGCTTCGGAGAGCCGGTCCTGGCGCTCCCGGAGGTCGTCCTGGCCGGGATAGTTCGTACCGTCCGCGAACCACAGCTTCAGGTCCTTCGAACCCGTGGCATCCATGATGTCGATGCATTCGAGCAGATGGCCCACGGCCTTCCTGCGCACCGCGGCGTCCGGGTGGCAGACGCTGCCCAGCTTGTAGTCGTCGTCCTGGAAGGTGTTGGAGTTGATCGCGCCGAGGGTCACGCCGCGTTCCTCGGCGTGCTTCGCCAGCGCCGCGTAGTCCTCGACCCGGTCCCAGGGGATGTGCATCGCCACGGTGGGCGCGGCCCCCGTGAACTCGTGCACCTTCGCCGCGTCGTCGACCTTTTCGAAAGGATTGCGGGGGACCCCTGGCTGGGCGAACACCTTGAAGCGGGTTCCCGAGTTCCCGTACGCCCACGACGGCGTCTCTACTGCCTGGGTCTTGAGGGCGGCCTTCACCGCGGCGAGCTCGGTCACTTCGGGGCTCCTGTGACTTCCGTTGTGGCATCGGTTCCGAACGGCTTCTGAACACCATGGCTCTGAAACGATTCAGAAGGCAGAAGTTATGAGTCCCCCGAAAGGCTGTCAACCCCTCCGGCGTGGACGCCTTGCCGTGACTCGGTTGTGACCTTTGGCTATCGAAAATTTCGGCCTGTACCCATTGACGTGACCTGGGCTACATGTCTAACGTCCCGGCAACCTAGTTGAAACCTTTCACGACGTCGTGAGGCCGCATCGCCCGCGTCGTTGAGGAGCCCCTCATGACCCACCGGTCCGACGCGGATCCGGCCCCCGTGCTGGCACTCAAGGACATCTCGAAGTCCTTCGGCGCCGTACGCGCCCTGCGGGACGTGTCCCTGGAACTCTTCCCCGGCGAAGTGCACGCACTCGCCGGAGAGAACGGCGCGGGCAAGTCGACCCTCATCAAGACGCTCGCCGGCGTGCACCGACCGGACGCCGGTCAGGTGCTCCTGGACGGCGAGCCCACCCTCTTCCACGGTCCCGCCGACGCCCGCGACGCGGGTATCGCGGTGATCTACCAGGAGCCGACCCTCTTTCCCGATCTGTCGATCGCCGAGAACATCTTCATGGGGCGCCAGCCCCGGCGGGCCCTCGGCCGGATCGACCACAAGGCCACGCACGCCGCGACCCTGGCCCTCATGCAGCGGCTCGGCGTCGAGCTCGACCCCGACCGCCCGGCGCGCGGCCTGTCCATCGCGGACCAGCAGATCGTGGAGATCGCCAAGGCGCTCTCCTTCGACGCCCGCGTCCTGATCATGGACGAGCCGACCGCCGCACTCACCGGCAGCGAGGTGGCCCGCCTCTTCGGCGTGGTCCGCGCACTGCGGGAGCAGGGCTCGGCCGTGCTGTTCATCTCGCACCGACTGGAAGAGATCTTCCAGATCTGCAAGCGGGTCACGACCCTGCGCGACGGTGCCCTGATCTCCAGCGAACCGATCGACGGCATGACCGAGGAGGACCTCGTCCGCCGGATGGTCGGCCGCGACCTCGACGAGCTCTACCCCAAGCAGGACGTCCGGGCGGGCGAGGTCGCGCTGAGCGTCCGCCGGCTGACCCGCGAGGGCGTCTTCACCGACGTCTCCTTCGACGTCCGCCGCGGCGAGATCGTCGGCCTCGCCGGACTCGTCGGCGCCGGGCGCACGGAGGTCGCCCGGGCCGTCTTCGGCGTCGACCGCTGGGACGCCGGAGAGGTCGAGCTCGACGGGAAGAAGCTGACGAACGGCGCGCCCTCCACGGCCATGGCCGCCGGTCTCGCCCTCGTCCCCGAGGACCGCCGCGCCCAGGGCCTGGTGATGGACATGTCCATCGAGCGCAACATCGGCCTCACCGGACTGCGCAAGACCGTCAGGGCGGGACTGATGGACCGCGGCGCCGAGCGCAGCCGCTCCCTCGACTGGGCCGTCAAGCTCCAGGTCAAGTACGCCCGGATCGCCGACACCGTCAACACCCTGTCCGGTGGCAACCAGCAGAAGGTCGTCCTCGCCAAGTGGCTCGCCACCGGCCCGAAGGTGCTGATCGTCGACGAGCCGACCCGTGGCATCGACGTCGGTACGAAGGCCGAGGTGCACCGGCTGCTCAGCCAGCTGGCCGCCGACGGGGTCGCCGTCCTGATGATCTCCTCCGACCTGCCCGAGATCCTCGGCATGGCCGACCGGGTCCTCGTCATGCACGAGGGCCGGCTCACCGCCGAGATCGCACGTACCGACGCCACCGAGGAAACCGTGATGGCCGCAGCCACCGGGAGGGCAGCCGCGTGACGGTCACCGCTCCCAACCCCGCCCCCGCCGCCGAGGTGCCCAAGTCCAGCGGCACCCGGCTGGTGGACCGCGTCTTCAAGATGCGCGAACTCGCCATCCTGCTGGTCTTCCTGGTGATGATCGTCATCACCCAGATCGGCAACAGCGACTTCCTGTCCGAGCAGGGCATCAAGGACCTCCTGCTGAACGCGACCATCCTCGTGCTGGTCGCCACCGGCCAGTCGCTGGTCGTCATCACCCGCAACGTCGACCTGTCCGTCGGCTCGACGCTCGGCATCAGCGCCTTCGCCGCCGGCACCTACCTGGAAGGCGGCGGCAACTCCGTCGTCGCGATCCTCCTCGCGGTCCTGCTCGGCGTCGGCTGCGGCCTGGTCAACGGACTGCTCGTCAGCCTCGGCCAGGTGCCCGCGCTCGTCGTCACCCTCGGCACGCTCTACATCATCCGGGGCATCGACTCCATCTGGGTCGGCTCCCGGCAGATCACCGCGGCCGGCCTGCCCGACGGCTTCATCGACTTCGGCTCCGGCGGCATCTCCGCCGTGCCCTACCTGGCGCTGATCGCGCTGGCGGTGCTGATCGCCACGGCGTACTACCTCAAGCACTTCGGCAGCGGCCGCGAGCTGTACGCGCTCGGCTCCAACCCGGAGGCCGCCCGCCTCGCCGGTATCCCCGTACGCAAGCGGATCCTCGCCGCGTACACCTTCTGCGGAGCCCTCGCGGGCCTCGCCGGCGCCCTGTACCTCGCCCGGTTCGGCAACGTCGACTCCGGCACCGGCAACGGCTACGAACTCACCGTCGTCAGCGCGGTCGTGGTCGGTGGCGTCGTCTTCACCGGCGGCTCCGGCAGCGTCTACGGAGCGGCCCTCGGCGCCCTGCTCCTCACCTCCATCAACAGCGTGCTGCCCGCCCTCGGTGTCAGCTCCGTCTGGGTGCTCGCCATCAACGGCATCCTGCTCATCCTCGCCATCGCGGTCGACCGGATCGTCGCCCTGCGCGTGGCGACCGCACTGAAGAAGAGGAACGCCCGCCATGGCTGACTCCGCTCTCACGCGCGCCGTCCGCTGGGACACAGTGGTGGGCGCCCTCCTGATCGTCGTCCTGCTGCTCTCCTTCACCACCGTGGACGGCTTCGGCAACGCGCTCAACCTGTCGTTCCTCATCGGCAACACGCTGCCCATCGCGCTGATCGCCCTGCCGATGACCATGCTCGTCGTGGCCGGCGAGATCGACCTCTCGGTGGCCTCCACGGCCGGTCTGTCCGGCGCCGTGATGGGCGCCCTGTGGAACCAGGGCATGACCATCGAGACGATTATCCCGATCTGTCTGCTCCTCGGAGTGGTGTGCGGGCTGATCAACGGGCTGCTGGTGACCCGCCTGGGACTGCCGTCCCTCGCCGTCACCATCGGCACGCTCGCCGCCTACCGGGGCATCGCGCAGATCGTGCTCGGCTCCGACGCGGTGACCGACTTCCCCACCCAGTACCTGGACTTCGCGGCCGGCCGCCTCGGGGACACCTTCATCCCGTACGCGTTCCTCCCCTTCCTGGTGCTGCTCGCGATCGCCGTGGTCGCGCTGCACGCCACCCCGTTCGGGCGATCCCTGTTCGCGGTCGGCGCCAACGAGGAGGCGGCGCGGTTCGCCGGCATCCGCGTCAAGCGGCAGAAGCTGATCCTGTTCACCGTGACCGGGCTGATGGCCTCGCTGACCGGCATCTTCTGGGCGCTGCACTACGCCAGCGCGCGGTACGACAACGCCACGGGGCTCGAACTGTCGGTCGTGGCGGCCGTGCTGCTGGGCGGGATCGACTTCGACGGCGGCAAGGGCACGCTCGGCGGGGCGATCGCCGGTGTCTTCCTGCTGGGCGCCCTGCAGAACGTGATGAGCCTTCAGGATGTCTCCGCTCAGTCGCAGATCGTCGTCACCGGCGTTCTGCTCGTGCTGTCCGTGCTCGGGCCGCGGGTCGCGCGGCAGGTTTCCATCGCGCGGGCCGGGCGCCGGGCGGCGCAGAGTTCCACAGGTTAGACAGGCCGGGCTCCGCCGGCTTGGCAGTTCGTTCGCTGCGGGTCCGTTGTGGCTGGTCGCGCAGTTCCTCGCGCCCCTCGAAACGGGCGCGCCGTACTCACCCTTGTAAAGGACCCACCATGCGCAAGTCATCCCTCCGCCGAGCCTGTGCGGTTCTCGCCGCCACCACCTCTCTGGCCCTGGCCCTCACCGCGTGCGGTGGCGGGACCTCCAAGGACGACGTCAAGGACGAGGGCGGCTCGAACGCGGCGGCCGGCAAGGCCGACCCGAACGCGGCCACCAAGAAGGGCCTGACCGTCGGCTTCCTGCCCAAGCAGGTCAACAACCCGTACTTCACCTCCTCCGACAAGGGCGGCGAGAAGGCCCTCACCGAGCTGGGCTCGAAGTACAAGGAGGTCGGCACCAACAGCGGTACCGACACCGCCGGCCAGGTCTCCTACGTCAACACGCTCACCCAGCAGCAGGTCGACGCCATCGCCGTCTCCGCGCAGGACCCGGGCGCGCTGTGCACCTCGCTCAAGCAGGCCATGAAGAACGACATCAAGGTCGTCACCTACGACTCGGACACCAAGACCGACTGCCGCAACGCCTTCGTCTCGCAGGCCAGCGCCGAGGACCTGGGCCGCACCGAGGTGCAGCTGCTCGCCGAGCAGATCGGCTACAAGGGCGAGATCGCGATCCTGTCCGCCGCGCAGACCGCGACGAACCAGAACACGTGGATCGACTTCATGAAGGACGAGCTGAAGGACCCGAAGTACAAGGACATCAAGCTCGTCAAGACCGCCTACGGCAACGACGACGCCCAGCAGTCCTTCCAGCAGACCCAGGGCCTGCTCCAGGAGTACCCGAAGCTGAAGGGGATCATCTCCCCGACCACGGTCGGCATCAAGGCCGCCGCCCAGTACCTGTCGGGCTCCAAGTACAAGGGCAAGGTCAAGCTGACCGGCCTCGGCACCCCGAACGACATGCGCAAGTACGTCAAGAACGGCACCGTCGACGCGTTCGAGCTGTGGGACCCGGCGAAGCTCGGCGAGCTGGCCGCCCGTACCTCCGTCGCGCTGGTCTCCGGCCAGATCACCGGCAAGGAGGGCGAGACCTTCAAGGCCGGCGACATGGGCGAGTACACCATCGGCAAGGACGGCGTGATCAACCTCGGCAAGCCGACCGTGTTCAACGGCAAGAACATCGACCAGTTCGACTTCTGAGACTGGCGCCGACAGCAGGGCCGCCCTCCGTGTCGCGGGCGGCCCGGCCGACGGCACCCCCCCACGACCCCGGAGTGGTACTTCATGCAGCGCGTCTGTTTCCTGCTCAAGGTCCGCGAGGACCGGCTCGACGAGTACCGCGAGAGACACACCACCGTGTGGCCCGAGATGCAGGAGGCGCTCTCGGCCACCGGCTGGCACAACTACTCGCTCTTCCTGCGCGAAGACGGCCTGCTGGTCGGCTACTTGGAGACCGAGGACTTCGCGGCAGCGCAGGCGGGCATGGAGGCCACCGGGGTCAACGCCCGCTGGCAGGCCGAGATGGCGCCGTTCTTCGAAGCACTGGACGGCGCCAGACCGGACGAAGCCATGAAACCGCTCACCGAGGTGTTCCACCTCGCCTGATGACCTGACGATCCGCCGACCCGACCACCGTGCTCTTCCCTCGCTCGTTCTCCTCCTCCTCGTCCCCACACGCCAAGGAGCTCCGGACATGAAGAGACGCACCCTGCTGGCGACCGCCCTGCTCGGCACCGCGGCGGCACCCGCCCTCGCCGGGACGGCCAGGGCGGCAGCCCCCGGCCCCTCGGTCACCCGGACCGGGACCACCACACTCGACAGCCAGGCCATCTTCTTCGTCTCCTACGACGGCCTGGTCAACAACAACTCGTTCCAGAAGAACGCCCTGCTCACCCACAAGGGCTATCAGTACGCCGCCTGGTACACGGCCGACCGCAACGCCGTCATCGGCCGCCGCGTGCTCGGCGCGAGCACCTGGTCGACGGTGAAGGCCGGACACACCCTGCGGTACGACGACTCCCACAACGTCATCTCCATGGGCGTCTCGAAGACCGACGGCCGCCTCCACCTCCACATGGACTCCCACAGCGACGGCTTCACCTACGTGAAGTCGGTGGCCGGGCTCATGGACAACCCCGCGGGCCTGACCTGGACCACCAGCCGCTTCGGCGCGCCCCAGTCCACCCTCGACGGGCTCGCGCTCACCTCGCAGTTCACGTACCCGCAATTCGTCTCCACCCCGGAAGGGAAACTCCAGCTCAGCTACCGCGTCGGGGTGTCCGGCAACGGCCGCAACGCCCTCGCCGAGTACAACGGCACGTCCTGGACCGCCCTCGGCGAGTGGAGCGGCTCCACCGGCACGTACACGAGCGAGCACGGCACCAGCACCGTCCGCAACATGTACCTGCACGGCATCGACTACGACCGGAACGGCCGGCTGCACTCCTTCTTCACCTGGCGCGAGCAGAACGGCGCGGTGATGTGCAACAGCGGCGGCCTGACCAACCACGACACGGGTTACGTCTACTCGGACGACCGCGGCCGTACCTGGCGCAACGACGCGGGAACGGTGGTCGGCACCACCGGCACCTCGAACACGGTCGCCGTCACCGACGGCGGTCTGGTGATCGACGCGCTCAACCCGGACCACTCCCTGATGAACCAGGAGAGCCAGGCCACCGACTCCGCGGGCCGCCCGCACGCGATCATCAGTTACGTCCCCGGCCGCTTCGGCCAGTGCACCACCGACTACGTCGGCGACCGGACGGCGAACGGCCGGACCTTCCACGTCCGCAGGACCGCCACCGGCACCTGGCGCAAGACCGAGATACCCCTCGCCCTGAACTCCAGCCAGCGCACCAGACTGGTCCTCGACAAGTACGACAACGCGTACGCGATCCTGCCCTTCGGACGCATCGCAGCCGCGTCCGCCGCCTCCGGACACGCCGACTGGACGACCCTGTTCGACGGCAGCGGACTCGACGCCTTCGGCGAGGTCCTCGTCGACGAGACGCGGATCGCCCAGGACGGCGTACTGTCCGTCCTCTACCAGGTCAAGTCCACTGGTACGACGCCGTCGGCGCTGCGTGTCGCCGACTTCGGACTGCCCGCGTGACGACGTCCGTTCCGGGTGGGCACGCGGGTAATGTGACTGCGTGCCCACCACTCCCCGTTCTTCCGGAGGTAACCGCCTGATGGCCCAGTCGGTGGGTATCAAAGACGTCGCCCGAGTCGCCGGAGTCTCCGTCGGCACGGTCTCGAACGTCATCAACCGCCCTGACACGGTCGCCTCCGAGACCCGCGCGCGCGTGCTCTCCGCGATCGACCGGCTCGGCTACGTCCGCAGCGAGTCGGCGCGGCAGCTGCGCGCCGGACGCAGCCGGATCATGGGCCTGCTCGTCCTGGACATGGGCAACCCCTTCTTCGTGGACGTCGCGCGCGGTGCCGAGCGGGCGGCCCGCGAGGCCGGGCTCGGCGTGATGGTCTGCAACAGCGCGCAGAGCGCCGGCGAAGAGGCCGACTACCTGTCGCTCTTCGCCGAACAGCGCGTCCGGGGCGTCCTGTTGACCCCCGCCGACGCGACCGGACGCAACATAGAGACGTTCCGCCGGCACGGCATCCCCTTCGTCCTCGTCGACCGCGTGGCCGAGGGCACCACCGAGTGCTCGGTGTCCGTCGACGACGTCGCGGGCGGCGCACTCGCCGTACGGCACCTGATCGACGCGGGCCACCGCTCCATCGCGTACGTGAGCGGCCCGCCCGGACTCACCCAGGTCACCGACCGCCGCACGGGCGCCATGAACGCCCTCGCCGAGGCAGGACTCGGCCCGGAGTGCCTGCGCGAGCTGCCCACCGAACGCCTCGACGTGGCCGCGGGCCGCGACGCCGGAGCCAGGCTCCTCGGCCTCGCCGACCGTCCCACCGCCGTCTTCTGCGCCAACGACCTGCTCGCCCTCGGTGTGCTGCAGGCGATGTTCGCGGCCGGGGTGAGCGTCCCGGACGACCTCGCGATCGTCGGCTACGACGACATCGAGTTCGCCGCGGCGGCGGCCGTCCCGCTGACCTCGGTGCGCCAGCCCGCCGTGACCATGGGCGCGCTCGCCGCGGAACTCCTCCTGGAGGAGACCGAGGCCGACGCGGCTCCCGGCGCGCACCAGCACCGGCGCGTGGTCCTCCAACCGGAACTGGTGGTGCGGCGCTCCAGCCTTCCCCCGCGCTGAAGGCGTTCCGGGCCGAGCGGCGGTGCTGAGCGGTTGTTCAGTACGTTCCTGCTCCCCAGCCGCTCCTCGGCCTGATCGGACGGTCAGTACGGATTTCTTGATCCCCGCCCTCGGCTCACAAAAGAACTTGTGCTGAACTGGTTCGCGGTCAGGAATCCGTCCGTCTCGGGAGCCCCTTTTGAGCGCCAGTTACCGTCAGCCCGGTGTCGTCCTCAGCGACCGCCGGTTCACCGTGCCCCTCGATCACGACGCCCCCACCGGGGAGACGATCGAGCTGTACGCCCGTGAAGTGGTCGCCAGTGACCAGGCGGACCAGGACCTGCCCTGGCTGGTGTATCTCCAGGGAGGGCCCGGTTTCGGCGCCAACCGCTTCGTCGGCAGACAGGCCTGGCTGGGCCGCGCCCTGGAGGAGTACCGCGTCCTGCTGCTCGACCAGCGCGGCACCGGCAGCTCCACGCCGGCCAACCGGCAGACGCTCCCGCTGCGCGGCGGACCCCGCGAACAGGCCGACCACCTCGCCCTGTTCCGCGCCGACTCCATCGTTCGCGACTGCGAGGCGATCCGCCCGGCCGTCACCGGCGGCGCCCCCTGGACCGTCCTCGGCCAGAGCTTCGGCGGCTTCTGCACGACCCACTATCTCTCCACCGCGCCGGAGGGCCTCAGCACGGCCCTCCTCACCGGCGGGCTCCCGACCCTCGACGGTCACGCCGACGACGTCTACCGGGCCGCGTACCCGCGTATCGAGCGCAAGGTCGCCGCGCACTACGCGCGTTACCCCCAGGACATCGAGCGGGCCCGGCGGATCGCCGAGTACGTCCTGCTCAACGAGCCCGTCCTGAACGGCGGTTACCGGCTCACCGTCGAGGCCTTCCAGTCGCTCGGCATCCTTCTCGGCGGCGGCGAGGGCAGCCACCGGCTGCACTACCTCCTGGAGAACGCCTTCGTCCGCACCGCCCAGGGCGCGGCCCTCTCCGACGCCTTCCAGGAGGAGGCCCAGTCCCTCCTCTCCTACGCCGGACATCCCCTGTACGCCCTGGTCCACGAGGCCTGCTACGCCCAGGGCGAGCGCCCCACCGCCTGGTCCGCCGAGCGGGTCCGCGCCGACTTCCCCCAGTTCGACGCCGCCAAGAGCCTCGCGGGCGACGGCCCCGTCCTCTTCACCGGTGAGTCCGTCCACCCCTGGACCTTCGACTGCGACCCCGCCCTGCGCCCGCTGCGCGAGACCGCGGACCTGCTGGCCGAGCGCACCGACTGGCCCGTCCTGTACGACCCCGCCCGCCTCGCCGCCAACGAGGTCCCCGTCGCCGCGGCCGTCTACCACGACGACATGTACGTCGACACGGACCACGCCCTGCGCACGGCCCGCACGATCCGCGGCCTGCGCACGTACGTCACGGACGAGTTCGAGCACGACGGAGTGAGAGCGGGCGGCCCCCGCGTCCTGGACCGCCTGCTGGCCCTGGCGAGGGACGAGGCCTGAAGGCACCGCGAGAGGGCGCCCGCCAAGGGCGCCCTTCGGGGGCGCGGGGACTGCGCGCCCAGCCACAACGGACCCGCAGCCGAAATCCGCTCCCTAGTCTGATCCCATGACGCGATTCGACGATCACGCAGTCCTGATCACAGCCGCAGGCCAGGGCATCGGCGAGGCGACAGCACACCGCTTCGCCGAGGAGGGCGCGTCCGTACTGGTCACGGACCAGGACAAGGCACGCGCCGAACGGGTCGCCGCCGCGATCCGGGACAGCGGCGGCACGGCCGCGTCGTACGCGTGCGACGTGGCCGACCCCGCCGCCGTCGAAGGGGCGGTCACCACGGCGCTGGACTCCTTCGGCCGCCTGGACGTGCTGGTCAACAACGCCTACGCGTGCCACCCCGACCCCGCCTCCTTCGAGAAGCACGAGGACGGCCCCTGGTACGAGGACTTCGAGATCACGCTGCACGGCGCCTACCGCTGCATCCGCGCCGCCCTGCCGCATCTGGTGGCCGCGGGCGGGCGAGGGGCGATCGTCAACATCGGTTCGGTCAACGCCGAGCAGCACTTCGGCTCCCACGCGTACAGCGCGGCGAAGGCGGCACTGGCCTCGCTCACCCGTACCGTCGCCGTCGAATCGGCCCCGCGGGGTGTCCGGGTGAACCTCGTCGAGCCCGGCACCATCCGTACCAACGCCTGGGACGGCCGCGGAGAGGCCCTCGAACGCGCCGCCGCCCACTACCCGTTGGGACGGGTCGGCGAGCCCGCCGACATCGCGTCCGCCGTCGCCTTCCTGGCCTCGGCGGACGCGGCCTGGATCACCGGAGTGACGCTGCCGGTCGACGGCGGCCTGCTGGTGGGCAACCTGGCGATGATCCGCGACATGTCCTGAGGCCGAGCGACCCGACAGGCAGCACGGAGGAGGAGCTGAACCATGGGCGCGCAGGAGACGCGGGACACGTAGGACACCGCCGAGCGGCTGCGGGCGATCAGGGACGAGCTGTCGGACCGTTTCCACGAGCGGGCCGACGCCGTGCGCACGCTCGTGGTGACGCCGCCGGCCGGACATCACTCGCTGCTCCTCGGCCCGCCCGGCACGGCGAAGTCCGAGACGGCCCGGGAGCTCACAGGCAGGGTCCGAGGCCCGGCCACCGATCGGGCGGTGATCGTCACGGACGCGCCCTGCGTACGCTGGGAGGCATGCAAGACGAACCCGGCAGCCTGGCCCCGGCCCGCACCGAACTGACAGCCGACTGTGCCCAGTGCTTCGGGCTGTGCTGTGTCGCGCTGCCCTTCGCCGCCTCGGCGGACTTCGCGATCGACAAGGCCGCCGGGAGCCCCTGCCGCAACCTGCGGACGGACTTCGGCTGCGGCATCCACACGGAACTGCGGCAGCGGGGCTTCAACGGCTGCACGGTCTACGACTGCTTCGGCGCGGGCCAGAAGGTCTCGCAGCTCACCTTCGGCGGCGAGGACTGGCGCTCGGGGGACCGGGAGCACTCCCGGCTGATGTTCGACGTGTTCCATGCCGTACGGCAACTGCAGGAACTGCTCTGGTATCTCACCCAGGCGCTGGAGCTGCCCGCGGCCCGCCCGGTCCACCCCGAACTGCGCCGCGCGCTCGACCGCACCGAGGCGCTCACCCGCCGGGAGCGGGAGGAACTGGCCGGACTGGACGTGACGGCGGTCCGCCAGGACGTCAACGTCCTGCTGCTGCGCGCCAGCGAGCTGGCCCGCGCCGGTCTCGGCCGGGACAGGAACAACAAGAAGGACAAGAAGAAGGAACGCCGGGGCGCCGACCTGATGGGTGCCCGGCTCAAGGGCGCCGATCTGCGGGGCGCCAACCTCCGCGGCGCCTACCTCATCGCCGCGGACCTGACGGGCGCCGATCTGCGCTCCGCGGATCTGATCGGCGCCGACCTGCGTGACGCCGACCTCACGGACGCCGACCTGACCGGCGCCCTCTTCCTCACCCAGCCGCAGCTCAACGCCGCCAAGGGCAGCGCCGGCACCAGGCTTCCGGCGTCATTCACCCGCCCCGGTCACTGGACACCGTGACGTCGACGCCGACGCCGACGCCGACTCCCGGACCCCGGACACCTCCGGCCCGACGGCCGGTGCGGGGGAGCGGCGGCCGAGCCGCAGGGTCAGCCCCTCCGGCATCAGCGTGAGCCGCTCCGCCACCCGCAGCCGGTAGGCGGGGTCCGGCAGCAGCTCGTACCGGCGCAGGAGCAGCCCCAGCACGAGCGTCGCCTCGTGCAGTGCGAACTGCCGCCCGATGCAGGCCCGCGCACCGGTGCCGAACGGCTTGAAGGTGTGGGCGGGCCGGGCCCGTACGGCCGCCGGTTCGAAGCGGTCCGGGTCGAACCGCTCCGCGTCCGGGCCCCACGCGTCGGGATCGCGGTGCAGGAGCGGCATCAGGACCAGCGCCCACGCGCCCCGGCGCATCGGATGGGCACCGCCCAGGACCGTGTCCTCACGGGCCTCGCGCGCGAACGCGGGCGCCGTCGGCCACAACCGCAGCGACTCGTCGAGTACGCGCCGCACGTACCGGAGCCTGGCGACCTGCTCGTAGGCCGGTTCCGGCGCGTCTCCCCAGACGCGGTCCACCTCGGCACGGGCGCGGGCGGCGATCTCGGGGTGCCGCGCCAGATAGTGCAGGGCGAAGGAGAGCGCGCCCGACGTCGTCTCGTGGCCGGCGATCAGGAAGGTGATGACCTGGCGGCGGACGTTCTCGGGGGTGAGACGCTCCCCGGTCTCCGGATGGGCGGTCCCCAGCATCCGGTCGAGGAGGTCGCCGTCCCCGGCCGGCCCGTGCAGCCGCGCCTCGACGACGGCGTCGACCGTGCGGTTCAGGTACGCCACGTCGGCCCGGTTGCGGCGGGTGGCCGCGCGCATCAGCACGGGCGCCACCGGTGCGGGGACGACATTGAGGCGCTGCGCGTACGACAGGGCGCCCACCATGGCCGTGACGAAGGGGTGCGGCCGGGCCCGCTCGAAGGAGTCGAAGTCATGGCCGAAGCCGGTGCGGGCGATCGTCTCCAGGGTCAGCTTCGTCATGTCGCCGGGCACGTCGACGGCCCGTCCCGCGGCCTGCGCGCCGTCCCAGCGGTCGGTGAGCCGGGAGGCCACCCCCAGCATCATCGCGTGATAGCCCTCCATGGCCTCACGGCTGAAGCCGGGCGCCAGCACGTCGTGCGCCAGCTGCCAGTTCGGCTCGTGGTTGTACGCCGTGAAGAGGCCGTCCCCGGCGACGGGACGGAGGTTGGCGACCCCCAGCCCCACGTGCTTGGCGAACCGTGACTCGTCCGCCAGCTCGCCCGTGAGCCCCGCGCCCCAGACGAAGACGATCTCCTTGCCGAACCCCTTGCGCCGGAAGATCGGCCCGAGCGCTCGTCCGACGCGCAGCGAATCCTGCAACGGCGTACGGAGGTTGGTCCCGACGGCGTCGCCGATCAGCGGCACGCGGTAGGGCGGGTGCGGGATGCGGTGCAGCTCGGGCCAGCCCAGCTCCGCGCTGCGGAACCCCTTCGGCAGCGCGCCTTTCGACGCGCCTTTCGACGCGCCCTTCGACGACTGGGTCTCTCTGGTGCCCGCCATCACGTCATCTCCCCTGCACCGGCCGCCGGTCGAGCTTGTTGTACGCGGATTCAACAGTGGCCGCCAGTCTGGTCCCGCTGTTGAACCGACGTCAAGTAAGACGTGGTGCGCAGCGCCTGCAAGACGTCGTGCAAGGCGTCGTGCAAGACGTCGGCCGGGTCGGTGGGCCGAGTAAAGTGCGGGCATGGCCGCCAAGGAGGGGGAGCGCACGCGTCGTCGGCTCAGTTCCGAGGAGCGCCGGGAGGAACTGCTCACGGTCGGGGCACGCCTGTTCTCGGAGAGTCCGTACGACGACGTCTGGATCGAGCAGGTCGCCGAACTCGCCGGTGTGTCACGGGGGTTGCTCTACCACTACTTCCCGACCAAGCGGGACTTCTTCGCGGCCGTGGTCGAGCGCGAGAGCAGGCGCATGCTGCGGGTCACCGCCGCCGTGCCCGGAGTGCCCGTGCGTACGCAGATCGACGCCGGGCTCGACACCTTCCTGGAGTACGTCCAGAAGCACGCGCACGGCTTCCGCGCCTTCCACCGCGCGGAGGCGGCGGGGGACCAGGCAGTCCGGAAGGTGTACCGGGAGACGCTCGCCGCACAGCAGCGGCAGATCCTGGAGGCGCTGGCGGCCGACCCGGAGACGGCCTGGACCGAGGAGGACCTGCCGGTCCTGCGGATCGCCGTGCGGGGGTGGCTGGCCTTCATGGCGGCCGCCTGTCTGGAGTGGCTCAAGGAGCCGGACCTCTCCCGGGAACAGGTGCGCGACGTGTGCGCGCGAGCCCTGCTCGGAGCCGTCCGTCCGTGAACTCGCTGTCACAAAGGTGCCCTGAGCGGTGCCTTGTGGTTGGCTTACACCCCGATCTTCTGTAGGTTAGGCAAGGCTTACCTAAATGGAGGTTTTGGGATGGGTGACCGTCACAGCTGGACGGCCGCACCGGCCACGGCGCAACGTGCCCGCTCGGTGCTCGCCGCGGCGTGGTCCTGCGCGGTGACCGCGGAAGGCGGTCGGGAGGAGTTCATCGGCGTCCACACCGTCGCGGAGGACGGCCGGGTGCTGCTGCACCTGCCCGACGACAGCGTGCTCACCACGGCCGCGATCTGCGCGCCACGCGGAGAGCCGTCCGCCGTACTGGAGTTCGCCGACGTGGCGCCCGTCCCGGTACGCAACCGTATCCGCTCGCGCCTGTGGATGGCGGGCTGGTTCGCGCCCGAGGACGATCACCTGACGTTCCACCCCACCCGCGCCGTGCTGCGCGAGGCCGGCGGGTCGGTCGTCGTCGACCTCGACGAGTACGCCGCCGCCGAGCCCGACCCGTTGGCCCTCGCGGAGGCGCAACTGCTCACCCACCTCGCCGATTCGCACCCGGACGCCGTCGAGCGACTGACCCGGCTCGTCGAACCGGACTGCCTGCACGGCGCCGTCCGGGTGCAGCCGCTCGCCGTGGACCGGCACGGGCTGACGCTGCGCATCGAGCGCGTCCGCGGCCACGGCGACGTACGACTGCCCTTCCACCGGCCCGCGGACGACGTCGGACAGCTCACCGAGCGCATGCACATCCTGCTCACACAGGCGAGCGGCGCGAGCTGCCCGCGCACGCTGCAGCGACAGCGCACGGAAAGCGAGGGATGAACCGAGGAGCGAACCGAGGAGCGAACCGAGGAGCGAGCTGAGGGCGACGGGTGAGGAGAACGCGCCCCCGGCGGACCGGGGTCCGGCTCACCAGTCCCCGTCGCCCACCGGCTTCCCCGGCGCGTCACCCAGTGGCTTCACCTGGCCCGGCGACGGCGGCTGCCACGGAGTGTGGTCGTCGCCGAGCCAGTCACCGACCGGCTTGACCGCGCCGAGTTCGTCCGTGGGATCGAGATCCGTGCCGTCCTGGTCGTAGTAGTCGAACCAGGGCAGCCTGGCGCGGGTGTAGGCCGCGCGGTCGACGGGGGACGGCGGGGGAGCCTCGCCCGTGATGCGCCGCCACTCCGGCGGCGTCACGAGGTGGACGAAGACCCGCCCGGACGCGGTGGTCGACCAGTCCGACAGCGGGCGGTCGTCCTGGTAGACCTCCTGACGCATCGAACCGCCGACGCCCAGACCCATCGCCCCCGAGGCGCGGGGCGGAGCCGCCGCCGGGGCCGCGGGCATGGCACCGCCCGGTTGCGGCATGCCACCGGGTGCGGCCATGGCACCGGGCGCGGCCATCGGAGCCGGGGCGCCGTAGCCGCCCGACGCCATCAGGGCCTGTCTGCGTGCCGTTTCCTCCGCCAGCCGGCGCTGCTCCTCGTGCCACGCGTGCAGCGCGGCGTCGGTCAGCGGGAACGACTGCAGTTGTACGCCGCCCCACACCTCCTCGCCGGTCACCTGGCCCTCGACCGTCGCGCCCAGCCCGAGCGGCACCGCCACGAACTGACGGACCGTGCCCTTGCCGGAGTTGATGCCGTCGAGCCACGGTTGGCGGGGCAGCACCACGTAGTTCTGCGGATCCCGGGCCGGCCGGGGGCTCCACGGCTTGCCGGACACCGCGCACACCTTGCCCGCGCCCACCTGCAGGGCCGCCGGTTCGATCGTGCCGCCGAAGCTCAGCCACATCGCCTCGCGCAGATACACCGGCAGCATCACTCCGCCGCGGGCCAGCCACTCGGCGGGCACCGTCTCCGGGTAGTCCTCCACGCGGCGCAGCGGGAACTCGCCGAGCCCCGGAGGCAGCGCGTGCGTGCCCGTCTCGGGCAGGCGCAGGGTACGGATGAACCGGACCCGCACGCCGCCCGCCACAAGCAGTGAGTTCCCGTCGATCCGGACGGTGCCGTCGGCCATCCGCACTCCCTCTGTCGTCATGTGCCGCCCCGTGGGCGGGTCGCCCAGTCGCGGCGGTGTCGGTACATCACGTAGTACGAGTCGAGGGGGCCTTGCGGTTCCGCCGTGCGCGGCGCAGGCGTCGGCGGAGGCGGTCCAGCCGGGGCATGCGCTCGCGCTGTTCGCGCGTACAGCGGTCCAGTTCCTCCAGCAGGCGGCGGGAGCGGTGTTCCATGTCGAGTTCGTCGAGGATCCGGGTGACCTCGGTGACCACGGCGCCGTACAGCTGCCACTGGTGAGCGTCCCGCTGCACCTCCTCCAGAAGGAGCTGGGCCAGCTTGTCGCGGGTGGCCGTCGCGGCGGTGAGTTCGTGGGCGAGCCGGGCCTCCGCCGACTCGGCGCTGCGGCTGACGTCGGTGGTGACCAGCACGGCGAAACTGACCACGGCGTCACCGACCTCGGACAGGAGCTGTTCGAACACCTCCCCGATCCGCGACTCGAACAGCGGCTCTGGGGCGCGTTCCTTGGCGAGGTCGGTGAGGGTGCGGGTGAGTACCCGCAGGACCACCGTGCAGATCTCCAGTGTGTCGAGCCCTGTGCGCAGGACGACCCGGTGCAGCAGCCCCTCCCGTACGCGCGGATTGAGCCGCAGGCTGTCCTCGGCCTGTTTGAGGGCCGCGTCCACGTCGACGATGTCGTGGTCGAGCCGCCGTGCCTCGTGCAGGCTCTCGGCCGCGACGGCCACCTGTGTGCGGCCGGCCGCCTCGTCGCCGACGCGCAGCATCAACCGCCGCATCCGGCGTGCCAGGTCCTCGATGGACTCACCGGCGGCGCCGACCCACACCGGGGGAGCGAACAGCAGATTGCAGCCGAGGCCGACCACCGCACCGATCACCGTCTCCAGGATCCGGGCCCAGGCCGTGTCGCCGATCCGGGTGACCCCCAGGACCAGCATGGCGCTGATCGCCACCTCGGGCACGAACTCGCTGACCCGCACCAGGTGCCCTACGGCCAGCGCGGCCAGGATGAGCAGTCCCAGGCTCCACCAGGTCAGTCCCACCAGGGCGCTGAAACCGATGGCGACGAGGACGCCGGCCACCACGGCGTTCACCCGCCGGATGCCGGTGGTGAGGGTGGCGTAGAGGGTGACCTGGACGACGAGGAGCGCGGTCAGGGGGGCGGTGAGCGGCGCGGCCTCGGGGCTGAAGCGCAGAGCGACCACGTAGGCCACGGTCGCGGCCGCCGCCGCCCGGACCGTCTGGACGATCACGGGCTGCTGGCGCCACTCGGTCACCTGGGCGGCACCGGCGGCCCACACTTCACGTACATCTCGCATCCTTGGCCACTTCCCGTTCGACGGCCCCGTCGAACGCGAACGGAGGGGTCGGCTCCGCCGATGCCGCCTACCGTCCGGTCGGTCAGGAGTGGAGGCGGTCCAGGAAGGCCGACACGTGGCCGTTCATACGGGCGACCTGCTCCTCCACGGTGAGGCTCTCCTCGAAGCGCGCCCCGGGTCCGGGCAGCTTCTTGCCGCGTACGTAGAGGGAGCAGGCGAGGTCGGCGCAGATGTAGACGCCGACCGAGTTGCCCTCGCGGCCGGCCGGGCCGACCTTGCGGGCCGTCATGAGGGAGACGCCGTTCCCCGGGTGGGTGGTCAGGCACAGGGAGCACATGCTGCGGTGCGTGAAGCCGCGCTGCTGCGAGGGGAAGCGCAGGGTCACGCCGACGGGGTCGCCCGACCGCTCGGTCACCAGGTAACTGCGGTCGGGCGCCCCGGGGTCGCGCCAGCCCAGGAAGTCCAGATCGTCCCACGGCCGGTCCGTCAGATCGTGCGGCACGAACAGGCGCTTGGCCTCGCCCTTGGAGCAGTTGACGAACGAACTGCGGATGTCCTGCTCGGTGAGCGGCTTCATGGCGGGGTTCTCCTGGCGGGTCGTGGGCGGCGCTAGAGCTAAACCTAGGGTCACTAGGTTATGGCCTAGGCTACGTAGCCGATCCGCAGAGAGCCAATGTGTTTTTGTGGGGTGGTCAGGGGAGCGCTACGCGTCGCCGCCGGGGTCCGGGTCGGGGCCGGCGGTCGAGTCCGTGTCGGACAGGCGGAGTGCGAGGGTGCGCAGGAGATCGGTGCTCTTGATCTCGGTGCGTTCCGTGTCGTGGATGTCGGCGAGTTCCGAGAACAGGAAGGCGAAGGCGCCGACCAGGGAGATGGCCGCGGGCATCAGGGCGTCGACGACCGCTTGGCCGGCCTCGGCGGGGGTCGCGTCGCCGGGGACCTCCACCGAGGGGAAGACCTCCGTCACGAGCCTGCCGAGCTGGGCCTCGCCGGCGTCGATGTCGACCTCGGTGTCGTCGTTGAGCCTGCGCACCATTTCCTGGGTCTCGGTCAGGACGCCGATCGCTCGGAGGATGATCTCGCTCTGTTCCATGCGGGGAGCTTATGCGGTGCGGTTGTACGGGGGTGGGGGCGGGCGTTACGGGCTTGGTGCGGGTCCGTTGCGGCCGGCCGCGCCCCGCGGCGGAGCCGCATACGGACAGAGCCCCGCGCCCTTTAGGGGCGCGGGGAACGGCGCAATCTTTGAGGCGCGCGAAGGACGGCCGCGCAGCCATGGCACCCCGGGGCGCGGCCGCGGGCTCGCCCTCCATCGCTCCTATCTCTACCTGATCATGCTCACCGAGACGGTCCCCCGGGGCATGGGGGACGAGCACGACACCTGACGAGTCGACCCGGTAGGCGTCAGGCGTCAGGCGTCAGGCGGCCTCGCGCTGCCTCCCGCCGTGCTCCCGGACGATCTCGGCGTACCGGCGCCCGCTGCCCTTCACCGTGCGCCGCTGCGTCCGGTAGTCGACGTGGACGAGACCGAAGCGCTTGTCGTAGCCGTACGCCCACTCGAAGTTGTCCAGCAGCGACCACGCGAAATAGCCCGCCAGCGGAGCCCCCTTGCGGGCCGCGGAGGCGCAGGCCGCCAGATGCTGTTCGAGGTACCGGGTGCGCTCGGGATCGTCGACCGTGCCGTCCGGGCGTACGACGTCCGGATAGGCGGAGCCGTTCTCGGTGACGTACAGCTTCCGCGCGCCGTACTCGTCCGTGAGGCGCAGCAGCAGGTTCTCGATGCCGGCCGCGTCGATCTCCCAGTCCATGGCCGTGCGCGGCACACCGTGACGGCGGACGGCGGCGGCGTACGGGGCCGGGCCCGTCGGGTCGTCCGCGATGGCCGACGGGAAGTAGTAGTTGAGCCCCAGCCAGTCCAGCGGCTGGGCCATGACCGCCAAGTCGCCCGCCTGTTCCGGGAGTTCGACCCCGTACACCTCGCGCATGTCCGCCGGGAAGCCGCGGCCGTGGACCGGGTCGAGCCACCAGCGGTTGGTGTGCCCGTCCATGCGCCGGGCCGCCGCGATGTCCTCGGGGCGCTCGGTGGCGGCCTCGATGTAGGACAGGTTGTTGACGATGCCGACCTGGGCGCCCGGGGCCGCGGCACGGATCGCCTGGGTGGCGAGACCGTGGCCGAGGAGCAGGTGGTAGGACGCGCGGACCGCCGCGGTGAGGTCGGTCAGGCCCGGGGCCATCCGGCCCTCCAGGTGACCGATCCAGGCGGAGCACAGCGGCTCGTTGAGGGTCGTCCAGTGCTGGACACGGTCGCCGAGGCGCTCGGCCACGACCGTCGCGTACGCCGCCAGGTGGTGTGCGGTGTCGCGCTCGGTCCAGCCGCCCCGGTCCTGGAGCACCTGCGGAAGATCCCAGTGGTACAGGGTGACCGACGGCGTGATGCCGGCCTCCAGCAGACCGTCGATCAAGGAGTCGTAGAAGTCCAGGCCCTTGGCGTTCGCCGGCCCGTCGCCGCCCGGCACCACCCGTGGCCAGGCGATCGACAGCCGGTACGCGTTGGTGCCCAGTTCCTTCATCAGGGCGATGTCCTCGCGCCACCGGTGGTAGTGGTCGCAGGCGACATCCCCGTGGTCGTCGCCGTCCACCTTCCCCGGTGTGTGCGAGAAGGTGTCCCAGATGGAGGGCGAACGGCCGTCCTCGGCCACGGCACCTTCGATCTGGTACGCCGAGGTGGCCGTGCCCCACACGAAGTCCTGGGGGAGTGCGGCGAGATCGATGGTCACAGAAGTCCTCTCGGAAACGGGGGAGTTGCGGGGCGGGCGGGTGGTGGTCACTTGACGGCCCCGGCGGTGAGTCCGGCGACCAGATAGCGCTGGAGCAGCAGGAACCCGGCGACCACGGGCACGCTCACCACGAGTGAGGCGGCCATGACCTGGTTCCAGTACACGTCGTTCTGCGTGGCGTAGCCCTGGAGGCCCACGGCGAGCGTGCGGGTGGTGTCGTTGGTCATCACCGACGCGAACAGCACCTCGCCCCACGCCGTCATGAACGCGTACACCGCGACGGCGACGATCCCCGGCACCGCGGCGGGCACGACGACCCTGAAGAGCGCGCCGAGCGGCCCGTTGCCGTCCACCATCGCCGCCTCGTCCAGGTCGCGCGGCACCGACTCGAAGTAGCCGATCAGCATCCAGATCGAGAACGGCAGCGAGAACGTCAGATAGGTCAGGATCAGACCGATCCGCGAACCGAAGAGCGCGATACCGGTGGCGTTGCCGATGTTCACGTAGATCAGGAACAGCGGAAGCAGGAACAGGATCCCGGGGAACATCTGGGTGGACAGCACGGTCACGGTGAACAGGCGCTTCCCGCGGAAGCGGTAACGGCTCACCCCGTACGCGGCGAAGATCGCGATCACCACCGAGAGGACCGTCGCCGCGCCCGCCACGATCAGCGAGTTGACGAAGTACTTCGCCAGCGGGACCGTCGACCAGATGTCGATGTACGGGCGGATCGTCAGCCCGCTGGGCAGCCAGCGGAACTCGCCCGACACGTCCTCCAGCGGCTTCAGCGAGCTGGACAGCATCACGTACACCGGCAGCAGCACGAAACCGGTGAGCAGGGTGAGAAAGATGCGCCGCGACCACACGAAGGACCGGGGCGCAGCCATCGGCGACCGCCGCGCACCCACCGGCTTCCCCGGCCGCGCCGCCGTGGTGGTCCTAGACATCGGCCGCCCTCCGTCCGCGTGAGGTCAGGACGAGGTAGACACCCGTCACGACCAGCAGGAACAGCAGAAG
Organism: Streptomyces sp. NPDC017991; assembly: GCF_044328075.1. NCBI lineage: Bacteria > Bacillati > Actinomycetota > Actinomycetes > Kitasatosporales > Streptomycetaceae > Streptomyces > Streptomyces sp. NPDC017991. The sequence continues at coordinate 1,018,301 of NZ_JBIRGP010000001.1, read as the reverse complement.
CAGCACGGACATCGCGGATCCCGTCCCGAAGTTCCACGTCACGAACGACGACTGGTAGATGTGGATCGAGATCAGGTCCGCCGCTTCCGGCGCCGCCTTGCCGAACAGCACGTACGGCGTGTTGAAGTCGTTGAACGTCCACAGGAAGAGCACGAGGACCAGCACCTGGTTGACCGGCCGCAGCGACGGCAGCGTGATGCGGCGCAGTTGCTGAAGCATCCCGGCCCCGTCGATCGCCGCCGCCTCGTACAGCTCCTTGGGAATGTTCTGCAGGCCCGCCATCACGATCAGGAAGGCGAACGGCCAGCCCTTCCACACCGACACGACGAGCAGCGCGACGAAGCTGTTGTCGCCGATCAGCCAGAAGGACGGGCTGTCGGTGAGGCCCAGCTGGTCGTGCAGTACGTGGTTCACCAGGCCGTTGTCCCGCTGGAACATGAAGGCCCAGGTGATGACGGCCGCGTACACCGGAAGCGCGTACGGGACGAGGAACACGGCCCGCAGGAAACCCCGGCCGCGGAAGTTCTCCTGCATGTACACCGCCGCCGTCGTACCGAGCAGCCAGCACAGGCCGACGGAGAGGACGGTGAACGCGCAGGTCACGAAGAACGAGTGGAGCAGCGCCTTGCCGATGGGCGCGTCGAAGTCCACCGACAGGCTGTAGTTGTCGAAGCCCGCCCAGGGGGCGGCGCCCCAGTCGCGGATGTAGAACTGCGTGAGCTCCTTGAAGCTCATGACGATGCCGATCACCATCGGCACCAGATGGACGAGGAGTTCGAGCAGCAGGGCGGGCAGCAGGAGCAGATACGGCAGGGCTATCCGGCGTACCCGCCCGGTGCGGCGGCGCGGGGCAGGCGCCGTCGCACCGGGCGGTGCTTCCTTCCCGACCGCGGGTTCGGCGGTCACGGTCATCGAACGCTCACTTCTTCGGCATCTGCTGCTGGGCCTCGTCGAGCTTCTCCTTGACCGAGGCCGTGGTCACCGGCCGGCCGGCCGCCGCGTCCGCGAAGAGCTCCTTGACGGCCGTGCCGACCGCGGTCTCGAACTGCGACTCGTTGGCCACCTGCGGCAGCGGGGCCGCGCTCTTGGCGAGCGTGTCCCGGATGACCTTCAGGGCGGGCGTGTTGAACGCGGGGTCCTGCTGGGCCGCCTTGACCGGCGGGATGGACCCGTAGGTCTTGTTGAGGATGGTCTGCTCGTCCACGCTCGTCATGAAGTTCACGAACTTCAGGGAGCCGTCGATGTTGTCGGTGTTCTTGAAGACGGCCATGTTGATGCCCGCCACCATCGAGTTGACGGCCGTGTCGGCACCCGGGGTGCCGGACTGGACCGGCACCGGCGCGACGCCCCACTCGTCGTCGCTCATGCCGTGGGCCTTGAGCGTGGCCGCCGCCGTCTGCCACAGCACCATCGCCGTCTTGTCCTTGGCGAAGTCCTGGAGGGACTGGTTCTGCGCGTACTCGGCGTTGCCGGGCGCGACGACCTTGTCCTTGCCCATCAGGTCGACGTACTGCTTGACCGCCGCCACGGCCCCGTCGGAGGTGAAGTCGGGCTTGCCGTCGGCGTCGAAGAAGTCGGCACCGTGCTGCTTGGCGAGGACGAAGACGTGGTGGATGTTCTCCGACAGGTTCGCGCCCTCGGCGCCCAGCGCCCACTTGTCGTCCTTGGAGATCTTCTTCCCGTCGGCGACCAGGTCGTCCCAGGTGGCGGGCGGTCCGGATATCCCCGCGTCCTCGAACATCTTCTTGTTGTAGTAGAGGGCGTACGCCATCGAGTACAGCGGGACCGCCGCCGGGTCGGAGCCGGTCTCACCCGCCGAGCCGAGCGCCGACTCGACGAACCGGTCCTTGCCGCCGATCTTCCCGAAGTTCTTGGCGTCCCAGGGCAGCAGGGCCCCGGTCGCCTGGAGGGAGGCGGACCAGGTGTTGCCGATGTTGAGGACGTCCGGGCCCTGGCCCGAAGTGGTCGCGGCGAGGATGCGGTTGAGGAGATCCGACCAGGGGATGACCTCCAGTTTCACCTTGATGCCGGTCTGCTTCTCGAACTTCTTCAGTTCGGGAGCGAGGGTCTTTTTGTCGACCTCGATGCTCGGGCCCTGGTTGGAGGCCCAGTAGGTGAGCGTCTTCGGCGAGTCGTTGGACCCGCCGTCCGTCGACGAGCCACCGCCGCACGCGGTCACGGCGGCCAGCAAGGAGACAGTGACCGCGCTCGCGGCCGCGGCTCGGGTTCTGCGCATGGCGTCAGGCGTCCCTTCCGGAGGGAAAACGGAGGATCGTCCTGCGTTCACTTCCCGAACGATCCTCACGGCTTAATTTAGGACGTGAGTTAAGACCCGGAAGAAAGTCGCGTCAAGGGATCGCGCAGCGGTATCTTGCAGGTCGGGGGTACGGCGGGAAGGGACCACATGGCGGGGCGGAACGGGCGAACGGTACGTGACCTGCGACGAGGCAATCGCACGGCCGTACTGAGGAGGCTCTACTTCGACGGACCGATGAGCCGGTTCGAACTCGGGCCCGCCACCGGGCTCAGTTCCGGCTCCATCAGCAACGTCGTCGCCGAGCTCGTCGCCGACGGCCTGGTGGAGGAGGCGGGCAGTGTCGACTCGGACGGCGGCCGGCCCCGCACCCTGCTCCGGGTCGCCCCCGCCAGCGGCCACATGATCGGCGTGGACGTCGGCGAGACCCGCGTCCGCGTCGAACTCTTCGACCTGTCACTGACCGAACTCGCCCGCACCGAACGGCCGTTGGAGCACCAGGGTTACGACGTCGACGTCATCGTCGGCCACATCAGCGACGGCGTCGCCGAGGTCCTGGCCACCGCCGGCATCGCCCCCGAGCGACTGCTGGGCGTCGGCATCGGCGTACCCGGCATCGTGGAACGCACCGCGGCCGAGGGTGCCGTCGTGCACGGCCAGACCATCGGCTGGCCCGCCGTCCCGCTGGAGTCCCTGCTCCGTGCCGCCTGCGGGCTCCCGGACTCCGTCCCGTACTTCACCGACAACGGCGCCAAGACCCTCGGCCAGGCCGAGATGTGGTTCGGCGCCGGACGCGGCGCGCGCAACGCGGTCGTGGTCCTCTTCGGTTCCGGTGTCGGCGCCAGCCTGGTCTCGGACGACGTGGAACTGGGCCGGGCGGTGGAATGGGGACATCTGACGGTACGGGTCAGGGGGCGCCGCTGCCGCTGCGGTGCGCTCGGCTGTCTGGAGGCCTACGCCGGGGCCGAGGCCCTGCTGGAACGCTGGGAGGAGGCCGGGGGACGGCCGCCCAAGGGGGTCGACGAGGAGACCGCCCTCACGGCCATGCTGGCGGCGGCCTACCCGGTCGAGGGCGGTTCGGGGGGCGGCGGGGCGCGCGCGGGGGCGCCCGCGAGCCCGGGCGCGCCCGCGTCCATGGGCGCCTCGACGGTCGACGGCGGGGCTGCCGGGAGCACGTCCGCGGTCGGCCTGGCAGCTACCGATGCGGCGGTCCGCGGTGCGGCGGCAGGCAGCGCGGCGACCGGGAATGCGGCGACCGGCAGCGCGGCAACCGGGAATGAGGTGACCGGTGATCCCGGTGTTGCCGGTGTGGTGGCCGACCCTGTGGCGCTCGCCGTGTTGGAGGAGACGGCCGAGTACCTGGGCGCGGGCCTCTCCGACCTGATCAACCTCTTCCAGCCCGAACGCATCCTCATCGGCGGCTGGGCCGGACTCCAGCTGGGCTCCCGCTTCCTGCCCGCCGTCCGCGCCCACGCCGTCTCGTACGCGCTGCGCCACCCGGCCGAACGGGTCACGATCGAACTCGGCGCCCTCGGGCCCGACGCGGTCACGGTCGGCGCGGCGATCCTTCCGCTGGCCGACTTCTTCGCGCGCGGCGGACGGCGCGCGGGCACGGGACCGGGATCGGGGGACACCCCGCCGCCGGCCTGGCGCGCGGCCCTGGAGGAGCGCGCTCCGCACTGACGCCCGGGGGCTCCCGGGTTTGCGCGGTCGTCCCGGCAGGTACCCGCACCCTGGCCGACAAGGGATTTCCGCCCCACGAGGCCCGACGAGGAGGGGAGCGCGCCGTGAGCGAATACGGGACCAGGACGCCCGAGGAGAACGAGGGACCCGTGCCCCGGGATCTGCCGGACCAGCAGGTGCAGGAGGGCGAGGACCCCTGGGACGTCGTCACGCCGCCCGAGTCAGGGCCGAGCGAGGACTCCGAGGAGGACGGCGGCGTACGGGCGAAGCCGGACACCGCCGTCCCCGACACCGACGAGGCGGGCACCGGCCGGCAGGGCGACCCGGGCACGAGCACGGTCCACCCCGAGGACCCGGAGCCGGAGGAGTCTCCTGCGTGAGCGCGTGAGCACCTGAGCACCTGAGCGCCGAGTACGTGAGGGCCCTGTGCCTGTGCCTGTGCCTGAGTGCTTGAGGCGCCGCGGCGGCTTGTGACCGCGCGTCTCAGGCGAAGGCGTCGACGCCGGTGAGTTCCGCGGAGAGGGCCCACAGGCGGGCCGCGGACGCCGGGTCGATCGCGTAGTCGCGTACGCCGACCCGCGTACCGTCGGCCGGGGCCGGCTCGGCGATGTCGCAGTCCTCGCAGTAGACGCCGCCCATGCCGGACAGCTGCGGAGAGGTCGCCGCCCACACCTGGGTGGCCGCGCCCTGCTCGGGGGTCTTGAAGCCCTCCGGGTTCAGCGGGACACCGTTCTCGTCGATCCAGCCGCGCTCGACCATCTCCTGCCGGGGCAGGTGGCGCTGGAGGGGCGTGAGGATGCCGCCCGGGTGCAGCGCGAAGGCCCTTACACCGGAATCCTTGCCCAGTGCGTCGAGCTGTACGGCGAACAGGACGTTGGCCGTCTTCGCCTGCCCGTACGCCTCCCACTTGTCGTAGTCGCCGCGGTGCCAGTGCGGGTCGTCCCAGCGGATGTCCGAGGTGTGGTGGCCCGTCGAGGAGACGGAGACGATCCGCGCACCGCCCGGGGCGATCGCCGGCCAGAGCCGGTTGACCAGGGCGAAGTGGCCCAGGTGGTTCGTCGCGAACTGCGCTTCCCAGCCGGGGCCGACCCGGGTCTCGGGGCAGGCCATGATCCCGGCGTTGTCGATGACGAGGTCGACGGTGCGGCCTGAGGCGAGGAACCGGTCGGCGAACGCGCGCACGCTCTCCAGGTCGCCGAGGTCCAGCTCGTCCACCTCCACGCCGTCGAGACCTGCGACCGCCTCCTCGGCGACCGCCCGCCGCCGCGCGGGAACGACGACCCGGGCGCCCGCCCCGGTGAGCGCGCGCGTCGTCTCCAGGCCGAGCCCCGAGTAGCCGCCGGTGACGATCGCCAGCCTGCCCGTGAGGTCGATGCCGGCGAGGACGTCGTCCGCGGTGCTGTGCCGGTCGAAGCCCGACCCGATCTTGTGCTGTGCAGTGGTCATATGGGCGACGCTACGGATTGGAGCGCTCTCGAAGTCAAGCGACGCCCCTGGGGAACGGAAAAGGCGCGGAAAACGGGAAAGGCCCCGACCGGACGGGGGAATCGCGGTCGGGGCCGTCTGTGGGTGGCCACGGATGGCGGTCGCCTCTCGGCGGTGTGCTCCACAGGGCTTCAGCCGAACGATCTTCCCTGTGGGCGGAAGGTGAGGCCCGGGGACACTGTCCCATCCGCACCCACAGCTGATTTAACGGGAAACTACCGACGGGTGTTCCCAGGTCGGAGCGGTCGCGGTCGTGATCTGCGTCACGGCCCGGTCAGCCTCCCGCCGTCAGCGGGCTCCTGGACAGCGACGCCAGGAGATGGGCCGGGTCCCGGTAGACGGAGCTCGCCCCGGCCTTCTCCAGGTCGGCGCGTGGGATGCCGCCGCACAGCACTCCCACGCACAGGACACCCGCTCTGGTGCCCGCCCGCATGTCCCAGACCGTGTCACCGACGAAGAACGAGTGCTCCGCCGAGGCTCCGACGAGTTCCAGGGCGTGCTCCACCGGGTCGGGCGCGGGCTTCCCGGAGTCCACGTCGTCGGAGCTGGCCGTCGCCCTGATGACGTCGTCGGCGTCGATGGCCCGCCGGAGCGCCGCCAGCTCCGCCCCGCCGGCGGAGGTGGCGAGCACGACCGCCCAGCCCTCGCTGTCGAGCCGCCGCAGCAGGTCACCGGCGCCGGGGAACGGGCGCAGCCGCTCGAAGTACGTGCCGTAGACGGCCTTGTGGGCGGCGCTGATGGCGTCGTCCTGCCCGGTGTCGCGCCCGTCGCCCAGCAGATGCGCGATCAGGTCGTCGGAACCGAGGCCCACCGCCCGGTGGACGTCGTGCATCGACACATCGTGCCCGGCCTGCCGGAACGCCTCCCACCAGGCCGTCACATGCAGATGGTTGGTGTCGACAAGAGTGCCGTCCACATCGAATACGGCCGCCCGTTCCATACATCGTCCCTTCGCCGCGGTGTCGCGTTGTCCAGGTATCCCAGTACCGCGTCAAAGGGCCCGTACGCCCTCGGGAGTCACGCGATCCCGCGTCCAGGCCAGCAGTTCCTCCGCCGACCAGGTGGTGACCACGCGCTCCGGGGGCACCCCGCACTCCTCGGCCCGCGCGCATCCGTACCCCTGCCACCCGAGCTGCCCGGGAGCGTGCGCGTCGGTGTCCACGGAGAACAGCACGCCGGCCGCGACCGCCCGGCGCAGCAGCCGCCGCGGTGGATCGAGCCGTTCGGGGCGGCTGTTGATCTCGACGGCCGTGCCCGTCTCGGCGCAGGCGGCGAATACGGCGTCCGCGTCGAACTCCGACTCCGGCCGCCCCCGCCCGGTGACCAGCCGCCCCGTGCAGTGCCCCAGCACGTCCGAGTGCGGATTCCGTACGGCGGCGATCATCCGGCGGGTCATGGCCGTCGCGTTCATCCGCAGTTTGGAGTGCACCGACACCACGACGACGTCGAGCCGTTCGAGCAGCTCCGGCTCCTGGTCCAGCGATCCGTCGTCGAAGATGTCGCACTCGATTCCGGTGAGCAGCCGGAAGGGGGCCCAGCCCTCGTTCAGTTCCGCCACCACGTCCAACTGCTCCCGCAGCCGTTCGGGGGACAGGCCTCGGGCCACCGTCAGGCGCGGCGAGTGATCCGTGAGGACCGCCCACTCGTGCCCGAGCCGCGCCGCGGCGCGGCCCATCTCTTCGATGGGGCTGCCGCCGTCCGACCAGTCCGAGTGCAGATGGCAGTCGCCGCGCAGCAGGGCCGTCAGTTTCTCGCCGCCCAGGACGAGGGGTTCCGCGGCCTCCTGCTCCAGTTTCTCCAGATAGCCGGGCAGCTGTCCGGCCAGCACCTCGCGCACCACCTGCGCGGTCTTCGGCCCGATGCCCTTCAGCGACTCCAGCGACCCCTCGGCCGTCCTGCGGGCCACCTCGTCGGCGGACAGCTCCGTGACGACGTCCGCCGCCGTGCGGAACGCCCGTACGCGATAGGTGGGGGCCTGGGACCGCTCCAGCAGGAAGGCGATACGGTCCAGTGCCTCGGCCGGGTCCATGGCTCCAGCGTGGCCCAGCCGGGCCGGGTCCGCACGGCAGCCGAGCGCCATGACGACCGACACCGCCGCCCGGGCAGGCTTATCGGCGGCACGCGTGTGGAACCGGTGGATCATGACTGAAATCGCCAGCCCTCACCTCTCGTACCCGCGGATCACGGTCCTGGGCGTTCAGCCCGGCGATCCGCCCTTCCGCGTCGTGGAGATCGACGGCGCCGTCATCGGTGAGGCCAGGAGCTTCACGGATGTCCTGGTGTACGCCGCGGCGTACGGCATCCCGGTGCACGACGCCGACGACCCCGCGGTGGTCCGCTGGGTCGGCGGGGACAAGCTCACCTGGCATCCGCGATAGCCCTGCGGCGGCCGACGGCGCCTCCGGGTGAATCCCGGGGGGTCCGATGGGGGCGCGTCGTGCTGTGCCTTTCGCGCCGTGGTGAGCCGTCGCGGGCGGTGTGACCCCGCGCTTCGGCGGACCGGGGAAGCGGGCACGGCCGTGCATGGGGCCGTACCGACCAGGGCACTTTGACCGTGCAGTGCGCGTGACCCGAGGAGGGGAGTGGCACGCCCGGCAGGGGCGGACGTGCCGCGCGACACACGGGACACGCGCGGGCTTCGTACGTACGAGCAGAGCCAGGCCGGGCGATCCCCGGGCCTGGCTCTGCCGCAGTCGGACTTTCGCGTCTCAGCCGACCGTCCACTTCTGGTTGGCCGCTCCCGTGCAGGTCCACAGCTGCAGCCGGGTGCTGTTGGCCGAGTTGTTGCCCGTCACGTCCAGGCACTTGTTCGCCTGGGGGTTCACGATGTCGTTCGCCCCGCTGACGACCCACTTCTGGGCGGGCACGCCCGCGCAGTCCCAGAGCTGGACGGGTGTGCCGTCGGCCGTGCCGCCGCCGGCGGCGTCCAGGCACTTGCCCAGCGCCCGGATGGTGCCGTCCGAGCCCACGCTCCACTGCTGGGCCGCGGTGCCGTTGCAGTCGTAGAGCTGAACGGGTGTGCCGTTGGCGGGATTCGCCCCGGCCACGTCGACGCACTTGCCCGCGAGGCCCCTGACGGCCGAGCCGCCACCCGCGCTCTCGCCCGTCGTCACCTTCACCTCGTCCACGACGAGCTGCTGCGGGAACGTGGTCGAACCGTCCGGGTCGCCCGGCCAGTAGCCGCCCACCGCGAGGTTGAGGATCAGGAAGAACGGCTTGTTGAACACCCACTGCTTGCCGCCCAGGTCGGCGGGCGTACGCCGCTGGTAGACCGTGCCGTCCACGGACCAGGTGACGGCCTCGGGCGACCAGTCGACCGCGAAGGTGTGGAAGGCGTCGGCGAAGGCCTGTCCGCCGGGCAGCGAGTAGCCGGCGCCTATGCCGCCGGAGCCGGAGTAGCCGGGGCCGTGCAGCGTGCCGTGCACGGTGCCGGGCTCGAAGCCGACGTTCTCCATGATGTCGATCTCGCCCGAGTTGGGCCAGCCGACCTGTCCGATGTCGTTGCCCAGCATCCAGAACGCGGGCCACATGCCCTGTCCGCGCGGCACCTTCAGCCGGGCCTCGACCCGTCCGTAGGTGGTGGTGAACTTGCCCGAGGTGTTGAGACGGGCCGAGGTGTACTCGCAACGCCCGTACCAGCACTGGTAGTTGTTCGGGTTCTCGCGGCGGGCCTCGATGACCAGGTGGCCCTGGCCGTCGAGCTTCGCGTTGCTGTTGCCGGCCGTGTAGTACTGCCGCTCGTGGTTGCTGACGTTGTCGCCGGTCTCGATCTGCCACTTCGAGGAGTTGACGGCCGAACCGGCGGCGCCGTCGAAGGTGTCCTGGAACGTCACCGCCGCGGCGGCGCTCGGAGCGGGGTCCGCCCGGGTGTGCGCCGCCCGCGCCGGATCCGCTTGCGCGGGTCCGACCGCGACGGCCGCGAGGAGCGTGGCGGACAGGGCGGCGAGGAGGTATCTGCGGAGCAGGCGTGGCGAGTCCACGACTTCTCCCTTCCGTACGGCGATCCCCGTGGGGGAGGAGCCGACTGAGGTGGGGGGTTAAGCGCTTCGGCTCTTGATTTAAGAAGTGAAGTAAGGGGTGCGTCAAGACTCTGGTACAGACCAGCTGTTCACACCCCGCGGACTCCCCGCCCCAGCGGTCCTGGACGGCCCCGCCCCCTCGGCAGCCTCAGGCCGCGGCGGTCTTGCGGTCGCGTCGCCGTGGATGCACGGCGTGGCTCATCCGCCGGCCGAGGAGCAGATACCCGATCAGGGCGCCGGAGGTGTTGAGGATGACGTCGTCGATGTCGAAGGCGCGTCCGGTGATGAACGTCCCCTGCACCACCTCGACCAACAGCATGGCCAGGGCGGTCAGCAGGAGCACCCGCAGGATGCCGCGGGCCTTGGGCACCAGCAGCGGCAGCAGCACGCCGAAGGGGATGCCGAGGACGATGTTGCCGCCGATCTGCTTGACCGCGTCCCGCAACTCGGGCTGGTCGAGATAGGCGCGCAGCGAGCGCCCCGGGTGGATGTTGTTGTGCGTCAGCGCCTCGGAGGCCGGCGACGGCTGGAGCGTGAGCTTGGCCAGCACGGCTGCGAAGGCCACCATCGCGGCGAAGGCGATGAGGACGACGAGGAAGCGTACGACCAGGGGAGGGCGGCGCCGTTCGCGGACCGCCTTCGAGGACGGCGAGCGCGGTGGCTTGGACGACGGTTTGCGGGGCGTTTTCGAGGACGGCCGCCCGGCCTTCGCGCCGAGGCGGAAACGCGGCTTCGCGGCGCGGGAGTCCGTCTTCTCGGGGCCCGAGCGTGACGCGGAGCGGAAACGAAAGGCAGTGCGGGGGCGTAGCGCTTCGCGGGCCATGCAACCCTCCAGTTTGAGACTGCGGTGTGGTGGAACCCGCATACCCTTTGATCGGTCGAAGATGCCGCTCCGACAGGCCGGTTGGGAGCATGCCGGCCCGGACGCGAACGCGCCCGCGAGCTGCGCTTGGCTGCTCGCGGGCGCGGTCCTGCGCCGAGTGCCGACCGGCCGGGCGGCACCTGGTCGAGGGCTCAGGTCCCGTAGGTCACACGCACCTCCTTGAACCCGAGTGAGCCCAGCAGACCCTTGAGCATGCCGGTGGTGTTCTCCTCGGCACGGGCGGTCAGCTCGCTGTCCTTCGCGGCGTCACCGATGTGCCGGGCGGCGAGCCGCTGCACGGCCCGCTCGTCGTTCGGGTTGTCCGAGAAGACATCGCCGAGCCGGTCGAGGAGACCGCGCTGCTTGGAGACGGCGTACGAGTGGTCGGGGTCCAGTGCCGGCTTGCCCAGGGCGGCATGGGGGAGCCTGAGCGTGGCCGATGTGCGGGCCTTGTTGACCTTCACATCCTTGTCGCGGATCTTTCCGAGGTCGACATAGGAGTCGACGGTGCCCGCGCCCACGTAGAGGGTGCGGGTGCCCCGGACCGCGTCCGGCAGATACTTGGTGTCCTTCTCCAGATCCACCACCACCTGGAAGTTGCCCGAGGCGGCGTCGTAACGGCTGATGTCCTGGATGGACTTGAGCAGCGTGGGCCCTGTCCGGTCGTGTGATTCCTCGCTGAACACGTCGCCCAGTCCGGGCAGCAGGCTCCACCGCAGACCGGCGAAGAGCACCACCAGAACCAGCACGACGGCACTCACGACCTTCGCCCATCCGGGCATGCGCTTAAGAGACGTCGTCATGTGGACCGTCCTCCTTCCTCCTTCCTTGTGCCCCCCAAATCCCGTGCCAGACAGCCACGTTGGCGTGCGCCCGCGCCTTCGTCCGCCGTGTGGGGCCGCTTGTCGCCGGCGCCGACGCTGCTGGGGTACCGAGTAAGGACGGCCAGGTGACCGAGATCCTGGGACGACCGGGGCCCTATGAGTACTCCGAGGCGGCCTCGGGGCGCCCGAGGGCCTCGTCCATGCTCGACAGGGGCGGCATGACCTCCGCCAGCTCGGTCACGCGCAGGATGCGCAGGGTCAGCGGATGCGTGCAGACCAGGTGCACCTGTCCGCCCCGGGCGAGGACCCGGCGGCGGGCCCGGTACAGCAGGCGCAGGCCAGAGCAGTCGAAGAACTCGATGTGCCGCAGGTCGAGGACGACCTGGGCGTCCGGGCGGCCTGTCGCCGCGTCCAGCACCGGAATGATGTCCAGCGCGGCGAGGATGTCGATCTCGCCGTGGAATTCCAGCACGGTGTGTCCACGCTCTTGGTGTACGCGCAGGTGCGGGGAGTGCGGCCCCGGGTTGTTGCGCACGACGACATCACCTCCAACAGGGTCACCGGGGACCAGGGCGACGTCGTTCCGTGAGCATAGAGCCGACGTGGCGCAGCTTGAGACCGCTCCACCGTCCCTCACCCTGCAAGTTACCCTCGTTAGAAGGAATTTCAGCATGTTCGATTGACATATGTCTGTCATTTAGGAGACGTGCCGCGCCTCTCATGCGCCCCGCGCTGCGCCCCCGGGTGCGCGGACAGCGCCCTGGGGTGCGGAGAACTGCGGGGGCAGGCCCCCACCGGCCCGCAGGTCGCACCACCGCCGAAGCGCCGCGGCACCAGGAGGGCCCCGCGACATCACCGGTGATGTCGCGGAGCCCTCCACAAGAAATACCGCCGGAACTACCGCACCTGCAGGACGAGTTTCCCCACCGTCCGCCCGGTATCGCCCAGCGCGTGGGCCTTCGCAGCCTCGGCCAAGGGGAACACCTCCGCGACCGTGGCGCGCAGCGTCCCCGCGGCGACGAGCCCGGCGATGGCGCTCATCCCGGCCTGGTCGGCCTCCACGAGCATCTCCACCGCCCGTACTCCGAGCCCCGCCGCCTCCTCGGCGAGCTCCGGGGACCCGGACGGCAGGATCGACACCAGCAGTCCGCCCGGTCGCAGCGTCCGCAGCGAACGCGAGCGGTAGTCGCCCCCGACCGTGTCCAGGACGACGTCGACGTCACGCACGGCCTCGGCGAAATCGGTCTCCCGGTAGTCGACGAGCTCGTCGGCGCCCAGCCCGCGCAGGAACTCGTGCTTCCCCGAGCTGGCCGTACCGATCACATACGCTCCCCGTTCCTTGGCGATCTGGACGGCGAGATGCCCCACCCCGCCGGCCGCGGCGTGGATCAGCACCCGCTGCCCCGGCCGGACGTCCGCCGTGTCGACCAGCGCCTGCCAGGCGGTCAGCGCGGCGAGCGGCACGGCTCCCGCCTGTGTGTGGTCGACCTCGGCCGGCTTGCGGGCGAACGCCCGCGCGGGCGCGGTGACGTATTCGGCGTGCGCCCCTACGCCGTACGGGTAGGGCAGCATGCCGAATACCTCGTCGCCCCGCTTGTGGAGGGTGACGCCGAGGCCGACGGCCTCGACGACCCCGGAGACGTCCCAGCCGAGGACGAACGGTGGCTCACCGAGGAAGTTGCCGTTCGCCCGGTGCTTCCAGTCGGTCGGGTTCAGGCCCGCCGCGTGCACCCTGACCAGCACTTCGCTCGGGCCCGGCCGGGGGATCTCCAGTTCCACCTCCTTGAGGACCTCGGGACCGCCGAGGACGTCCTGACTGATCGCGCGCATCGTGTTCGCAGTGCTCATGCGTCCCAGCCTGCCCGGCTTCGGAGACCGAGGAAATGGCATGATTGCCATTGTTCGATAGGATCGTGCCATGCAGCGGACGGTGACGCGGATACAGGCGCAGGCGTACTGCGGGGCGCGCCCCGCCCTCTCGGAGCGGCCGGGGGACCCCGGCCGCCCCGGCCGCCAGGGGTACGAGGGGCGGGTGGAGCGAGTTGTCGTACTCGCCCTCGACGGGGTCTACCCCTTCGAACTAGGTATCCCGAGCCGGGTGTTCGGCTCCGCCGAGGGCCGCTACGAGGTGCTGACCTGCACCGTGGACGGGCGGCCGGTCCGCAGCAACTCGGACTTCGCGATCAGTGTCGAGCACGGGCCCGAAGTGCTGCGTACGGCCGACACCGTGGTGATCCCGCCCTTCGCGCTGACGGACCTCGGCACCGACCTTCCCGAGGCGGTGGCCGACGCGCTCAAGGCCATCGGCCCCGACACCCGGATCGTCTCCATCTGTACCGGCGCCTTCGTGCTGGCGGCGGCCGGCATGCTGGTCGGCCGCCGGGCGACCACGCACTGGCAGCTGGCCGGGCTGTTCCGGCAGATGTTCCCGGACGTGGACCTCGACGCCGATGTGCTGTTCGTCGACGAGGGCTCCCTCCTCACCTCGGCGGGGGCCGCGTCCGGAGTGGACGTCTGCCTGCACCTGGTGCGCAAGGACCACGGCAGCGAACTGGCCAACCGGGTCGCGCGTTCCTGCGTGGTGCCGCCCTGGCGTGACGGCGGCCAGGCGCAGTACATTGAGCAGCCCGTGCCCGAGGCCACGGCGACGAGCACCGCGGCCACGCGGCACTGGGCGCTGGAACGGCTGGGCGAGCCGCTGACCCTGACCGAGCTGGCCGACCACGCACGGATGAGTCTGCGCACGTTCGCCCGCCGTTTCAACGACGAGGTCGGGATGAGTCCTGGGCGCTGGCTGATCCAGCAACGTGTCGTACGGGCGCGGCAGTTGCTCGAATCCAGCGATCTGGCGGTGGATCAGATCGCCGGTGAGGTCGGGTTCGCCACGGGTGCGTCGCTGCGGCAGCATCTGCATGCGGCGATCGGGGTGTCGCCGCAGGCGTACCGCCGGACGTTCCAGGCGGGCCGCCGGCCTTGACGCCCGCGCTGACCGGCCTGGCTTCCCGTCGCAGACTCGGGGGCTTCGCCCCCGGACCCCCGTTGCGCAGTTCCCCGCGCCCCTGATGGGGCGCAGCCCCGCCTGAAGGGGCGCGGGGAACCGCGCGACGGGGGTCCGGGGGGCCCGCAGACGGATCTCACCCGCCGCGAGCCCCGTCCCACGGAACCGCGTGCAACGCCACCAGCAGGCGCCACACCTTGTGCGCGATCTCCGCCGGGGCGCCCTCCACGAGCCCGTGCAGCCAGTCGCCGAGGACGCCCGCGAAGGTCGCGGCGACGGCGGAGGCGACGAGGGCGGCCTCGGGGGCACCGGCGAGTTCGCGTTCGGCGAGGCTGCGGGCGCGCAGGTCCTGGTGGAGGACGCGGCCCAGCGGACCGCCGCCGCCCGGGGTCAACAGGGCGCGGTACAGCGGGGCGTGCGGGGGGAGGTCCGCGAAGAACCCGAGCAGGGCCTCCGGTGCCGACCTGGGGTCGGGCCTGCCCCGCCACGCGTGCAGGGCGTCCACGGCGTCGCGTACGACATCGGCGCAGGCGTCGACGGCCAGCGCCTCCAGGTCGGCGTAGTGCAGATAGAACGTGGCCCGGCCGACCCCGGCCGCGCGCACCAGCGAGGCGACGTTCACCTCCGTGAGCGGCCGCCGGGCGCACTCGTCGAGGAGGGCCCGGCGCAGCTTGGCCCGTGTGCGTTCGGCCCGGGGGTCGGAGGTCACCGGGCGACGAGGACGGCGGCGAGGGCGAGTGCGCCGGGCAGGGCCTGCGCGAACAGGATGCGCTTGTTGGCGGTCACCGTGCCGTACACGCCCGCGACGACCACGCACACCAGGAAGAAGACCTGGGCGTGGAATCCCGTCGGGTCGTCGGCGACCAGACCCCAGACGAGCCCGGCCGCGAGAAATCCGTTGTAGAGCCCCTGGTTGGCGGCGAGCGGGGCGGTGGCCCGCGCCATCTCCGCATCGAACCCGTGCAGCCCGCGCCCCGGCTTGCGCTCCCACAGGAACATCTCCAGAACCAGGATGTACCCGTGCAGGGCGGCGACCAGGCCGACCAGTACGTTCGCGAGTGTCTGCATGGGGGTGGGCTCCTTCGGTGGCGCTTCGATTTCCTGGACAGCTGTCCAATATACATGGACATCTGTCCAGGAAATCCTCGGCGCGCGTCACCGCGACCGGGCGGCCCGTCGCAGGTTCAGCGCGCGCAGCGCCAGTTGCATCTCGAACTGGGCCGTCGGGTCGTGGAGCCGGTCCCCGAACAGTTCGTCCAGCTGGCGCATGCGGTAGCGGACCGTCTGCGGGTGGACGGCGAGCCGCGCGGCGACCTCGCTCGCGTTGTGGCCGCACTGGAGCCAGCTCAGAAGCGTCTCCGCGAGGCGCTCCCGCTGCGGCAGCCGCACGCTGTCCAGAGGACGCAGATGCCGGTCGGCCATCGCGTCCACCAGGGCCTCGTCGCGGAAAAGCAGCAACGTGGCCAGATGGTCCCGGCAGCGCACCATCTGCGTGTCGGGCAGCACACCCCGCCGGGCGAGATCCAGCGCCTCGGTGGCCCACCGCAGCGACCTGGCCCCTTCCTGGAGCGCGACGTTGGGGCCCATCGCGGCCCGTAACCCCTGCAGCGCCCCCCCGACGGCCCGGGCCCGACCGGGGCCCTCGGGGTCGGGCACCACCAGCACGGCGGGCTGCACGTCGAACCGGGCCAGGAACTCCGGCGGCACGATGGGCGGCGGCCCCGCGGCCCGCGAACCCCGGTCGATGACGACCACGGCCAGCGAACGGGGCACCGGCCACTGCGCGGTGTGCGCCAGCTCCGTGATGGCCGCGACCGACGCGGGCGGATCCACGATCAGCAGATCGATCAGCCGCGTACGCCGCTGCCCCAGTTCCCCGGCCGCGTGCAGCCGCGCCTCGGTGTACCCGGTCGTCGTCGCGGCCGCCATCTCGTCGAGGTGCAGGAACAGCGCCTCCCCGAACGCGGCCAGCACATGACGAGGCAGCAGATCGGCGTCTACCAGCGCGTTGATCCGTCGCCAGGCCACCCGCGCGCCGAGACGCAGGGCCGACTGGAACGCGTCGAGACTGCGCCCCTCGTCCGCCTCGCCCCGGCCGATGCGCAGGTAGGTCGCCCGCACCGGCTGCCCGTCGTTGTCGGGCTCGGCCATCCGCTGCAGGAACCCCTGCAGGGCGTGCTCCACGCCCTGGTGCACGACCTGCATGTACGTGTCGTCCGTCGGCCGCGCGTACTCCGGGATCTCGGTCCTGATCGCCCGTACGACCTCTTCGGTGATGTCGGTGAAGAACGGTCTGAGCTGGTCGTGCAGACCCGAGGGGAACGACTTGAACGGGCCGTCGACCGCTTCGGCGACGCCGGCGGCGGTCACGGCCGTCATCCCGGCCTCGCTCGCCGGTATGCGGAATCCGTTCACGCGGAGGCTCCTTCCGCACACGGAAAGTGGGGCACACCGACGTTACCCGCACGGATTCTGCCCAGCCTCATCGTCGGCTGACAGAGACGCATCCGACACTTGTCACTTCACGACAACTTCAGGTTCGCCACCACACGGCAGCGGCGCACGACCTCCCGCTCGTCACTTCATGACCAGGGGAGTCCTGGAGCGCGCCACGACCCGCCGTGGACGGCGATGGCGGCCACGGCGGCGCAGCGTCAGCAACGTGACCAGCGCGCCCGCCAGGACGCAGCACGCCGCGATCCGCAGTCCCAGGTCGTACCCCTCCAGGAAGGCGTCGCGCGGGTCGGCCCCGGACCGCAGTTCGGCCCGCTCGCGCCGGGTGAGGACCACACCCACCAGGACCACCCCGAACACCCCGGAGACCTCGCGCGCCGCGCTCACCAGGCCCGTCGCCATGCCCATCCCGTCCTCCGGGACCCGGAGCAGGGAACGCACCGTCAGGGGAGTGGTGAGGGCGGAACCCCAGCCGATCATCAGCAGCCCCGGCTGCAGATCCCAGAAGCCGGCCCCCGCGCCCGCGCCCGAGACGTACAGCAGACCGACCGCCACCAGGCCGAGTCCTCCCGCGATCGAGACATGGGCGCCCAGTGCGCGGGCCGCCCGCTCGGCCACCGGCGTCCCGAGCAGCAGGGCGCCCGCCAGCGGCAGAAAGGTCAGCCCCGCTTCGGTGGGGGAGAAGCCGAGCACCCGCTGGAGATAGAGGGCGGTGAAGAAGAACACCCCGTTGACGCCGATGCCCCACAGCACCTGCGCGAGGATCCCGCCGGTGAGGAACCGGTCGCGCAGCAGCCGCGGTTCGACGAGCGGCCGCGCGGTCCTGGCCTCCACGACGACGAACGCGCAGGCGGCGACGGCCGAGACACCCAGGCACTGCGGCACGGGCGCGGCGGTGAAGCCGTGTTCCTGGCCGCGCACGAGTCCGTACGTGAGCAGATAGAGCGCGAGTACGGACAGCAGTACGCCGGGCACGTCCAGACCCCGGCGGCGGGGCGCGGACCGGGCGGGCACGGCCGGCATCAGCAGCAGGGAGAGCACACCGAAGGGGACGTTCAGAGCGAACACCCAGCCCCAGCCCCACCGTTCGGTGACGAAGCCGCCCACCACGGGCCCCAGCGCCAGCGCCACGGCCAGGGCCGCCGTCCACAGGCCCACGGCCGTCGAACGCAGTCGCGCGGGCAGGTCCACCGTGATGACGGCGAGCGAGGCCGGAATGACCAGCGCGGCCCCGACCCCCTGCACGGTACGGGCCGCTATCAGCGCACCTCCGCTGTCCGCGAGGGCGCACGCCGCCGAGGACACCGTGAAGACGACGATCCCGGTGGCCAGCACCGGCCTGCGTCCCCACAGATCGGTCAGCCGGCCGCCGGGGAGCAGCAGTGCGCCGAAACTGAGCACGTAGCCGGCGGCCACCCACTCCAGGTCCGGGACGGTCAGGCCCAGTTCGCGCTGCACGGTCGGCAGGGCGACGTTGATGACCGTGTTGTCGAGCGTCGTGATGAAGCCGGTCAGGGTGAGCAGGGAGAACAGCGCGAACAGCCGTGCACGTCCCACAGGCCGCTCCTTCCGTCTTCGCACGGATCGTCCGCACGGATTGTCGAGGGGGCGGGGGCGTCCGGGCTCTGGGCCACGGCGTGGAACCGGGCCCGCGCTTTTGTCAGGGAACTGACAGAACGCGCGAGTCGAACTGTCAGCACGTCCTCTAACCCACCGGCGGCCCACAGGCGGAACCTGGGTCACCGTTCCACGCCGGTGCCTACGCCGGACCGGTGTCCGCTCAAGGCCGGTGCCCGCCCCACCGGGCACCGCCCGCCGTCCCGATCAGCTCCGCCGCCGACCCAGTTGGAGCCGCCATGACCTCCGGAGCCGCCATGAACTCCGCCGGGCCCGCCGCCGAAGCCTCCCTCACGGACCATCTGAGGCACTGGGCCGAACACCGTCCGCAGCAACGGGCCTTCAGCCATGTCGCCTTCCCCGACCGCTCCTTCGGCGGTCTGCACCGCACGCTCGGCTGGCGGGCCCTCGACGCCCGCGCCCGAGCGGTGGCGGCCCGCCTCGCCACCGTCGCGTCCCCCGGCGAACGGGCCGCCCTCGTCCTGCCCCAGGGCCTGGACTACGTGGCCGGGTTCCTCGGCTGCCTGTACGCCGGCGTCATCGCCGTACCCCTCTTCGGACCCGAACTCCCGGGCCACGGAGACAGACTGGCGGCCGTGCTCGCCGACTGCGAACCGGCCTGTCTGCTCACCGACTCCACGGCTGCCCCCGCGATCCGCGACCTCGTACGGGAACGCCGGCTCCCGGACGTCCCGGTGCTTCCCGTCGACCGACTCCCCGCCGCGCGCGACGGGTTCGGCCCGGACGGCGACGGTGGCCGGTCGGTGACGAGGCCGGGAGCGAGGCCGGGGTCGAGCCCGGAGTCCGGGCCACGGCCGGGACCCGGGCCGGACGACATCGCGTACCTCCAGTACACCTCCGGCTCCACCCGCAGTCCGGCCGGCGTGATGATCAGCCACGCCAACGTCGTCGCCAACGCCCACCAGGCGCTCGAAGCGTTCGTCGCCGACCCGCGCACGAGCACGACGGTCGGCTGGCTGCCGCTCTTCCACGACATGGGACTCGTCCTCAGCATCGCCGCACCCGTGGTGGGCGGTTTCCCGTCCGTCCTCATGGACCCCGGCGACTTCCTCCGCGACCCCGCGCGCTGGCTGCGCCTCCTCGGCTCGTACGAGGGCACGATCAGCGCGGCCCCGAACTTCGCGTACGACTACTGCGTGGCCCGCACGGCCCCCGAGGACGTCGAGGAACTCCGCCTGGACCGCGTACGGGTGCTCATCAACGGCAGCGAGCCGGTACGGGCCGGCACGGTGGAGCGCTTCCGCAAGGCCTTCGCGCCCGCGGGGCTCGCCCCCACGGCACACTGCCCGGCGTACGGTCTGGCGGAGGCCACCGTCTTCGTGACCGCGAGCCCCTTGGGCGAACCGCTCTCGGCCGTCGCCTGCCGGGCCGACGCCCTCGCGGCGGGGCGGATCGAGGTGTCGACGGCGGACGACGGGCACACGGAGTCGGCCGTGCTCGTCTCGTGCGGCACCCCGGTCGGACAGGAACTGCGGATCGTCGGAGCCGACGGCGGCGTACTGCAGGCCGGACATGTCGGGGAGATCCAGGTGCGCGGGCCCAATATCGGCCTCGGCTACTGGAAGCACGCCGGACAGACGGCCGAGACCTTCGGCTTCGGCGCGGGGGAGGACTGGCTGCGGACGGGCGACCTCGGCGCCCTGCACGAGGGGCGGTTGCTCGTCACCGGCCGCCTCAAGGACGTACTCGTCGTGGACGGGCGCAACCACTACCCCCAGGACATCGAGGAGACCGTGCAGTCGGTCGTCCCCCTGGTCCGCCGGGACCATCTCGCGGCCTTCGGAGTGACCCGGCCCGACGCCGTGGGCGAGGAACTCGTCGTGGTCGCGGAGCACCGGCGGGACGCCGACCCGACGGCGGACGACCTCCGTGTCGCCGAACGCGCGGTACGCGCCGCCGTCTCGGCCCGGCACGGGCTGCGCCTGGGCTCACTGCTGCTCGTCCCCCCGGGCTCCGTCCCGCGCACGAGCAGCGGCAAGGTGTCCCGCGCGGCCACCCGGAAGCGCTTCCTCGACGACGGGTTCGGGCCACGATGAGCGCGTCGCGCACGGCGGTCCGCGCACTGGTCACCGAACGGCTGCACGGCTGGTACGGCCTGCCGCCGGCCGAGTTGAGCGACGACCGCCCGCTGGCCGAGGCCGGCCTGACCTCGCGCGACGCGCTGGCCCTGACGGCCGCGCTGGGCGAACTGGTGGGACGGCGGCTCCCCGACACGCTGCTGTGGGACGCGCCGACGATCGACGCGCTGGCGGAGCGGCTGGCCGAGGACGAACCGCAGGCGACCCCCGCCCCAGCCCGTACCCCCCTCTCCGCTCCCGGATCACCCGTCGCCGTCGCCGTCGTCGGTGTGGGCTGCCGCTTCCCCGGCGGTGTCACCTCCGCCGACGCGTACTGGCGGCTCCTCACCCGGGGCCGGGACGCGGTCGGCACCCTTCCGGCCGGCCGCTGGGACCCTTTCGTACGGGACCCGGAAGACCTGCCGGACGACGTGATCCGGCACGGCGCCTTCCTCGGCGGGCTCGACGCCGTCGCCGGTTTCGACGCCGAGTTCTTCGGGATCCCGGCGCACGAGGCCACCGCCATGGACCCCCAGCACCGCATGCTCCTGGAGGTCACCCGCGAGGCCCTCGACCACGCCTGCCTCGCCGCCGACGCGCTCGCGGGCACCCGTACCGGTGTCTTCGTGGGCATCAGCGGCAACGAGTACGCGCACCTCACGACCGCCGGCCCCCGGGCCGTGGACGCCTGGACGGCCACCGGCGCCGCCCTGAGCGTCGCCGCGGGCCGTCTGTCGTACGCGCTCGACCTGCGCGGCCCCAGTCTGGCCGTGGACACGGCGTGCTCGTCGTCGCTGGTCGCGGTGCACCACGCGGTACGCAGCCTGATGTCGGGCGAGAGCGACACGGCACTGGCCGCCGGAGCGAACCTGCTCCTGACCCCCGCCGTCACCCTCGGCTTCCAGCGCGCGGGCGCCCTCGCGCCGGACGGCCGCTGCAAGGCCTTCGACGCCGCCGCCGACGGGATCGTACGCGGCGAGGGCTGCGGGGTCGTCGTCCTGAAACGGCTCACGGACGCCGAGCGCGACGGCGACCGCGTCCTGGCGGTGATCCGCGCGACCGCCGTCAACTCCGACGGCCGCTCCAACGGGCTCACGGCCCCCAACGCCGAGGCCCAGCGCGCCCTCCTCGCCGAGGCGCACACCGATCCGGCGACGGTGGACTATGTGGAGGCCCATGGCACGGGCACCGCCCTCGGCGACCCGATCGAGGCGAGCGCCCTCGGTGCCGTCCTCGGCCGTGACCGCACCCCGGAACAGCCCCTCCTGATCGGTTCCGCCAAGACCAACCTCGGCCATCTGGAGGCCGCCGCCGGGATCGCGGGCCTGGTCAAGACCGTGCTCGCCCTCCACCACGGCGAGGTCCCCGGGCAACTGCACTTCACCCGCCCCGGCCCGCACGCCGACCTCGACGCGCTCGGGCTGCGCGTCGTCACGTCCCCCGAACCCTGGCCCCGCTACTCGGGCACCGCCACCGCGGGCGTCTCGGCCTTCGGCTTCGGCGGCACGAACGCCCACGCCGTCCTCACCGAACACCGCCCCACCCGTACGGGGCCACCCGCGTCCGGGACCGCCGAGCGCCCCGCGCTGCTCCTGCTCGACGGCCCGACCACCGACCGCGTGCGCGCGTACGCGGGCGAGCTGGCCGCCTGGCTGGACACCCCCGGCGGCCGACGCGTACGCGACGCCGACCTCACCCGCACGCTCGCGGGCCGCACCGGCCGCGGCCGGCACCGCGCGGCGCTCGTCACCCGCGACCGCACGGAGACGGTCACCGCGCTCACCCGCCTGGCCGACGGCGCCCCCTCGCCCCACCTGATCACGGGCCACGGAGCCCCGGGCGGGCCAGGACCGGTGGTGTGGGTCTTCTCCGGCTACGGGTCCCAGTGGCCCGGCATGGGGAGCCGACTCCTCGCGACGGAGCCCGTGTTCGCGGCGGCCGTCGACCGCCTCGAACCCCTCCTGCGCGAGCACGCCGACCTCTCCCTGCGCGCCGGACTCCGCCCCGACGCCGACCTGTCGACCCCCGCCACCGTCATGCCCGTCCTGTACGGCATACAGGTCGCCCTCGCCGAACTGTGGCGGTCGTACGGTCTCGAACCCGCCGCCGTCATCGGCCACTCGCTCGGCGAGATCGCGGCGGCCGTCGTGTCCGGGGAACTGGACCCGGCGACCGGCGCCCGCATCGTCGCCGTACGTTCCCGGCTGCTGGCCCGGCTGGACGGCGGAGCCATGGCGGTCGTGGACCTCCCGGCCACCCGGATCCCGGCGCTCGCCCGCGAGTTCAAGTCCCTGCGGGTGGCCGTGCACGCCTCACCCGCCCAGAGCGTGGTCACGGGGTCGGCCGCGGACGTCTCGGGACTGGTCGCCCGGGTGACCGACGCCGGTGGCTTCGCCCGCTCGCTCGGCGTGTCCGCGGCCGGGCACTCGCCCGAAGTCGAGCCGCTGCTCCCGGAGTTCGCCTGGGAACTGGGCGAGATCCGGCCCTCGGCACCGCGCTGTCGTCGCTACTCCACCGCGCTCGACGATCCGCGCGCCGCCGTCCCCTGCGACACGGAGTACTGGGCGGCCAACCTGCGCAACCCCGTCCGCTTCGCCCAGGCGGTGCGGGCGGCTGCCGAGGACGGGCACCGGGTCTTCGTCGAAGTCGCCCCGCACGCCACGCAGTCGCATCCGCTCACCGAGACGCTGCGCGACGCCGGGGCCGAGGACGCGCTCGTCGTGCCCACGCTGCGCCGCGGCACCGACGACGCCGTGGGTCTCCGTACCTCGCTGGCCACACTGCTCGTCCACGGCGTACGGGTCGCCCGGCCGCGGGAGGGGCTGGCGCCCGGGGGCCGCATCGTGGACGTTCCGCCGCCCCGCTGGCGGCACCGCCGGTTCTGGGCGGGCGAGGAGACACCGCCCGACTCCTCGTTCCGGGCCGCGCGGCCGACCTCGGCGCCGGGCACCGCCGAGACCCCGCTCGACCGGCTCCGCCTGTGCGTGGCAGGGGTGATGGGCTACGCCCCCGACCGCCTGGACCCCGACACCCCGCTGACGGACCTGGGCCTGGACTCGCTCACCGCCGTACGCATACGGACAGCCGTCCAACAGGAGTTCGACACCGACGTGGAACCGGCCACCCTCCTGAAACAGGCAACGCTCAGAGCGATAGCCAACCTGCTGCCACCCGCCCCGTCAGGGGCGCGGGGAACTGCGCGACCAGCCACAACGCACCCGCACCCGCACCCGCACGCCCTGCGTACCTTCCCCTCCACCGGCCCTCACACCCCCCTCTTCCTGGCCCATGCCGCAGGCGGCTCCGCAGCGGTCTACGCCCGCCTGGCGGCCGGCCTCGAAGGCGACCGCCCAGTACACGGCTTCGACCGACAGCCGGACCCCGACGACGTGCCCGCCCGAGCGGCCGAGTTCGCCCGACGCATCAGAGAGGTGCGCCCCAACGGCCCCTGGACACTGGGCGGCTGGTCCTACGGCGGCCTCGTCGCCCAGGAGGCGGCCGGCCTCCTCGCCCCGTACGGCCAGGTCGCGGCCCTGGTCCTGCTCGACTCCATCCTGCCCCTGCCCACCCGTCTCCCTCCGGCCGAGCAGGCCCTGCGGCACTTCCGCGACTTCGCCGCCTACGTGGAACGCACCTACGGCACAGCGCTCGACCTCCCGTACGACGAACTCGCCGGGCTCGACGACACGGGAAGGATCGACCTCGTCATCAAGGTGCTGCGGGACACCGTCGAACTGCCGGAAGCCGTCCTCGACCACCAGCGGACCTCCTACCTGGACCTGCGCAGCGGCGAACGGCACCTGCCCGGCGGGTACTCGGGCCGCACCCTGCTCTACCGAGCGAGCGAACCCGCCCCGTACACCGTCCGGGACCCCCGCTACGAGCGCGAGGACGCGACGCTCGGCTGGGACGCGCACTGCACCGACCTGACCGTCGTCCCGCTGCCGGGCCACCATCTGTCGCTGCTCGACCCACCGGTCGTCGACCAGCTGGCCCGGTTGCTGACACGCGATCTGCGGGACTCCTGACGCGGGACTCCTGAAGGGACTTGCCCCATGACTCGTAAGCGCAGATGTGCCGCTCTCGCGGTGACGACGGCCCTGCTCGGCACGGGCGTCGTACTCACCGCCCCGCCGGGCGTCGCCGCACCCGCCGCACCCGTCGAAGCCGCCGCACCCGTCGCGGAGGCCGCCGCGAGTGCCACCGTCGTCGGTGAGACGTGGCTCGACGCCCGGACCGTCGACCTCACGATCGCCTCCCCGGCCGTCGGCGCCTCCCTGCCCGTACGCGTCGTCCTGCCGACCGGTTACGCCGCGCACCCCGACCGCACCTGGCCCGTCCTCTATCTCCTCCAGGGCGCCCACGACGACTACACGTCCTGGACCAGGGAGACGGACGCGGTCGACTTCCTCGCCGGGCAGGACGTCCTCACCGTGATGCCCTCGTCAGGACCCACCGGCATCCCCACCGACTGGTGGAACTACGGAAGCGCCGACGCACCCGACTACGAGACCTTCCAGGTCGAGGAGTTGATGGGTGTGCTGCAGCAGAGGTTCCGGGCGGGGACGAAGCGCGCCGTCGCCGGTGTGTCCACCGGCGGCTACGGCGCCCTGGCCTTCGCCGCGCGGCACCCCGGCACCTTCGGCGCGGCGGCCTCGTACAGCGGGATCCTCGACACCACGGCCCTCGGTATGCCGACCGTGCTCAACGCCATCGTCGCCCGGGAGCAACTGCTCCCGCTGACCCTCTGGGGCAGCTACCTGTTCAGCCGGGAGAACTGGAACCGGCACAACCCCCACGCGCAGGCACGTGCCCTCCAGGGCACCGGACTGTACATCTCGCAGGGCAGCGGCCTGCCGGGCGGCGACTTCGGCAATCTCGAAGGCGCCCTGCTGGAAGGCACGCTCTGGGCTCAGGCCCACCGTTTCACCGCGCAGCTGGACGCCCTGGGCATCGCGGCCCAGGTGCACTTCTACAGCGGGGGAGCGCACGCCTGGCCGAACTGGCGGCAGGAGTTCAAGGCGTCCTGGCCGACGCTCGCGAAAGGCCTCGGCCTGAGCTGACCCCGGCCCGAGCGGACCCGGGCCGACCCCCACCCAAGGAGGAACCACCATGGACGCGCTGGCACAGGCCGTAGTCGCGGGAGCCGACCGCACGGAACTGGCACACCTCCCCACCCCCGGCCGCTTCACCGCCGCCCATCTGCGCGCGGAGGACGTGGACAGTTTCGCCGGGGTCGCCGACAAGGACGTCCGCAAGTCGATCCACCTCGGTGACGTACCGATGCCCGAACTCGCCCCGAACGAGGTGCTGGTGGCCGTCATGGCGAGCGGCATCAACTACAACACCGTCTGGTCGGCGATGTTCGAGCCCATCCCGACCTTCTCCTTCCTCAAGCACTTCGGCCGCCAGGACCGGTGGGCGGCCCGGCACGACCAGCCGTTCCACGTGATCGGCTCGGACGCGTCAGGCGTGGTCGTCCGCGCCGGTTCGGGCGTCCGCAGATGGCGGGTCGGCGACCAGGTCGTGGTGAGCCCGGTCTACGTCGACGAGGAGGACCCGGCCACCCACGCCGACGGCATGCTCGGCAACGGCATGCTGGCCTGGGGTTTCGAGACCAACTACGGCGGCCTGGCCCACTACGCCGTCGCCCGGGCCAGTCAACTCCTGCCCAAACCGGGCCACTTGACCTGGGAGGAGGCCGCCTCGAACCCGCTGTGCGCGGGCACGGCGTACCGCATGCTCGTCAGCGACCGGGGGGCCCGGATGACCCAGGGCGACGTGGTCCTGATCTGGGGAGCGGCCGGCGGGCTAGGCGCGTACGCGGTCCAGCTGGTCCGCAACGGCGGCGGGATCGCCGTGGGCGTGGTGAGCAGCGAGCGCAAGGCGGAGTACGTCCGCCGCCTCGGGTGCCATGTGGTCATCAACCGGGAGGAGATCGGACTCAGCGGCAGTGAGGCACCCGCTGACCCCTCCGTCGTAGGCAAGCGCCTCGGCAAGCTGATCCGGGCCGCGACGGGGGAGGACCCGCACATCGTCTTCGAGCACGTGGGCCGGGCCACCTTCGGTGTCTCCGTCTTCGTCGTACGCCGTGGTGGCGCGGTGGTCACCTGTGGCTCCAGCACGGGATACCAGCACGAGTTCGACAACCGATACCTGTGGATGCGCCTCAAGCGGGTCATCGGCAGCCATGGCTCCAACCTCCATGAGCAGGCCGCCGTGCACCGTCTCCTCGACCTCGGCCATCTGGCCCCCGCGCTCACCGAGACCTACGCCCTCACCGACACGGCGGAGGCGGCCAGGCTGGTCCAGAGCAACACCCACCTGGGCAAGGTCGGTGTCCTCTCGCTGGCCCCGGCGCCCGGCCTCGGTGTCACCGATCCGGTGCGCAGGGATCTGGTCGCCCGCCCGGCGTGATCAAATCGTAGTAACCCGCGGTAATAGCTCGGATGCGTCCAGGCCCCGTCGCTCACGGCGGGGCCTCGGCCATGAGAAGGGCGGATCCCGGCCAGTAACCCGTGGCGTATGCACCTATTTAACCCGCCCACGTTGGATCATGGTGGTGGGTCAAGGGATTTATCGACTCAAAGGGCCTGGTGGGAGCGTAACGAAACCTTCACGGCGAGGGGTCGGCCACGGTGATCCGTTGGAGATCAAACCCGATAAGGTTCCCTGAGGTGCGGCGAGTTGACGCGAGAACAATCGGTTGTCACTCGCTGTCCACGCATGCCTGTCACGGGGTCGACCACCTCGTGACGAGTGCAGCCCCCCGAGTTTCCCCCTGTTCGATCGTGTTGCTTTGAAGGATGCAGATGGAACTTGCCACTCCGCCACCGGCGGCGCGGGCACCGGTCCCCTGGTACAGCTGGTGGCTGCTGCCACTGGCCTTAGGGGCCGGCACCGTCGTCGCCGCGGTCGTCGGCTCCGACCAGGTCCGAATACCCGCGATCGTCTCCGGCGTCGTCGTCACGGCCGCGAGCGCCGTCACCGTACGGCTCCTGATCCGCTCCCAGCGTCAACTGCGCAGCAGCGCGGGTGAGTTCAGAAACGCGCAGGCCGAGCACTCCCAGCAGTGGCAGCAGCACGTGGCCGGCCTCGAACGCAAACACGCCGCCGATCGCGCCGCCCACGACACGCAGCTCGCCGAACAGGCCACGGTCTACGAGACGCGGATCGCCGAGCAGAACCGGGCCTGGCAGGAACAGCTGGACCGGCAGCTCGCCGCGGTCGCCCAGCTCGCCGACGGCCTGCTGCCCGACGCGCTGGAGCGGCTCAGGGCCGGTGACTCCATCGACGACCTGCTGCCCACGGCCGGCCAGGGTGCCGAGGTCGGAGCCGAACTGCAGACCGCGCTGCGCAAGGCGCTCAGAACCGCGCTCATGGGTGTGGAGCAGGAACTCGACCGCTCCACCTCCGCCGAGCAGGCCGTCATCAGCATCGGCAGCCGTATCCACGTACTGACCAGCAAGCTGCGCGGCCGGCTGCACGAGATGCAGGGCGAGCACGGCAGGCTGCCGTCCGTCGCCCAGGGACTGATGGAGCTGGACCAGGAGCTCGGCCCCGCCGACTCCCTGGCCGCGAGCATCGGCGTACTCGGCGGCACCGACCGGCCCGGCCGTCAGTGGCAGGAGCCGCAGCGGCTGCTCAGTGTGGTGCGCGGCGGCATCGGCCGGATCAGGGACTTCGACCGGGTTCAGGTGCAGTACCTGCCCGAACTCGGCGTCGACGGCGGTCTGGTGGACCACCTCACGCTGATCTTCGCCCATCTGCTGGACAACGCGGCGCGCTACTCGCCGCCCACCGAGCCCGTGATCGTCTCGGGCAAGGAGGTCCCGAACGGCGTCGGCGTCGAGATCCAGGACTCCGGCAAGGGCCTGAGCGAGGAGAAGAAGCAGGAGGCTCTCCAGGCGCTCGAAGGCGTGGCCCCCGGTCCCGGTATCGGCGGCGTGTCCGAGGACGCGCACCTCGGTCTGCGGGTGGTGGGAGTGCTGGCCCGCCGGTACGGCATCAGGGTCACCTTCGCGGACTCGCCCTGGCTCGGTACGTCGGTGGTCATCGTGGTACCTCACAAGTACTTCAGCCAGCTGCCCGCCGTCGTCACCGCACCGGCCCCGGCCGCCCAGGTGACGGCCGCGCCGGACACCGAGGCCGTCGAGAGCGACCCGGCCCAGGCCGCGGAGCCGGAGGAGACCGGGGACACCACGCCCGGCGGTCTGCCCAGGCGCCGCAGGCGAGCCGAGTCCGAGCGGCCCAAGGCGGCCGTACGGGAGGACGACTCCGTCGCCACCGCCTCGCACGCGGTACCGCCGGACGCGTCCTTCACCGGCCTGGCCGCCTTCGCCACGGCGGGGCGTGAGCCGATCGCCGACCGTGAGCCGACCTCCGGCGTTGAGTCCACAGAGCACCGCACGGAAGAGAGCGACTAGTCCTCATGACGCAACAGGGAACCGACGTGAGCTGGGCGCTCCGCGATCTGGTCGAGAGCATCCAGGAGATCCGCTTCGCCCTTGTGGCCTCCAGCGACGGCAAGGCCATCACCTCCTACGGTGCCGACGACCCCGACGACGTGGACCGCTTCGCCGCCGTGGTGGCGGGACTGCAGGCGCTGGCCCAGCCGGTGGCCGAGCAGTTCCCCAAGTACGCCGGGCAACTGCGCCTCGCGATGATCGAGGTCGACGGTGGCCACCTCTTCGTGGTGCGCGCGGGTGTGGAGACCTACCTCGGCGTGCTGGCCAGGGAAGGACTCGACCAGGGCCTCCTCGGCCACCAGATGAGGGACCTGGCCCGCAGGATGGGTGAGCTCCTCGGCACCACTCCGCGTCTGGAGGAGCACTCTGGATGAGTGGTCCCCGTCGACCCACGGACCCGTCCGGTCTTGAGCGCTACTACGTCCTCACGGGCGGTCGCAGCGGACCGGGCGGTTCGTCGTCGAGCCTTGACGTGGCGACCCTCATCACCTCCCGTGCGGCGGCCGGTCCCGGCCTGCAGCACGAACACGAGGAGATCCTCCGGCGCTGCCGTGATCCGTTGTCGGTGGCCGAACTCGGCGCCCACCTCGGACTGCCCTTCAACATTCTCGCGGTGCTCTTGGCCGATCTGCTGGACGCAGGCCGCGTTGAAGCCCGTGATCCCATCCCGGCGTCAGGCGCCGGTCGCGGGCCCGACCTCGCGCTCCTTGAGGAGGTACTCAGTGGACTTCAAAGGCTTTGACCATCCCGACCGCAACCCGGCCGACGGCGCGGCCGGTGCCCGCTCGGTGAAGGTGATGATCGCCGGCGGATTCGGCACCGGAAAGACCACCATGGTCCGGTCCGTCAGCGACATCAAGCCGCTCACCACCGAGGAGACGCTGACACAGGCCAGCGCCGACGTCGACAACCTGATCGGGGTGGCGGACAAGCAGGAGACCACGGTCAGCCTGGACTTCGGCAAGATCGGCATCAACGACCAGCTGATGCTCTACCTGTTCGGCACCCCCGGGCAGGAACGGTTCTGGTTCCTGTGGAACGGCCTCTTCAAAGGCGCGCTCGGGGCCGTGGTCCTGGTCGACACCCGCAGGCTGGCCTCCAGCTTCCGGGCCATCGAGGAGATGGAGCGGCAGAACGTCCCGTTCGTGATCGCCCTGAACGTGTTCCCGGACTCCAAGGACCACCCGGTCGAGGAGATCCGGGACGCCCTCGACATCTCCCCGGACATCCCGGTGGTGGCCTGCGACGCCCGCGACCGGGCCTCCAGCCGTGATGTGCTCATCGCGCTGATCCGGCACCTCAAGGAACGCTCCGCCGTCGCACTGGAGTCCCGATGACCGACCAGCCCTTAAACGACGGCCCCGACGCCCCGCGCGGCTGCCCGGTCGCGCACGGCGGGGGAGCGGACCCCACCCGGCTCTACGGGCCCGAGGCCGCCGTCGACCCGATCGGCATCTACGGGCGGCTGCGCAAGGAGCACGGGCCCGTTGCGCCGGTCCTGCTGGAGGGTGACGTGCCCGCCTGGCTGGTGCTCGGCTACCGGGAGAACCGGCGGGTGCTCGACAACCCCCGCCAGTTCAGCCGGGACTCGCGGATCTGGCGGGACTGGAAGGAGGGCCGCGTCGAGAGCACCTCACCGCTGATGCAGATGGTGGGCTGGCGGCCCGACTGTGTCTCGCAGGACGGCGAGCCGCACCGCAGGCTGCGCAGCGCGGTCACCGACAATCTGCAGGCCGTCTCGGGCCGCGGCATCCGCCGGCACGTGACGCACTTCGCCAACAAGCAGATCGACGCGTTCGCCGAGACGGGCAGCGCCGACCTGGTGTCCGAGTACGCCGAGTACCTGCCGATGCTCGTACTGACCAGGGTGTTCGGGCTCGCGGAGAGCGAGGGACGGCGGCTCGCCGAGTCGTCCGCGCAGGTCATCAAGGGTGGCGCGGAAGCGCTCGCCCACAACGACCGCATCATGCAGATCCTTGGCGAACTCACCGAGCGCAAGCGGGTGGAGCCCGGCTCCGACTTCACCACCGGGCTGCTGGAACACCACGCCGACCTCGACGAGGACGAGATCGTCAACCATCTGCGGCTGGTGCTGATCACCGCGCACACCACCACCAGCAACCTGCTGGCCCGGGTGCTGCAACTGGTCCTCACCGACGCGGGGCGGCTCTCCGGGCTGGTCAGCGGGCAGCTGAACATCTCCGCCGTCGTGGAGGAGGTCATGTGGAACACCCCGCCGCTTGCCGTCCTGCCGGGGCGGTTCGCGACCGCGGACATGGAACTCGGCGGGCACCGGCTCCAGGAGGGTGATCTGCTGGTGCTCGGCCTGACCGCCGGGAACATCGATCCGGAGATCCGGCCCGACGTGGGTGTCTCCGTGCACGGCAACCAGTCGCATCTGGCGTTCAGCGGGGGGCCGCACGAATGCCCTGGGCAGAACATCGGGCAGGCGATCATCGAGACCGCCGTCGATGTTCTGCTGCACCGGTTGCCGGGCTTGCGGCTCGCTGTGACTCCGGAGGAGCTCACGGCTACCGCGTCCACGTGGGAGGCACGGTTGGACCGGTTGCCGGTTCAGTTCGCCTCGTAGGCCCGTAGGCCCGTAGGCCCTTGGCCCGTTCCCGTTCGCCGGGGGCGGGCCTTCGGCCTGTTCGGGTTGTGTGTCGGCTGCGGGGGCGTGGGGGCTGGTCGCGCACCCGCGGCGGAGCCGCATGTGTCACAGTCCCGCGCCCCCGAAGGCGGCCCCTCTTCAGCAGGCGGGCTGCTGAAGAGGGCCGGGAAATCGTTGTCAGACTGCCAGGCGTCAGACTGCCAGGAGGTCGTCCAGGGAGCCCTTGCCCGCCAGTTCCGCCTTGGACGCGGGGGTTTCCTTGTCGGCGGCGTAGCGGCCCGAGGTCAGCGCCCATTCGTAGTTGCCGTTGATCCAGTGCTGGATCGCCTCGACGCCCATCCGGACCCTGCCGCGCTCCTCCTCGTTCAGGCCGAGTTCGTCGCACATCTGCGGGACCTGCGACTCCAGTTCGAGGTACTCGGCGAGGCGGTCCGTGGTCATCCGGAACGCCTCGTCGGCGGCCTCCTGCCAGCCGCACCGGCGCTCCCGGTGCAGGACGGCTATCAGGTTGTGCCCGTCCCCCCGGCGTTTCTCGCGCTCGAAGGAGTGGATGTCGTTCATGAAGCCGATGGTGTCGGCGGCGAGGTCCCGCATCCTCTCCATCAGCGGATGGGCCTCCGCCTCGGGGGGCACCTCGAAGCCGCGGCTGCGCTCCCCGGCGTCGATGCTGTGGTGGATGCCCACCGTACGGCGACGGAACGCCGCGTACTCCTGGAGGTCGAGCGTGCCGGCCAGGCCGCGGGAGGCGAGGTCGACCTCCTCGGTGTGCGCCACGAGGAAACGGCCCCAGGAGGCCGCGAACCGCGTACGCCATGTCAGAGACATGCCATCCGAAAGATGGGCCCAGACCTCGGCCCAGGCCATCGTGATGGGGCAGACCACCCGGGGGGTGATGCCCGCGGGCCGCAGGGGGGTGACGATGAGTTCACGCGCCACCTCCGCTATGCGGTCTGCACGGTCGGGCCTGCCCGAGTCGAACTGGTCGTCGAAGAGGAAGGCCAGCGAGAACCAGTTCATCAGGACGACCATGTCGTCGGCGGAGGCGTGGGGATAGGTCCGGGCGGCGGCCTGGGGCAGGTCCCAGGACCGGTACTCCGCGAAGCCGGCGTTGCTGCGTACCAGGCCCTTGTCCCACACCCAGCGCAGGTGGCGGGCCTGGGCGTAGTCGAGATGTGCGCTGACCGGGGTGGCGAAGGGGAGGTCGAACCTGACGTCCTGCGGCATTCGCGTCCTTCCTTGAGACGAATTCACAGGGCCCCCACCCCTGCGCGCGGGCGTGCGAAAGTGACGCCCACTGACTCGAACTGCGCTTCCTGAGGCGAAAGTTGACTCGATTTACGCTACGAGGTTGCCCTGATCGTAAATGATCTATGCCGCGACCTCGGTGACTTCATCGTGACCTGCGTTACATCGCCCCGTGACCTCGGCGATTTGTCGGCCTCCGCGGCTGAATGTGTGCGGTTGCCCCCTCCGGGCCGCACTCGGCCGGTCGCGCGGGCTGTTTGCCACGCGACGGGGTACCCGGTCAACGAGCAGTGGGCGGACGGCCGTTCGCGCTCGGCCCGTCTTCGGAGGAGATATGGCACTGGTAGTGGCAGGCATCGTGGTTCTGGACTGCTCGGAGCCCGAGAAACTCGCCGCGTTCTACAAGGAGTTCCTCGACGGCGAGGAGACCGACGCGACGGCGAACCGGGTGGAGATCCAGGGCGCCGACGGCATGCGGATGGCGTTCCGGCGGGATGTGAACGCGACCCCGCCCAGCTGGCCGCGCCCCGAGAACTCCCTCCAGGCCCACCTGGACTTCTACGTCGAGGACCTGGACGCGGCCGAGCGCAAGGTCATCGGGCTCGGCGGGCGCCCGCTGGAGACGAAGGACGCGGGCGGCCCGTACGAGGAGCGCGGTTACGCCGATCCCTCGGGCCACTCGTTCACCCTGCGCACGGTGTCGGCGACCGCGCCCAAGCAGGGCTGAACCGCTCCCCAGGGATTCGGAAAAGCCGGAGAACCGCAACAAGCCGGGGATGGACACACTGTTCAGGCGCGGTGCGCGCGCAGGGCCGCCAGGGCGCGGTCCGCGTGCGCGCTCATCCGGAGTTCGCTGCGCACCACTTCGAGGATCGTCCGGTCCTCGGCGATGACGAAGGTGACCCGCTTGGTGGGCGCCAGCGAGAACCCCCGCTTCACCCCGAACCGCTCGCGGACCGTACCGTCCGGGTCGGACAGCAGCGGATACCCGAGGGTGTGCTTCTCGGTGAACTCCCGCTGGCGCTCGACCGTGTCACCGCTGATCCCCACCGGCCGCGCCCCGGCAGCCGTGAACTCCGCGGCCAGATCGCGGAAGTGGCAGGCCTCGGTGGTGCAGCCCGAGGAGAGCGCGGCCGGATAGAAGAAGAGCACGACAGGACCTTCGCCCAGCAGCTCCGAGAGCTGCCGGGGCGTGCCCGTCTCATCGGGGAGAGTGAAGTCCTCGACGGTGTCGCCCACCGCTGCCTGGTTCGTCACGACTGGCTCCCTGACTGTCGGCCACCTGTAGGAAGGCCACCGTACTGGACGGTACGGAGCGTCAGTCGCGGCCCCCCTTGTCGTCGCCGGGCCACACTCCGGTGGAGCGCTCGATGGCCTTCGCGCCGGTGCGGTCCGCCGCGCTGCGGACGACCGCGAAGATCGCGCCCTGGACGGCCGCCGCGAGCAGCACCTCGCCCCAGCCGCGGTCCTTGTCCAGCGCGTCGGGCGCGTCGTCCTCGTGGCGGATCACCTTCCAGACCTTCTGGAACGCCAGCCCGGCCAGGGTTCCGCTCGTCCAGCCGAGCAGGAATCCGACGGGCTTGTAGACGACGGGCAGGCTCTTCTTCTTCGGCACCTGGCTCTCCTTCGATAGCTGTTTTCCAGGACATCAGGCGAGTGTCCAGTTCAGCGGCGAATACGCGGCCCCGCTCCCGTCAGGGCCGGCCCGCCGCCGGTACCTCCTCGCCCTCGCGCACGGGACCCGGCGGGCTCCCGTCCCCGAACGGACGCCCGCCCAGCTCCTCGCGGCCGTGCGAGGTCAGCCAGCCGGACAGGTCGGGGCCGAGCGGCACGATCCGGGTCGGGTTGATGCCCTCGTGGACCTGGTAGTAGTGCCGCTTGATGTGATCGAAGTCGACGGTGTCCCCGAACCCGGGCGTCTGATAGAGATCGCGGGCGTACGCCCACAGCACCGGATCCTCCGTCAGCTTGCGGCGGTTGCACTTGAAGTGGCCGTGATAGACCGCGTCGAAGCGGACCAGGGTCGTGAAGAGCCGGATGTCCGCCTCGGTGATCGTGTCCCCGACCAGATACCGCTGCCCCGCGAGCCGCCCCGACAGCAGCTCCAGCCGTCGGAACACACCCTCGTAGGCCGCGTCGTACTCCTCCTGGCCGGTCGCGAACCCGGCCCGGTACACCCCGTTGTTGACGTCCTCGTACACCTCCTCCATGACCTCGTCGATCTCGTCGCGGAGTCCCTGCGGATAGAGGTCGGGCGCCCCTTCGCGGTGCAGGTCCCGCCACTCGGTGGCGAGGTCCAGCGTGAGCTGCTGGTAGTCGTTGGTCACCAGGCGCCCGCTGTCCACGTCCACCACGGCGGGCACACTGACACCACCCGGAGCGCCCGGCTCACGGGCCTCGTAGGCCTCGGCGAGGTAGCGGATGCCCAGTACCGGGTCACGGCCGCCCGGATCCAGCGTGAACCGCCAGCTGCGGTCGTCCTGGACCGGGTCGGTGACCGCCATCGGCAGGGCGTCCTCAAGCCCCAGCAGCCGTCGCGAGATCACCGCGCGGCTCGCCCAGGGGCAGGCCCGGCTGACGACCAGCCGGTAGCGCCCGGCTTCGACCGGCCAGCCGTCGCGTCCGTCGGCCGTCACACGGTCCGAGAAGTGGCTCTTCGACCGCTTGAAGGACTTCTTCCCGTACGCGCTGTTGCCCTCGCCGTTGTCATCGGTGCCGCTCATCCGGTGTCTTCCTTTCGTACGTCCGCCTATGTACGGGTTCCCCGAAAACCGCCGTCACCTCGTGTGAGGGAGGGTGAGTGGGGCATTCGGCGGAGGTGAACCGTAAGCCTTCCTCCCCTTCGGACCGCCGCACCCGTGTCACCGTGCTGGTGGCGCTGGCCGCCAACCTCGTGATCGCCGTGGCCAAGGCCGTGGGCGGCCTGTTCGCCGGATCGCCCGCCCTGCTGTCGGAGGCCGCGCACTCGGTGGCCGACAGCCTGAACGAGGTCTTCCTGCTGGCCGCCCTGCGCCGCAGCCGGCGGCCCGCCGACCACCGTCACCCCTTCGGCTACGGAAAGGAACGCTTCTTCTGGTCACTGCTGGCCGCCGTGGGCATTTTCCTGATGGGCGGCTGCTTCTCCTTCTTCCAGGGCTTCGAAGCCCTGGGCAGCGAGGGGTCCGAGTCCCACAGCGGCTATGTGGCGGGGCTCGTGGTCCTCGTCGTGGCCCTCCTCGCCGAGGGAGGGTCCCTGCTGCGGGCGCTCCACCAGGTGCGCCAGCAGGGCGGACTCTCCGCCGAGATCCGTGACCCGGCACTGCGCACCGTCATCGCCGAGGACGGCACCGCCGTACTGGGCGTGCTCTTCGCGATCGCCGGCATGGCCCTGCACATGGTCACCGGGCAGGTCGTCTACGAGGCGTCGGCCTCCATCGCCATCGGGGGCCTCCTGGTCTACGTGGCGTACCGGCTGGGCCGTGACGCGCGCGACCAACTGATCGGGCAGGCCACCGACGAGGAGTCGAGCGGCCGCATCCGTGCCCTGCTGGAGGCGCAGCCCGAGATCGACTCCGTGGAGTCCCTGCTGACCATGCAGCTCGGCCCCGACTCGACCCTGGTGGCCGCCCGCGTCGACCTGACGCCCGGCCTGGACAGCGAGGAGGTCGAACTCGTCGCCGTGCGCATCAAGGAGTCCGTCCGCAATCTGGTCCCGCAGGTCGACCAGATCTTCCTCGACGTGACCGACGCCCGCCTGGCGCGCCGCGCGGCCGGACATGAGAACGGCCCCGCCGCGACGGGGGAGCGCGGCGGGACCTGAACGTCGGGTGCCCGACGCTCACGACGTCATGCACACCTTCTTCGAACGGCTCAGTCGCCGGTGGTCGGCTCCAGGACGAAGACCGGGATCTCGCGGTCGGTCTTCTTCTGGTAGTCGGCGTAGTCCGGGAACGCGGCGACCGCCCGCTCCCACCACTGGGCCTTCTCCTCGCCGGTCACCTCCCGCGCGGTCATGTCCTGGCGCGTGGGGCCGTCCTGGAGTTCCACCTGGGGGTCGCCGACCACGTTGTGGTACCAGACGGGGTGCTTGGGCGCGCCGCCCAGCGAGGCGACGGCGGCGTAGCGGCCCTCGTGCTCGACCCGCATCAGCGGCGTCTTGCGGATCTTCCCGCTCTTCGCGCCCCGGGTGGTCAGCACGATCACGGGACGTCCCGTCTCGCGCAGGGTCGTTCCCTCGGTACCGCCGGAGCGCTCGTACAGCTCCACCTGATCGCGCACCCACTGGGTGGGACTGGGCTCGTACTCACCCTCAAGAGGCATGTCATCCATCCCATCGATCGTCGTCATGTGCGACTCGTGCAGGTTCGTGCCGGCTCCCGCCGGCTCCTGCCGACTCGGAATTCAACACGTTCGCCTCGTTCTTTTCATCCCGCACGAGACGTTTCACCCTCACACCTGCCCGAGTACCGCCGTACGAGTCATCACCGGGGCCTGTCGCGGCACTAGAACGGGAAGTGCGCCTGCTGCGTGGCCAGGGTCACCCAGCGGGTGTTGCTGAACGCCTCGATGCCCCAGCGCCCGCCGAAGCGCCCGTACCCGCTGCCCTTGAATCCGCCGAAGGGAGCGTTCGGTTCGTCGGCGACCGACTGGTCGTTGACATGCACGATGCCGGTACGGATCCGGCGGGCGACCCTGAGCCCATGGGTGCCGTTCTCGGTGATGATCCCGCAGGTCAGCCCGTGCTCCGTGGAGTTGGCGAAGGAGATCGCCTCGTCGTCCGTGGCGAAGGCGCTGATCACGGCGAGCGGGCCGAAGGCCTCTCCGCGGTACAGCTCGGCCTCCTCGGGAAGATCGGTCAGGACGGTCGCCGGATGCACGGCTCCCTCGGGCGCGGCGCCCCCGGTGAGGACGGTCGCGCCCTTGGCGACGGCGTCCTCCACGAGCGCCGCGACCCGGCGGGCGGCGTCCAGGGTGACGAGCGGGCCGACGACGGTGTGCGGATCGGCCGGGTCGCCGGACGCGAGCGACTCGGTCTTCGCGGTGAACTTGGCCGTGAACTCCTCGGCCAAGCTCTCGTGCACGAGGATCCGGTCGGCGGACATGCAGATCTGACCGGAGTTCATGAAGACGGAGAAGACGGCCGCGTCGACCGCGTAGTCGACGTCGGCGTCGTCCAGCACGATCACCGAGTTCTTGCCGCCGAGTTCGAGGACCGCGGGCTTCAGATGCCGGGCCGCGTGCACACCGATGATCCGGCCGACCCCCGTGGAGCCGGTGAAGTTGACGGCCCGTACGCGCTCGTCGGCGACCAAGGCCTCGGCGACGGCTGCCGCGTCCTCGGGGGCGTTCGTGATCACGTTCAGGACGCCGTCGGGCAGGCCCGCCTCGCGCAGGATGTCCGCGATGAACAGACCGCAGGCGATCGGCGCGTCCTCGCTGGGCTTCATCACCACGGTGTTGCCCGCGGCGAGCGGCGCGGCGACGGCCCGTACCCCCAGGATGACCGGGGCGTTCCACGGCGAGAAGGCGGCCACGACACCGACGGGTTCACGGACCGCGAGACCCAGCGCGCCCTCCTCCTGAGCGCTCAGGACCTCTCCGCGCGGCGCGGTCACCGCGGCGGCGGCCTCGCGGAGGATGTTCGCGGCGAGACCGACGTTGAACATGGCCCAGGGCCGGGTGCCGCCCACCTCGCCCGCCATGATCCGTACGGCGTCCTCGGTGCGGGCCTCCAGGAGGTCGGCCGCGGTGAGGAAGATCTTGCGCCGCTGCGCCGGACCGAGCGCGGCCCACCCCTCGAACGCGGCGTCGGCGGCGTCCACGGCCCGGGTGACGTCCTCGACGCCCGCCGCGGCGACCGTGGCGTACAGCTGCGAGCTGTAGGGATTGACGTCCTCGGCGGTACGGCCGGAGACCGCGGGCTGGTCCTTGCCGCCGATCAGCAGGTCACGATGGAGGGTCATGCGCGGCTCTTCCCGTCGGGCGACGCGCGCGGCGCGCTCCGCGACGGAACGCCCGCGTTCGCCTGGTGAACAATCGTCCGTTGAATCTTCAATTGGAGTCTGCAACCCGGCGGGGCGTCAGTCAATGGCCGACCGGCACGCCGTTCGAGTCGGCTGAGCCGTACGAGTCGACCAGCGTGCGGGCCGCCCGGGCGGCTCGGGTGGCGGGCTCCGCGCTCTGTTCGACGGCGGCGGTGACCATGGCGCCCTCCGCCAGCAGATACAGGTGACCGGCCAGTTCCGCGGGCAGCCCGGCGTCGTCCACCAGGCGGCCCAGGTACTCCTTGAAGGCCCGTTTGTGGGCGCGGACCTGCGCGGCCACCGGCTCCGACACGGCACCCAGCTCCCCGTACGAGTTGATCCAGGCGCAGCCGCGGAAGTCGGGCTCGCGGAACCACCGGCCCAGCCAGTCGAAGACCGCGAGGACGCGCCGCCGTGCGTCCGCGTGACCGTCCACATGCTCGGCGAGCCGCTGCCGCCAGCGGAGGTCGCGCCGCTCCAGGTAGGCCACCACCAGCTGCTCCTTGGCGGGGAACAGCTGGTAGAGCCGTTTGAGCGAGACCCCGGAGGCGCCGCGGATGTCGTCCATGCCGACGGACTGTATGCCGCGCCCGTAGAACAGGGTCTCCGCCGCGTCCAGGGCCTGTTCCCTGGCGACCGCGATCTCCATGTACCGGCTCACTCCTTGGTCTTGGAAGTCTTGGAAGTCTTGGGGCCCCTGGAGGTCCTGACTTCGTGTCTTGACGCGAGAACCACCGTTCTCTACGTTAGCAGCCACCCGGGAGAACGCACGTTCTCAAGCCTCGCCGACTCACCGGTAAGCCCACCCCGAGAGGATCCGCATGACCGACGCCGACCGCCCGCCCCTGCCGCCCTTCACCCGGGAGACCGCCGAGCGAAAGGTCCAGGCGGCGGAGGACGCCTGGAACACACGCGATCCGCTGAAGGTCTCACTCGCCTACTCGCAGGACTCGGTCTGGCGCAACCGCGACACCTTCGTCACCGGGCGCGCCGGGATCGTGGAACTGCTCACCGCGAAGTGGCGGCGCGAGGAGGAGTACGCCCTGCGCAAGGACCTCTGGGCCTTCGACGGCAACCGCATCGCCGTCCGCTTCCAGTACGAGTGCCGTGACGCCGACGGCCAGTGGTGGCGTTCGTACGGCAACGAGCTGTGGGAGTTCGACGAGCACGGCCTGATGACGCGGCGCGAGGCCAGCATCAACGACGTGCCGATCGAGGAGAAGGAGCGCCGGATCCTCGGCCCGCGGCCGGACTCGGAGCGCGGGGGACCAGGGGGAGAAGGGGGAGAAGGGGGAGAAGGGGAACGAGGCGGGCGAGGGGGACGAAGGGACTCGTTCCCGGTTCAGTAGGGTTTCCGGGTGACTGAAAAGGCCCGTAAGCCCTTCCTGTATGTCGTCGTCTGCGCCGCCGGAGTCGCCGACGGCATCGGTGAGTTGATCGCCCTGGCGCGGGAGCGGGACTGGGAGGTCGGTGTCATCGCGACCCCGGTGGCGACGGGTTTCTTCGACGTCGCGGCGGTCGAGACGCAGACGGGCCGACCGGTGAGGTCCGCCTGGCGTTCGCCCGGTGATCCGCGTCCGTTCCCGGACCCGGACGCCGTCGCCGTGGCGCCCGCCACCTTCAACACCGTCAACAAGTGGGCGGCCGGCGTCTCCGACACGCTCGCCCTGGGCACACTCTGTGAGGCGTACGGGATGGGCGTGCCGATCTCCGTACTGCCCTGTGTGAGCGAGGCGTTGACCGCCCACCCCGCCTATCGGGACAGCCTCAAGAGGCTGCGCGGGATGGGGGTCCGGTTCGGGGAGCAGGCCTTCGGCGGACCGGAGCAGCGCGGGTTCCGCTGGGAGCAGGCACTGGATCTGCTGGAGCGCTGACCCGCGGGGAGCAGTGGGTGCTGGGCTGCGGTCAGCGGGGCCGGGCTATGGGCCAGCGGGTCAGCAGATCAGCGGGTCAGCCGGTCTCGCGGACGTAGTCGTCGCTGTCGGGCGTCGACACCTGCAGGTCCCGGCGCACGATGCTCAGCCGGTCGCCGAAGCCCGAGAGGGCCTTCTTGAAGCCCTTGTCGGTGTACTCCACGACAACGACCTTGTCGTCGAAGGCGTCCGCGTACTCACCGCATTCGTCGTACGCGCCGCACTCCTCCACCACGGCGAAGTCGAGCCCGGCACGGGAGCGTCGGTCCGCCAGTTCCACGGTGTTCTTCTGGGCGATGGCCAGGCCCCGCGTGTGCGCGCGTTGCGAGAGCAGCTTGATGAAGGACACCGCGTCGTCCGCGTTCAGCAGTCCGTGGGAGCGGGTGTAGCTGTCGTAGTTGTCCGGCTCGACCGCATCGAAGCCCTTGTCCGCGCAGCCGTCGATCCACTTGTCGACCCGGGCCGCGACCCGCTTGCGCTTGGCGGGTGTGCCGATGTCGAGCAGCGCCTCGTCCCAGTCGGCGTCGATGACGACCTTGCCCTTCTTGTCCCGCAG
The DNA here is from genome assembly GCF_044328075.1 of Streptomyces sp. NPDC017991. NCBI lineage: Bacteria > Bacillati > Actinomycetota > Actinomycetes > Kitasatosporales > Streptomycetaceae > Streptomyces > Streptomyces sp. NPDC017991. The sequence goes on along the minus strand of NZ_JBIRGP010000001.1, from coordinate 977,232 downwards.
CAGCAGGTCGTCGGGCCAGTCGTCCCGTTCGTCGGGCTGGGCCTGGAAGGCGTTCACGTAACAGATGTTGTAGAGACCGCGTGCGGGGTCGGCGCCGCGGTCGCGGGCGACGATCCGGACGCCGGACGGCGGGGTGTAGGCGCCGCCGATCTGGTAGTCGAAACCGTCGGGTACGGGGGGTAGCCGGACGGCCCCGGAGCTGGACTTCGTGCTGTCCGCGCCGGCGGTGCTGTCAGGGCTGCCTTGGCCGGCTGTGGTGTCGGCGGGGTCCTTGCCGTCCCCGTCCGGCGTGCAGGAGGCCAGGGCCGCGAGGGTCACCAGGGCGGCGGCGGCCCTGAGAAATCCCGTGCGGGGGCCACGCTTGGCGGGCATGTCCGCTCCATCGTTCGCGAGTACGACCCCGCCTCGGACTCCGTGACGGTCCTGGCGACTGTGGCCGGACTGCGGAGCTTGTCCACCGGCTGGGCGCACCTCTGGGTGCCGGGATGTGGGCCTCGGCACGTCTGGATCAAAGCGTGCGGGGGGTTGTGCGTCAAGTTCGCGGGGTTTGGGCTGTTGCCTGGCGGCGGCTTCGTGGGGGCGATCGGCGCCGGCTCGGTGCCGACTGTGGCGTGCGGGCCGTGGCCTGCGATCGCCTGCGGCCGCCCGCGGTCCTCGGCGTCCTCGGCAGCCTTGTCGGGTGCGGGCCGGTGGGGGCTGGGCGCGCAGTTCCCCGCGCCCCTGGGGTGGGCGGGGGATTGGGTCGGATGTCGGCTGCGGGTGGGTGGGGGTGCGCGGCGGGCCCGTGCCTCGCCTGCCCCGAAGCCGGCGGCTTGCCCGGCGACGGTTTCGGGTTCGGGTTCGACGAGCTGATGGCGGCCCGTGCGGCGGGGCTGGCCCGCGACCTCGCTGAGTTGGCCGAGCAGCGCGACGACGTGATGGTCGCGGAGATCGACGCCACCCACGCCATGCTGCTGCAGAATCCGCGCGCGGTGGCCGACGCGGTCCTGGAGTTCGCCGCACGGACGGCCGGCCCGACGGGACCTTCCCTGTGAGGTCGCGGCCCTTCCTGTGCGTCACGGGGCACCCGGTGCGATCGGGAATGTCTCGTGAGCGATAATCGTGCATATGGTGTGACGATCGGGCATTTCCTCCGAAGTGGCGAAGGTCACGCACCGAGGGCCGGTGGACCAGTCACCGGGAATCAGCGGAAGGAGACGCGTGAACCACGCGGCGGGGACGGACGACGGCGCCCGGATCGTCGGCAGGGACCGCGAACTGACCCTGCTGACCGGGCTGGTGAAGGGGCTGTCCTCGGCGGACCCGACGACGGAACTCCCCGGAACCGGTGTGCTCGTGGTCACCGGCGCCCTCGGCTCGGGCAAGAGCGTCCTCCTGGACGAGGCCTGCCGGACCGCCCGCGCGGCCGGCGTACGGGTGCTGCGCTGCACGGGCTGTGAGGTCGAGGCCGGGCTGCCCTTCGCCGGACTCCACCAGCTGCTGCGCCCGGTCCTGGACCTCGCTCAAGAGCTTCCCGCACGCCAACGAACAGCCCTGCTCGGCGTGTTCGGACTGGACGGGGACGCGGAACCGGACAGCGCCCGGAATCCGCTGCTGACCTCCCTCGGCGCGCTCACGCTCCTCTCCGATCTCGCGGCGCGCGGCCCGGTGCTGCTGGTGGTGGACGACGCCCACTGGCTGGACGTGGGCACGCTCGACACCCTGGCGTTCGTGGCCCGGCGCCTGGAGGGCGAGCCCGTCGCGATGCTGGTGGCGGCCCGCGACACCTCCGTACCCGCGCAGTTCGCCCGTGAGTTCCCGCTGCTGTGCGTCGACCCGCTGGACCCCGCGGACGCCGGACGCCTGCTCGACCTCCAGCCGGAGGCCCCGGCGGGCCGGGCCCGCTCCCGCATCCTCGACGAGGCCGCCGGGGTGCCCCTGGCGCTGGTCGAGCTGGCCAGGGCCGTGGCCGGCGACCCGTGCGCCGCCCGGGACTCGCTGCCCCTCACCGACCGCCTGGAGGCGATCTTCGCCCAGGACCTGCCCGCCCTGCCGCCCGCCACCCGGCAGCTGCTCCTGCTGGCCGCCGCCGCGGAGACCGCCGAGCTGCCCCTCATCCTCTCGGCCGCGGCCCCCGACACGACCCCCGCCGACTGGCACCCCGCCGAGCACGCCGGACTGATCCGCATCGACGGCGGCCACCTCCGCTTCCGGCACCCGCTGATCCGCTCGGCCGTCTACCAGTCGGCGACCTACGCACAGCGGCACGCGGCCCATCTGTCCCTCGCCGAGGTCTTCACCGGCGACCCGGACCGCCGCGCTTGGCACCGCGCCGCCGCCGTCGAGGGCGTGGACGAGGGGGTCGCCGAGGAACTGGAGGACGGCGCGGGCCGCTCCCGGCGCCGTGGCGGATACGCTGCCGCCGCCACCGCCCTGGAACGCGCGGCCCAGCTCAGCCCCGACCCCGCCGACCGGGCCCGCCGCCTGGTCCGCGCCGCGACCATGGCGATGTACGCCGGACACCCCCGCTGGGTCGCCGAGATCACCGCCCGGGTCACCGCGCTCACCGAGGACCCCGCCGTGCTCGCCGAGGCCTCGCTCCGTGCGGGCTGGGCGCTCGCGGTCACCACCCAGTTCGAGGGCTCGCTCGGCTATCTGCTGCCCCTCGCGGACGCCGCGACCGACGAGAACCCCGTCCTCGCCCTGGACGCCCTGGCGACGGCCACCACACCGGCGTACAACTCCGGCGAACCCGCACACCGCGAGAAGATCCTGCGCATCGCCGAGCGCGTCCCCGCGCAGGAGGACGACACCGACCGCCTGTGGATCCTGGCGGGCACGGACCCGCTGCGCCACCGGGCCCGGGCCCTCGCGCTGCTCCACGCCGACCGAAACGGCACCGACCGAAACGGCACCGGCCGGGACAGTGCCGGCCGGGACAGTGCCGGCCGGGACGGTCCGGCGGCCGACGAGGGGAGCGGTCCCGTACGCGACCGGCCCCTCTCCCAGCTGATCACCTGGGGCGCGGCGGCCTGGGTGCTCGATGAGACCGGCGAGGCCGTCCAACTCCTGAGCGGTGCCCTGGAGCACCTTCGTCGCTCACCGACCGGCGGAGCCAACGCGACCGTGGCGCAGGCCCTCGCGCTCGCCCAGTACGAGAGCGGCGCGTGGACGGCGGCCCGCGCCTCCCTCGACGAGGCGTACCGCACGGCGGCCGAAGGCGGCCTGGAGAACGTGGTCGCGGGCGCGCCCCTCCTCGGCGCCACCCTGCTCGCCCTGCGCGGCGACTCCGACGCGGCACGCACCGCGGTCCACCGTGCCGTCCACGGCGTGGACCTGCCCGCCTGCCGCAGCCTGCAGGTCCGGGCCCACTACGCGCTGGGCGCGGCGGCGCAGGCGGAGGGCGACCACGCGGCGGCGTACGACCGTTTTCGTGCCGTCTTCACCCAGGACGGCGAACCCCTGCACTTCCACGCCTCCGACTACCACCTCGCGGACCTCGCGGCCGTCGCCGTGCGCACCGGGCGGGCCGAGGAGGCGCGGGCGGTCCTCGACGCGGCCGGACGGCGGCATGCCGAGAGCGAGGTGTCCCCGCGCCTCGCCGCCCTGGTGGACCGGGCCCACGCCCTGCTGGCCGAACCGGACGACTCCGAACGGCACTTCCAGCGGGCGCTCGCCCGTCCGACGGGCGACCGGTGGCCCTTCGAGCGCGCCCAGACCCGGCTCGACTACGCGGAATGGCTGCGCCGCCGCCGGCGCGCCACCGAGGCACGACCCCTGCTCTCCGCCGCCCTGGAGGTCTTCGAGAACCTCGGGGCCCGGCCGTGGACGGAACGCGCCCTCGCGGAACTGCGGGCGGCGGGCGTCAACGCCACCTCCGCCCCCGGCCGGCAGACGGACCTGTCCGAACTCACCCCGCAGCAACTGCAGATCGCCCGCCTCGCCGCGGCGGGCCTGACCAACCGGGAGATAGGCGAACGCATCTTCCTGTCGCCCCGTACGGTCGGCTTCCACCTCTACCGGATCTTCCCCAAGCTGGGCGTCACGGCCCGCGCCCAGCTGCGCGACGTACTGCCCGACGCGCTGCGGGAGGTTCCCGGGGCCTGAGCGCGGGTAGCGACCGGCCGTGCTGCCGCACCGACGGCGGCCAATCACCGTGCGTACGGAGGCCAGGAGATACGGAGGCCGGAGATACGGAGGGCAGGAGAACCGTGACGGATGCAAGGAGACCCGTGAGCACCCCGCACAAACCGCTCGTGATCCTGCGCCCCGACCCGCACCCCAGGGAACGCATCTTCAGGCCGGACGCGCTGACCCGCCTCCACGACCGCTTCACCGTCGTCGAGCCCGACACCGAGGACGCCTTCGACCGGGCGCTGCCGGACGCCTTCGCCGTCGTCGGCCAGCCCGGCCTGCCCGCCGAACGCCTGGAGCGCGCGGGCGAGTTGAGAGCCCTGCTCAACGTCGAGGGCAACTTCTTCCCGAACGTCGACTACGACGTGTGCTTCCGCCGCGGCATCCACGTCCTGGGCTGCGGACCCGCCTACGCCCAGGCCGTCGCCGAGTACGCCCTCGGACTCGCCCTCGACCTGGCACGCGGCATCAGCCGCGAGGACCGTGCCTTCCGCGCCGGACGGGAGCGGTACGTGTCCGAGAGCACCGCCGACTCCGTACTGCTGCGCGGCGCGGACGTCGGCCTCATCGGATTCGGGAACCTCGGCCGCGGCCTCCACCCGCTCCTCGCGCCCTTCCGCCCGACCCTGCGCGTGTACGACCCCTGGCTGCCGCCCGCCGTCCTGCGCGAACAGGGCCTGGTGCCGGCCACACTCGACGAGACCCTGGCCCGCAGCACGTTCGTCTTCGTGCTCGCCACGGTCACCGACGACAGCCGCCATCTGCTCGGCGAGCGCGAACTGGCACTGCTGCCCGACGGCGCCCGGCTCGTCCTCGTCAGCCGCGCGCCCGTCGTGGACTTCCCCGCGCTGCTCGCCCGGGTCGCCGCGGGCCGCCTCCTCGCGGGGATCGACGTCTGGCCCGACGAACCCGTCCCGGCCGACGAACCCGCCCGCTCACTGGAGGGCCTGGTCCTCTCCGCCCATCGCGCGGGCGGCATCCCGGACGCCTTCCTGAGCATCGGCGACATGGTCGTCGACGATCTGACCCTGCTCGCCCAGGGGCTGCCGCCCGCCCGTATGCAGGCCGCCGCCCGTGAACTCGTCGGCCGCTACCGCAACCGTCCCGTCGTCTGAAAGGCCCGGACCCCGTACATGAAGATCCCCTGTGAGGGCCTCCTCCTCGACAACGACGGTGTGCTGGTCGACTCCGACCTCGGTGTCGACCAGGCGTGGAGCCGATGGGCGCGGGCCCGCGGACTGTCCGCCGAGCAGGTCACGGCGATGGTGCACGGACGGCGTTCCGCGGACACCGTCGCCCTCCTGGTGACCGACCCGGGGGAGCGGCCGGCCGCCCTCGCCGAGATCGACCGTCTGGAGATCGAGGCGGCGGACACCACGACCGCGCTGCCCGGCGCCCTCGACCTCCTGACGAGCCTGCCGGACGGCAACTGGGCCGTCGTGACCTCCGGGGTCACCGCGCTCGCCCGCGCCCGTCTCGCCGCGGCGGGCCTTCCCCTGCCGCCCGTGCTCGTCACCGCGGACGACGTCACGAACGGCAAGCCCGCCCCCGACGGCTATCTCGCGGCGGCGGCACGCCTGGGTGCGGACCCGGCGCGGACCGTCGTCCTGGAGGACGCCGCCGCGGGTGCCGAGGCGGGGAAGGCGGCCGGTGCGTACGTCATCGGCGTCGGGCCGCGCGGCCTGGACACCGGCGCCCAGGTCGTCGTACGCGATCTGCGCGGGCTGACCTGGCACGACGGCGTACTCGACCTGGGCGCAGCGGACTTGCTGCGTTCCTGACCGGACGGGCCCGCGGGCAGCTCACCGGCGTTCGGCGGCGAAGGCCGCCAGCCACGCCAACGGGGCGTTCCAGTTGATGGTCACCTCGTTGGTGGAGTACGAGCCGATGTCGTCGATGTAGCAGGCCGCGGGCGAGCATCCGGCCAGGTGCTCCTGGGCCACCGGGTCCTGCAGACCGCTGTTGGGACCGCCCGCGAGGGAGCCCGCCGGCGGGTTCGGCAGGGAGGCGTCGTACTGGTGCGCCCAGAACCGGTGGTGCTGGTTCCTGGAGTACGTGTCGCCGTAACCCGTGACGTAGGAGAGATCCAGGGTGTTACGGCCCAGCAGGTAGTCCATCGACTCCAACACCCCTGCCCGATAACGCTGTTGACCGGTCAGCGCATAGGCGGTGGCCACGACGATCGCGTTGTTGGTGACCTGGCTGTTGGAGCCCCAGACGTACCCGTTCGCGGGGATGGGCACCGCGTAGCCCTGCCCGGCCATCGTGGCGAGGTGCCCGTCGGCGGCGGCGGTCACGGACGCCCGTACCCGCCGGATGTCGGAGGCGGGCAGCCCGTTCGGCACGGTCGCCAGGGTCAGCCGGCCCAGCGCCGCGGTGTCGGCCCAGTTGAAGCCGGTCGGGGTGAGGGCGTCCGCCGAGGTGTGCCAGGGCGAGGAGGTGACCGCGTCCCGGTAGGCGCGTTCTCCGGTCGCCGCGTACAGCTCGGCCGCCGCCCAGTAGAAGTCGTCGGTGACCTGGGTGTCGTTGTAGGGGCCGCCGCCGGTGCTGTCCGAATCCGGCGCGTACAGCGCGGGGTTGGCCTTCGCCGCGGTCCACGCCGTGCGCGCCACGCTCAGACACCGCTTCGCGTACGGGGAGTCGTAAGGCCTGAACACCCGCGCGCACTGTGCGGCCGTCGCGGCGAGATTGAGCGTGGCCGCGGTGGACGGGCGGTGCAACTCGCGGGGCTGGGGGTCCAGTTCGGGCCGCGTCGGGATACCCGTCCAGGCCGCGTCGTGAATTTTATGGAAGGCCGTGCCGGCGTAGGGCTTGCCGTCCGGAACCTGCATCCGCATCAGGAAGTCGAGCTCCCAGCGGGCCTCGTCCAGGACGTCCGGGACGCCGTTGCCGCGCTCGGGGATCCGCAGGGTCGAGTCGCCGAGCGCGGACGCGGTGCCCGCCCGCTCGGCGCGCGCGAAGGAGTCGACGAGCAGCCAGACGGAGATCCCGCCGTTGACGACGTACTTGCCGTGGTCACCCGCGTCGTACCAGCCGCCCCGTACGTCCTGGGTGTAGTCGCACACCCCCGCCTGGCACGGGACGTTCGTGTCGCCCTGGTTGGGAGCGACCCCGAGATGCCCGGCGGGCCGTGCGTACGAGGGGCCCACCAGGGAGGCCTCGATCGGCGTGCCGCTGCGCTGGTGGTAGAAGAAGGCCAGCGCGTCGCTGCGCAGACCGTCGTAGAGGTTCGCGCGGATGTCGAAGGGCGCGCTGCTCCATCCGTCGACCACCAGGACGAAGCCCGCTCCCGTCTTGCGGAACGCGGAGAAGTCCGCCACGTGGGTCGCCTCGCCCGAGGCCGCGTCCGTGCCGTGTACGACGGTCCGGCCGGAAGCGGCTGTGGCGCCCGACGCGCTGCGCAACTGCCAGTTCAGCGGCTCGGAGGCCGCGGTGACCACGGTGGCGCGCTTGGGGCCGTCCGGCAGGTAGCCCGCCTGGTTGACCCGCACCGGCGTGGTGGCCGCGGCGGGATCGGCGGCGGACTGCGCCCCGGCCGCGCCCGGCGCGAGGGCGAGGCCGCCGGTCAGGAGGACAGCTGTCAGCAGCCCGGCCGTCCTGCGTCTTCCGGCGCTTGCGGTCCGACGATGCGCGGGGCGGCGGCGGTGCACGTGAGGGAACATGGGCATGGAGCGTCTCCCGGTGCCTGGAATGGGGTCCATGGAGGGCGTCCGGCGCGGACGACAGAAGGGTGGGAGCGCTCCCAAAACGGAGCATTGCATGGCCATGTCACAGCGTCAATGCCCTTTGCGGGACCTCGCCCGTACGCGTGACTCCGGTCCCGAACATGTGAACTCAGGCCCCGAACACACGCAGTGAGAGCCAGAGCGCCCCCACGGCCGGGACCAGCGTGGCGGGCACGGTGAGCAGCCCGAGGCGGGTGAACTCACCGAGATCCACGCTGTGCTCGTGCTGGTGGACGATCCGCCGCCACAGCAGGGTCGCCAGCGAACCGGCGTAGGTGAGGTTCGGGCCGATGTTCACCCCGAGCAGGACGGCGAGGATCGGTCCGGGGCCGGCCGTCGCGGCCAGGGGCAGCAGGACCAGGACCGCGGGCAGGTTGTTGATGAGGTTCGCCAGCGCGGCGGCGAGGACCGCGATGCCGAACAGCGCGAGCAGGCCCGACGAGTCGGGGACCAGGTGGCCGAGCGCGTCCGAGAGGCCGTTGTCCACCACGGCGCGCACCACGATGCCCAGGGCCAGGACGAAGGCGAGGAAGGGCAGCGAGGTGGCCCGCACGACGGCGAGCGGTGTGGTGCGCCCGCGGGCCAGCGCCCGGACCGCCAGGACGAGGGCTCCCGCGAAGGCCGCCCAGGCCGGCTCGATCCCGACCGCGGACGTCACGACGAAGCCCGCGAGGGTGCAGGCGACCGTGGCCAGCGCGAACACGGGCATCTCGACGGGGTCGGCCTCGGCCGCTGCCGGTGAGCCTCCGTGCAGGTCGTTCGGTTCGGTCAGGTCGTCGGCGAAGAAGCGCCGGAAGACCAGGTACTCGGCGGCGATGGCGACGGCCCACGCGGGACCCATCAGCAGGGCGAACCGGGTGAAACTCAGCCCGCTGGCCGTGAACGCGAGCAGGTTGGTGAGGTTCGAGACGGGCAGCAGCAGCGACGCCGTGTTCGACAGATGGGCGCACGCGTACACGTGGGGTCCCGGCCGGGCGCCGAGGCGGGCCACGGTGGCGAACACCACCGGGGTGAGCAGGACGACCGTGGCGTCCAGGCTCAGTACGGCCGTGATGACGGACGCGAGCAGGAAGTTGGCGGCCAGCAGGCGTTGCGGACGCCCCTTCGACGTACGGGCCAGCCAGGCGCCGCAGGCCCGGAAGAGTCCTTCGTCGTCGCAGAGTTTGGCGAGCACGAGCACCGCGGCGAGAAAACCCACCACCGGGCCGAGCAGTTCGGCCTCGGCCCGCGCGTGGTCGAGGGAGATGGCGCCGGTGGCCATCACCAGTCCGGCGGCCGGGACGGCCACGGTGGCCTCCGGCAGACCGAACGGCCGGATCACGGCGCCGGCCAGTACCGCTACGAGCAGAAGAGCGGAAAGGGCGGTCGCGAATGTCGAGCTCAGGGTTCGTCCTTGGAAGGTGATTGTCGGTTTCGTTCGGTCGGTCGTTCGGTGCAATCGAAGCAGACGGCGGAGCGCCGGGGCGGACGGGGGTGCGAGTGTCGCCGCCCAGTCCTTCTGCTCGCTCTCGGGTCGCATATTCCAGCGGAATAGCGGGAGCCGTGCCCATTCCGAATTGCATTGCCCCTGCTCCCTGTTGACACTTTGTCTCTCACAAAACGCGGGCAGGCGAAGGGGATTGAAAGCGTTCTCTTGTTACCTGAGGGTTCGCTGTGTCAAAGTGCAGCTTGTCGGCGTGCAGACAACGATTTCCGTACCCGTTGGTATGGACTAATTCCGCTTGGTGCTCTGGAGGAAAGTGCACGTGAACGACGCGACCCCGTCGAATCCCCCCGCGATCGGCAGCCTGTTCGATACGACCGACGAGCGGCTTGCGGCAGAACTGAGGAAGGGGTCGGGCAGGACACCCGCCCGCTATCCCGCGGGGGAACTGCTGGGCCGGCACTGGGTACCCGTCTTCTCGTACGCGCGTCTGTGCGCGAACGGTGTGCAGTACGCCGGAATGCTCGCCACCGCCGCATTCACCCGCCTCTTCGGGGAATCCGTTCGACAGGTCGGACCCAGAGCGGCATGGCGGCCGGAGTTGCTGGTCGCCGTGCGCCGAATAGCGGGCGAATGGGACGCGGACAAACGCCGGGGGATGCTGAGTACCGCGTTGCAGTCCGCGCCGGGCGACAGCGAATCGGCCGCGGTTCGGCTGCTTCCGCCGAATGACCGGCGCCTGGTGTCCCTCGCGTTCCAGCGGCTGCCGGAGGCCGCCCGCTGCGTGCTGTGGCACGCGGAGGTCGAGTCCGAGGAACTCGCCGTACCGGCCCGGCTGCTCGGCCTTCCCGTCCGGGACGCCTCCCGGGCGCTGGAGCGCGCACGGGAACTGCTGCGTCAGTACTGCCTCGAAGCGCATCGCGAACTCGCTCCCGACGACGAGTGCCGCCGGTACAGCCGGCTCCTGGACGTCTCGCTCCGGCGGGGCGGCAACAGCGTCGATCCCGACCTGCGGCAGCACATGACCGGCTGCGAGCACTGCCCGTACTCGGCCGAGCAGCTGGACCAGTCGGGAGGCCGGCTGGCCGTACTGCTGGCCGAAGGGGTACTTGGATGGGCGGCCCGGGACTACCTCGACTCCAGGCCCGGACGCCGGCCCGGGGGCGACGAGACGACGGCGGGGCCCGTGGTCTCCACGGCACCGGGTTCGGGCCCCGACTCGGCCGCCGGCCGCCACCCGGGGGTCGACTTCTACTCGACCGGGGGTTCGTATCCGGGGGCGGGCTTCGCTGAGGGTGACGGTTCCGACTCCGACTTCGGTTCGGACTCCGACTTCGGTTCGGACTCCGACTTCGGTTCGGACTCCGGCGTGGGTCAGGGCGAGGGTGCGGGTGTGGGTCCCGCTGTGGGTACAGGTGCTGGGTCGGGGGTGGCGTCGGGTGACAGCTTCGGCCACGGACAGGGACCGGGCTCCGGTCCCGGGTCGGGTCCCGGCCTCGATTCTGGTCCCGGTCCCGGTCCCGGTCCCGGCCCCGGCTACGGACCCGACTCCGGTCCCGGCCTCGGCCTCGGCCCCGGCTCCAGCCACGGCCACGGCTTCGGCTCCGGCCAAGGCTCTGGCCCTCGGCAAGGCCGAGGTGGCGGTCCCGAGGGTGGGCCGGGGGTGGGTTCCTACCGAGGGACCGGCCCGCGGCCAGGTGCCGGGGGTGGCCTGGGCGGCGAGCCTCGTTCGCTTGCCGGTTCGGGCCGCAGTTCCGGTTCGGCTCCCGGTCCTGGTTCGGCTCCCGGTCCTGGCTCGGGCCCCGGCCCCGGACAGGGCCGCGGTGCTGGTCCCGGGCGCGGGCCGGAGGTGGGCTCCTACCGAGGGACCGGCCCGCAGGAAGGCGCCGGGCGCGGCCCGGGCGGCGAGCCCCGTTCGATCCCCGGCTACGGCCCCGGTTCCGGCGTCGGCACAGGCACTGGTACTGGCACCGGCCCAGTCCTTCGCCCCAGCCCCAGCCCCGGCCCTGGCCCCGGCCCTGGCCCTGGCCCTGGCCCTGGTCTGGGCCCCGGCCCCGGCGTCGGGCCCGGAATACGTCCCGGCCCTGGCACCCGCTCCGGCATCGGGTCCGGAGTCGGTGCCGGTCCTGGCCTCGGGGGTGGCGCCGGGCCCGACCTTGCCGACGAGTTCGATGCTGATGCCGACTCCGTCTGGGGTGCGAGTCCCGGGCGGGAGGCCGATTCCCGCCGGGTGGCCGGCGTCCGGCCGGGTGACGCGGCGGGCGCGGGTCCGAGGCCGGGTGCGGGACCGGCCCCGGGGTTCGTCGGGGCTCACGTGGGCATCGGCCGGTACCTCGGTGGCGGGTCGTTCCTGGGCGCGGGCCGGGCCCGGCGCCTCGGCCCCCGCCACGCCCTGCGGCTGCCGCCGCGCGCGGACGTCGGCGATCCCGGTGACACCGACAGGCGCTTCCCCCGGCGGCGCCGAGACCTCGCCCTGGCCGTACTCGTCGCCGGCGGATGCGTCCTCGTGACGCTGGTCCTGTGCGCCGGCGGCGACGACGAACCCACACGCCCTTCGGGCGCCGGCACGACCGCGGAAGAGCCGAACGAGGTCCCGACCAGAATCGGCGCCGGCGACACGGCGCCCGGCGCACACAGCGGACGGCTGCGCAACCAGGGCAGCGGCGACTGCGCCGGTGTCGCCGACGGCAAGGTCGGCGTGGGCGCGGAGGTCGTCCTCGGCACCTGTACCGCCTCGGAGCGGCAGCAGTGGTCGTACGAGAGCGACGGGCTGCTGCGGAGCCTGGCGGACCAGGATCAGGGCCAGGGCCAGGGCCAGGACCAGGACCAGGACCTGGACCTGTGCCTCGACTCCCGGCTCCCCTCCTCGGTCCGTCTGCGGTCGTGCGACGGCGAGAAGAACCGGGCGGGCGCCCGCTACGACTTCACCCCGGACGGAAATCTGGTCCCCCTGGGACAGCCGGCGCTCGCGCTGGCCCCGGTCTCGGGGGACGACGGGGCGGGGCTGGTCCTCAAGTCCCGTGACGACGGACCGGCCCAGCGCTGGGAGATCGACACCTCGGTGGACTCGCTCCAGATGGAGTGGATCACCTCGTACACGGACGGCGAGACGAACAAGCCGGCCCCGACACCGAGCAGCGGGCCGAAGCCCGGCCACACCGCAGCGCCGCCCCGCGAGCCGAAGCCCACGCCGTCCGAGGCGACTTCGACCCCGCGGCCCACGCCCTCCGCTTCCGGCTGGACCTGCTACGGCTACTACTGCTGGTACGACGACGGAAACGGAAACGGGGACGGGGACGGTGGCGGCTACGGGGGAGGGGGCGGCTACGGCGGTGGTTACGGCGGTGGCGGTTACGGGGGAGGCGGGTACGGCGGCGGGCACTGACCGGCGGCGTCTCAGCCCTGGTCGTCCTCGCCGAACACCAGCTCCGCCCAGATCGTCTTGCCCTCGGTGGTGTGGCGGCTGCCCCAGCGCTGAGTGAGCTGGGCGACCAGGAGCAGCCCGCGGCCACCCTCGTCGAACGTCTTGGCGCGGCGCAGATGCGGTGCGGTGTGACTGGAGTCCGAGACCTCCACGATCAGGGTGGAGGCGTTGTGGATGAGCCGCAGCCGGATCGGGCGTTCGCCGTACCGGATCGCGTTGGTGACGAGTTCGCTGACCACCAGCTCGGTCGTGAAGGCCGCCTCGCTCGCACCCCAGGCCTCCACCTGCCGGACGGCCTGCTTGCGGATCGGGCCGACGAGCGCGGGATCGGCCGGCACCTCCCAGGTCGCCACCTGGGAGGACGGCAGGCCCTTCGTCCGGGCGAGCAGCAGGGCCACGTCGTCCGAGGCGCCGGCGGGCGGGAGCAGCGACTGCAGGATGTCGTGGCAGGTCTCGTCGAGGGAATTCGAGGTCCGCGCGAGCGCCCGGGACAGCAGCGCACGGCTCTCGTCGAGGTCACGCTCGCGGTTGTCGATCAGGCCGTCGGTGTAGAGGGCGAGGACGGTGCCCTCGGCGAGTCGCAGTTCGGTCGACTCGAACGGCAGCCCGCCCAGGCCCAGCGGCGGCCCCGCCGGTACGTCGATCTCCTCGGGCGGCCCGCCGGGCCGGATCATCACCGGTGGCGGATGACCGGCGCGGGCGAGGGTGCAGTGCCGGGTGACCGGGTCGTAGACGGCGTACAGGCAGGTGGCGCCGACCTCGCCGGTGGTGCCTTCGCTGCCCGCCTCCGCGGAGAGCCGGACGACCAGGTCGTCGAGGTGGGTGAGCAGTTCGTCCGGTGCCAGGTCGATGTCGGCGAGGGTGCGCACGGCGGTCCGCAGCCGGCCCATGGTGGCCGAGGCCTGCAGCCCGTGGCCGACGACGTCTCCGACGACCATGGCGACCCGCATCCCCGACAGCGGGATCACGTCGAACCAGTCGCCGCCCACCCCCGCCCGGGCCGCGGGGAGATAGCGCGAGGCCGCCTCGACGGCGGCCGTGCGGGGCAGCGACCGCGGCAGCAGGCTGCGCTGCAGGGCGATCGCGGTCTCGCGTTCGCGGGAGAACCGGCGGGCGTTGTCGATGCAGACGGCCGCCCTGGCCGTGACCTCCTCGGCCAGCAGCACGTCGTCGTCGGTGAACGGGTCGGGCCGCCGGAACCGGGTGAAGACCGCGACGCCCAGGGTCGCGCCGCGGGCCTGGACGGGCACGGACATCGTCGAGTGGATGCCGTGTTCCCTGACCCGGTCGGCGCGCACCGGGTCCCAGGCGAGCCATTCCGAGAGCGTGGTCGCGGCATCGGCGGCCACGATGGGCCGGCCGGCCACCAGGGAGTCGGCCTGCGGTGAGCCCGCGGGATAGGTGTCCACCTCCCCGAGCTTGACGACCGACTCCGGATCGCCGGGATGCACCGACCGGTGGGCGGCGCGGCGCAGACTCACGGGAGCGAGGACCGGCCCGGTGTACGGTTCGCCGCCGTGGTCGGGGGGATCCACCAGGTCGACGCTGACGAAGTCGGCGAGCGCGGGCACACAGACATCGGCCAGTTCCTGCGCCGTACGGGTGACGTCGAGGGTGGAGCCGATACGGACGCTCGCCTCGTTCACGAGCTGCAGGCGCTCCCGGGCGAGGTACTGCTCGGTGAAGTCGTGGGCGGACAGGCTGATGCCGCGCACCCGACCCCCGGCGTCGGTCAGCGGCGCCATCCGCGCCAGCCAGGCCTGGGCGCGGCCCGCGGGAGCGGTGCCCAGATACGTCTGCACGTCCTCGCGTCTGCCGGTCAGGAGCACCCGGAGCATGTGCCCCTCCAGCTCCTCGTTCTGCGGCCGGCCGCCGATCTCCGAGATCCGCAGGCCGCGGATGCGCTCCTCAGGGAGGGCCATCGACTCGGCCATCACCGCGTTGACCCTGCGCAGCCGGAGCCGCTCGTCGAAGATCGCGGTCGCACAGGGCGACTGGTCCAGGAAGGTGGAGGCGAGGGAGTCGTCCTGCGCCTCCGGGGTGCCGTTCTCCAGCGGGGTCACGACGAGCCAGTCGCTGCGGTCGCCCAGCTCGGGGCGCCGCCGGTGCGCGAGCAGCCAGACGCGCAGGGTGCGGCCGTCCTCGTGGCGCAGCGCGAGCGTGCCGATCCAGCGGTCGTCGGCCGACGGACGCCGCAGCTCACCGGCGGTCGGCGCCAGCAGTTTCGCGGCGGACCGGCCCACGACATCGGCCGGCGCATGCCCGAGCAGACGTCGGGCGCCCTCGTTCCACTCGACGACGACGCCGTCACCGTCGATGACGGCCCTTGCCGTGAAGGTCTCGTCGAACGGATAGTCCGGGCCGTCGCCCGCTGTTTCGCTGGGGCTCCTCACATCGCCGCCACTCCATCGCGCACACACTCACGGTGAACAGGTCCATCACTTTTGTCCCAGGGTAGTGCGTCCGGGCCCTCCTCACACGGCGCGGAGGTTCCCGCCCACGGGCGCCGGCCTCCCCGTCGGGTCCCGTCCGCCCGGCGGAGGATTCGGGCCGATGTACCAGGACGGACAGAACGCGCTTACCGGGGCCTTGACGGACGCATGTGTCGCGCTGTCAGAATCTGTTTGTTCACGAGTAGTTGTGAGCGAGTAGTTTCGAGCGAGTACTGGTGAACACATGTGGGCCCTTGACGAAAGGGAAACCCGGTGACGGTCACGCGCAGGTCTCTACTGATCGCAGGCACAGCCACTCCGGTGGCCCTCGCCGGGGCCCCGGACTCCCGGGCCGCCGAGGAGGCCGTGCCCCGGGCCCGGACCGGGACGGGAGGCCGGTCGATCCCGCTCCGGGACGGCTGGCGCTTCGCACTCGTCGACCCGTCCGGCGTCACCGACCCCACCGGCGCGTACGCCCGGGCCGCCGAACCCGGCTACGACGACTCGCGGTGGCGGCGGATCTCCGTACCGCACGACTGGAGCATCGAGCTCACCCCCACCACCGACCACGGCACCAGCAGCGGCACCGGCTTCCTGCCGGGCGGCCTCGGCTGGTACCGGATCGCCTTCACGCTGCCGCCCGCGTACGAGGGGAAGCGGATCTCCGTCGAGTTCGACGGCGTCCACATGGACTCCTCCGTGTACTGCAACGGCGAACTCGTCGGCCAACACCCGTACGGCTACACGGGGTTCGCCCTCGACCTGACCGACCTGCTGCACACGGACGGCACCACCGCCGACGTCATCGCGGTCCAGGTCAGGAACCAACTGCCCAGCAGTCGCTGGTACTCGGGGAGCGGCATCTACCGCGAGGCGCGCCTGATCGTCACCGAGCCGGTGCACGTCCAGCGCTGGGGCACCTACGTGACCACCCCGGAGATCGACGACGACCACGCGCTCGTCCGCGTACGGACGAGTGTGGTGAACGCGTCGGGCACCGCGAGACGGGTCGAGGTGAGATCCGCGGTCGTCGACCCGGACGGCCGCACGGTGGCCCGGCGGACGAGCACGATCGACGTCGGGGACACGAGCACCGCGGACCAGCAACTGACTGTGCAAAAACCGAAGTTGTGGTCGTACGAGCAGCCGCGACGCTACACCCTGCACACCGAACTCCGGGTCGACGGCCGGACCACCGACACCTACCGCACCCCGTTCGGTGTCCGCCACGTCGTCTTCGACGCCGACGACGGCATGACCCTGAACGGCACCCACGTCAAACTCCGGGGCGTCAACCTCCACCACGACCTCGGGGCACTCGGCAGCGCCGTCGGCGCGGACGCCGTGGAACGCCAGCTGAGAATCATGCGCGACATGGGTGTCAACGCCCTGCGCACCTCGCACAACCCTCCGGCACCCGAGGTGATCGAGGCCTGCGAACGGCTCGGCATCGTGATGATGGTCGAGGCCTTCGACTGCTGGCGGCGCGGCAAGAACCGGTACGACTACGGCCGCTTCTTCGACGAGTGGTCCGACCGGGACATCGCGGAGATGGTCCTGGCGGCGCGCAACTCGCCCGCCGTCGTCCTGTGGTCCATAGGCAACGAGATCCCCGACTCCACCTCGACCGCCGGCCTCGCCATGGCCGACCGGCTCATCGACGACGTGCGGCGACTCGATCCGACCCGGCCGATCGTGCTCGGCTCCGACAAGTACCGGAGCCTGCCCGCCCTCGGCTCGGCCGCCGATCTGATGCTCGCCAAGATCGACGGACTCGGCCTCAACTACAACACCGCGGCCTCGGTCGACGCCCTGCACGCGCGCTATCCGCACCTGTTCCTCTTCGAGTCGGAGTCCTCGTCCGAGACCTCCACCCGGGGCGCCTACCAGGAGCCGGAGCACCTCAACACGGGCGAGAACCACACTCCCGGCCGACGGGACACCTCCTCGTACGACAACAACCTCGCCTCCTGGACGATGAGCGGCGAGTACGGGCTCAAGAAGGACCGGGACCGGAAGTGGTTCACGGGGGAGTTCCTGTGGTCGGGCATCGACTACATCGGCGAACCCACGCCGTACGACGTGTTCCCGGTGAAGGCGTCCTTCTTCGGAGCGGTGGACACGGCCGGCTTCCCGAAGGACATGTACCACCTCTTCAAGAGCCAGTGGACCGACGAACCCATGGTCCATCTGTTCCCCATGGACTGGACGGACCACGAAGCGGGCGGCACCGTGGAGGTCCGGGCCTATTCCAACGTGGACACGGTCGAGCTCTTCCTCAATGGAAAGTCGCTGGGCACAAGGAAGTTCGACGAGAAGAAGACCACCGACGGACGGACGTACCTGGAGACCACCGAGGCGACGGGCGACGACAAGACCGTCACCGGCGGTCCCTGGCCCGGGAGTTACACCAGCCCGACCGGCAGTGCGGGCAAACTGCACCTCGCCTGGCGGGTGCCGTTCGCTCCCGGTGAGCTGAAGGCGGTGGCCAGGCGCGACGGCAGGACCGTGGCCACCGATGTGCTGCGCACCGCGGGCGAGGCGCACGCGCTGCGGCTCACTCCCGACCGCAAGTCCGTCGCCGCGGACGGCCGTTCGCTGTGCTTCGTGACCGCGGAGGTGGTCGACGCCCGTGGTGTGGTGGTGCCCGGCGCCGGCCACTCCATCGCCTTCGACGTCGACGGCGGATCGCTGGCCGGCGTCGACAACGGGCGCGAGGAGAGCGCCGAGCGCTACCAGGCGAGCACCCGCACGGCCTTCCACGGCAAGGCTCTGGCGATCGTCCGCGCCGGGACCGAGGAGGGAGGGCTCAGGCTGCGGGCGCGCTCGGCGGGGCTGCGGACGGCGACCGTGACCGTGCGTGCCACCGCCGCACGGCCGCAGATCCTCACTCCGGCACCCGACTTCGCACCGGACCCGGGGCCGGGCGCCCCCAACTACCCGCTGGTGGACGCCAGTTACTCGGGCCGCCCGGACACCCTGCCCGCCGCCATGCTCGACGGCGACCCGGCCACCGGTTGGTCCAACGCGTTCTTCAAGGCGGCCACGGCCCTGCTGCCCGCCTTCGACGGCGCCCGCGAGGAGGACTGGGTGTCCGTCGAGTGGGGCCGCGCCCGGACCGCCGACCGGATCCAGCTCTCCTTCACGGTCGACGCCACGCACTCCCTGCCCGCCCGACTGGACGTCGACTTCTGGGACGGTCACCGCTACCGGCCCGTGAAGGGCGCCGACATCGACTGGGCCACCGCGTCCGACGCGCCGACAGCGGTCACCTTCGACGCGGTACGCGGCAGCCGGCTCCGGATCACCATGAGGAGCCGCCACCCGGGTGAGGCCCGGGGCGCGCTGCGGATCAGCCGCCTGGAGGTCCCGCCTCGCTGACCTCCCGCTAGGCCCTGTCCTCGCCGGGCCCGTGTGCCGCCCGGTGCTCCTCCGCCGTCGGCTTCGCCACCTGGGTGCCCTCGCCGTACAGTGCGCGAGAGAGCCGGGTCCGCAGGTTCGGCGCCCGCCCGTTCGGGCCCGGCACGCCGTTCGCGTCCTCGGCCGGGCCCGGGTCGAGCGGCCGGGGCTGCTCGTGCTGGGTGAGGGTGTGCAGCTCGGCGGGGGAGAGCGGGCGGTGCAGTTCGACGTACTCGCCGTGCGGGAGCCGTTTGATCACGCCGGTCTCGCGGCCGTGCAGCACCAGTTCCCTGTCCCGGCGCTGGAGGCCGAGGCAGATGCGCCGGGTCGCCACGAAGACGATCACCGGGACGGCGAACAGGGCGATCCGGACGGCCCAGGTGACCGTGTTGATCGACAGATGGAAGCGGGTGGCCACGAGGTCGTTGCCGCCGCCCGCCAGCAGGATCAGATAGACGCTGATCCACGCTGCGCCGAGGGACGTGCGGATCGGCCGGTTGCGCGGCCGGTCCAGGAGATGGTGCTCGCGTCTGTCGCCGGTGACCCAGGACTCCAGGAACGGATAGGCGCCGATGAGGACCAGCAGGAGGGGGAACACGACGATCGGGATCAGCACACCGAGCACCAGTGTGTGCCCGGCCGCGTTGATCTCCCACCCCGGCATGACGCGTACCAGCCCCTCGGCGAAGCCCAGGTACCAGTCCGGCTGGGCCCCTGTGGACACCTGGTCGGCGCGGTAGGGGCCGTACGACCAGACCGGGTTGATCGACGCGACCGCCGAGATGAGGGCGATCACCCCGAACACCAGGAAGAAGAAGCCGCCCGCCTTGGCCACGTACACCGGCATGAACGGCGAGCCCACCACGTTCCGTTCGGTCTTTCCCGGACCGGGGAACTGGGTGTGCTTGTGGTACACGACCAGGATCAGATGTGCGACGACCAGGGCCGCCATGATCCCGGGGATCACCAGAATGTGCAGCGAGTAGAACCGCGCGATGATGTCGTGGCCGGGGTACTCGCCGCCGAACAGGAAGAACGACAGATACGTTCCGACGATCGGTACGGACAGGACGGCTCCGTCCACGAACCGCATCCCGGTGCCGGACAGCAGGTCGTCGGGCAGCGAGTAACCGAAGAGCCCCTCGAACAGGCCTAGGAACAACAGCGTCCAGCCGAACAGCCAGTTGACCTCACGGGGCCTGCGGAACGAGCCCGTGAAGAAGTATCGCATCATGTGCATGAGCATCCCGGCGATGAAGATCAGCGCCGCCCAGTGGTGGATCTGCCGGATCAGCAGACCGCCCCGCACATCGAAACTGATGTCCAGCGTGGACGCGTACGCCTCCGACATCCGGATGCCGTTCAGCGGGACGTAACTGCCGTTGTACGTCACCTCGTTCATCGACGGGTGGAAGAACAGGGTCAGGTAGACGCCGGTCAGGATCAGGATGACGAAGCTGTAGAGGCAGATCTCCCCGAGCAGGAACGACCAGTGGTCCGGGAAGACCTTGCGCAGATACTTCTTGCCGAGGGTGTGGGTGCCGAGGCGGCCGTCGAACCAGTCGGCGACACGCTGACCGGAGGACGCGCCGGGACCTCTCGACCCGGCGGCCGGCCGTTCGGTGGCGGTCACGCGTCCGCCCCCTTCTCCGCGGGCCCCACGTGCTCGGCGGCGTCCGCCGATGCCTCTCCGGTGGCCGCGGCCACCAGCGGCTCGGGCAGCCACGGGCCCACGTACGTCTCACGTCGTCGGCTGAGCGCGGCCCGGCGGGTCAGCGCGTGGTTGACCGTGACGCGCACCGGATAGGCACGCGGGTTCTCGATGTACCGCTCCGGCGACCGGTCGCGGCTGCCGGACCAGGACAGCCAGATGTCCTGCAGTACGTCCTCGGTGTCGGCGACGCCGCCGAGCATGTTGTAGGCGATCGCGAACAGCAGCTCGCGGTGTTCCATGAACTGCCGCGTCCCCGAGGTCGGTAGCTCATCGGTCTGCGGTGCCGGACTTTCGGACATGCCTGTGCCTCCCGTAGCGCGCTCACTACTGCGAGGGCTCCGGGGGGCTGAGATGTGACAGCCGGCGGCGAAATGTGACACAGGTCTCAGGCGTGTGCGGGAGATCGAGGTCGACGGCCCGTTTCGCGGGGGAGAGCCGCCGCCGTCCCGCGCGGAACCTTCCGAGAAGGGCCGGGTACGAGTGGACCACCGACCCCTGCTATGAGTTGACCGAGATGGACCGGACGAGTTGCTGAGAAGGACCGGACGACTTGACCGGGATGGACACTGACTTTCCTTCAATGGGTGGATGTCGCTGAAGTGGCTCACGCGCCTTGTTGGGCGTGAGCGTCATGTGCAAGGGTGAACTTCCTCGCACATGGCCAATGGCCAGGTCTGATTCACCGTTCGGGATTCCGTCGTGCCGTTGGGCCCGAAAGGCTCGTGGCCGGCGGATGCCGAGTGGTCGACGTCCCGGCCGCTTTCCGTGCGCCAAGGCCGAAAGGTACGCACCAGCCAGGAGCTCCTTTTCGGCGGTCAGAACTCCTGTGTGCCACCTTGTGCCTTGGAAGGAAATCGCTCAGTGCACACCCCCCACCCGCCTCGTCCGCCGTATCCGCCCGCCTCCGGTGCCGCCCCCGGAGAATCCGACGAGAGCCTCGCAGCCCTTCTCAGGGCGCAGCCGGAGGGCGAACTGGCCCACCCCGTCGCGCTCCTGCTCGCGCGGCACTGGCAGTCGACGCACGACTACGCCGTCATCTGCCTCGCCTCCTCGGCGGACGTCGCCTCGATGGTCACCGCCGCCGCCTTCCAGCAGGTACTGGAACGCCTCCGGCGCGCCGGGTCCGCAGCCGCCCTGCGCCCCCAACTCCTGGTGGCCGTACGGGACATCATCGAGGTGTGGTCCGCGGAGGACCGTATATCCGAGGCACTCCCGGATCTCCGGAAACCGGCCGGCGGCCGCGGTATGCGCGTGACGAAGTCCAAGACACCGGAAAATCGCAAGCTCGCGGAACGTTCTTTCCAGGCTCTCCCGGGACTCGCCCAGTGCGTGCTCTGGCACACCGAGGTCGAGGCCGAGCACATATCCGTACCGGCCGGTCTGCTGGGCATGGATGTCGACAACGCGTCGGCGGCGCTTGAGCAGGCTCGCGAGAAATTCCGCGAGGGCTGTGTACGGGCCCATCGTGAACTCGCGCCGAACAAGGATTGCCGTCACTACAACCGTCTCCTGGACGTTCCGATTCGGCGTGGCGGTGCCTTGCTCCCCGATGTGCAGCAGCATCTGCTCGCGTGCCGTTTCTGCCGTTACGCGGCCGAGCAACTGAGCCATTTCGAGGGTGGTCTCGGGGGACTGCTCGCCGAAGGCGTGCTCGGCTGGGGTGCCCGTCGATATCTCGAATCGCGGCCGAGCGGCGGTCGTTCGGCGGTCCGGGCCGTCCGGCACACCGGCAGGCGCCCGGTCGGCGGCGGCCGTTCCCGCCGGCTGTCCCAGCGCTCCGCCAGGCAGGGGCGGCACTCCTCCCCGGGCCCGCGGTACTCGAAGGCACTCCTGACCGGAGCGGGCCTGGTCTCGGTGGCCCTGCTCGCGACCGTCCTGGTCGCGAGTCTGTGGTCGCAGGACGACGGCGGCGCCGACCCGTCGGCCACCGCCGGGGCGTCCGCCGGTCTCTCCCCGGGCGGGCAGGCACCGCCCGCCCGGTCGTCGTCCCCGCCCGGCTCGGCCGGCCTGCCCACCGGGCCCATCCGGACCCGGCTGCGCAACCTCGCCGCCGACCTCTGTCTCGACATCAAGGGCGACAGGGCGAGAGCCGGCGCCGGCGCCGAACTGGACACGTGCTCGGCCGTCGCCACGCAGAAGTGGTCCTACGAGAAGGACGGCCTCCTGCGCAGCGCCGCCGACCCCGAGCTGTGCCTGGACTCCCATGTGGACGCCGGCGTGGTCGTCCTGGGCAACTGCGCCCCGGGGTCCGCCAAGAGGGGTGACGACGTGCGCTACGACCTCACCGTGCGGGGCGAGTTGCTGCCCCGCTGGCAGGCGGAGCTGGCCGTCGCTCCCGCCGCGGACGAGGCCGGGGCGGACGCGGTGGTGAAGATCCGTGACCGCGGCGACGACCAGCGCTGGCTCACCGACGGCACCAGGGCGACGCCCGAGTCGCTGTCGATAGCGGGCACGGACGCGCCGTCCGGCGAGCCGACCGCCGACCGGTCCGCCGCGGACACGCGGATCGGCTCGAACTCCGGGGCCGGGGCCGGCGCAGGGTCGGGGCCGGGGTGTGCCGAGGCGAGGTGCGACGCCGAGCCGCGTACCGCGGAATCGAACGAACCGGATGAACCGGAGGGAAGGGCTGAGCCCACCCCCTCCGCGTCGACTCCTTCCGCGTCGAGTTCCTACCCGTCGAGTTCCTACGCGTCGAGTTCCTACGCGGAGCGCCGGGCCGCCACGGTCGACGACTCCGGCCCGCCTCCCGCCGGACCGCTGCCCCTCCTGCTGGCGAGGTCGGTCACCGCGCTCGGCCTGTGACCGGCGGGTTCCGCGTGGCCGCGGACGGCTTCGTGGCCGTGGTCGCGGTCAGCCGGTCTCCTCCTCCAGGTCGTCGGCGCAGAGGTCCCCGGGCCCGGCGTGGCCCGACAGCGCGAGAGTGAGGTCGAGTTCGGCCAGCAGACAGCGGATGACGTGCTCGACGCCGGCCTGGCCGTCGAGGCCGAGCCCGTAGGCGTACGGACGCCCGACGAGCACGGCCTCGGCGCCCAGTGCCAGCGCCTTGAAGATGTCGTCGCCCGAGCGGATCCCGCTGTCGAAGAAGACGGTCAGCCGGTCCCCGGCGGCCTCGACGACCCTGGGCAGCGCGTCGGCGGCGGCGACGGCACCGGCCACCTGACGCCCGCCGTGGTTGGAGACGACCACGCCGTCCATCCCGGCGTTGACGGCCCGTCGGGCGTCGTCGGGGTGGAGGACGCCCTTCAGGACGATGGGGCCGTCCCAGTTCTCCCGCAGGAACTCCAGGTCGGGCCAGGTCTTCGCGGGATCCGCGAACATCCCGACGAAGTGCATGACGGCCGCGTTCGGGTCCTCGTGCACGGGCTTGGCCAGACCTGCCTGGAACGCCGGGTCGGAGAAGTAGTTGGCGGTGCCCACGCCGTGCAGGAACGGCAGGTACGCCTGGTCCAGGTCGCGGGGCCGCCAGGCGAGCAGGGGCGTGTCCAGCGTGACGAACAGCGCGGTGAACCCGGAGGCCTTGGCGCGGTCCAGGAAACTCTTCGTGACCTCGCGGTCCTTCGCCCAGTACAGCTGGAACCAGCGTTCCCCGTCACCCATCGCCTCCGCGACCCGCTCCATCGGCGTACTGGAGGCGGACGACAGGATGAACGGGACCCCCTGTGCGGCGGCGGCCCGGGCCGCCGCAGGCTCGGCGTCCGGATGCATGATCGACAGGACACCGACGGGCGCGAGGGCGAGCGGGGCGGGCAGCGGGCGGCCCAACACCTCGACGGACAGGTCGCGTTCGTGGACGTCCCGCAGCATGCGCGGCACGATACGGCGGCGCTCCAGCGCGGCCCTGTTGGCCCGTGCCGTACTGCCGTTGCCCGCACTGCCCGCCACATAGCCCACCGGGCCCGGCCCCAGCCGCTGTTCGGTGAGCTCCTCCAGCCGGGTCAGATCCGTGGGCAGCCGGGGCACCGCCCCTGTCATCCCGTTCAGATAGATCTCGTACTGGAAGTCCGCCCAGTGCTTCGTCATCCGTACGCTCCGCCTCTCGCCCTGGAACCCGTGACCGGGACCGTGCCTTTCCTGCCCGCGGCCCCGCGACGATCCTGACGAGCGGAGCAAGATCCGTCCAGCACGCCGACGGCACGCTCAGACCGGGAACGACACCCGCACGGACACCAGGCGGCCCGTCGGGTCCAGGTCCGCCGTGACCGGGAACCAGCCGTCGCCCTGGCCGGTCATCGCGCACAGCACCTGTGCGCCGCCGACCCGTACGGTGCCGGACTCCAGCGGGGAGGCGCGGACCGCTCGCATGATCTGCCAGTGGTGGGAGTGCGGGCGGAAGTCCACCATCAACCGCCTTCGCGGGTCCGCGTCCTTCCAGTCGAAGAGCGCGGTGGCCAGCCGTATCGCGTCCGGCATCGGCAGGCCGGTCCAGCCCTTCACACCCTTCTCCCCGGGCTCGCCCAGGTCGGGGGCCGCGAACTCGGTGGCGGCGTCGTCCTCGGCCGCACCCCAGAACGCGACGTCGGCCAGCCCGTCGACGGGGTCGTCGTGCCGCCAAGCGCTCAGCGCGTCGGCGTCGCCGAAGAGCAGCCGGGCCCAGTCGACGCGGATCTCCCCGAGTTCCACGGACTTGGCGGCGGGGGAGGGGTCGACGGGGACCACGATGCCGCTGTCCGTCGCCAGTACCGGCAGTGGACGGTCCCGGGGTACTCCGCCGAGGACCACGACCGGCACGCCGTGCATCAGGAAGCAGCCTCCGCCGCGCTCCGCGCACCGTCGTACCCGCTCCCGGTGCGGCACCCGCTCGGCGCGGGCTTCGAGGGCGGCGTCGAGGCCCTGCTCCCGGCAGTGCGCGTCGAAGAGTTCGACCAGACGCGCGACCCCGGACGCCGGGATGTCGTGGAGCGTCCGGCCGGGCTGCCGGCCGAAGCAGTGGGCCGCGGTGTCGGCGTCGGGGCCGGTGATCAGGAAGTCGGTCGCCGCGCTCACATCGGCGGCGACCACCGGATCCTGGACACCGAACGCTCCCGGGTCCACCAGCGCCGGTGAACCCTCCCCGCTCCACATCCCCAGATGACCGCCGTCGACGATCACCAACTCACCGGACGGACAGGTGATCTCGCCCAGTCCGTAGATCTCTCCCATGGCGGGGCAGTCTACGAAGACCGCGCTCCCGGGCAGCCCCTGCCGCGGGAGCTGTCCGGAATTCGCTGTCAGGGGGTGTCGGAGGCCGCGCAGAGCCAGGGCTTGGGAGCTGACGCGGCAGGCTGCTGACGGTCGCCCGTTGACGGTCGACGGTCGTCGTCGGAAGCCGTCACTCATCAGCTGTCAGGCGTCAGTCACCATCGGGTTCCGGTTCGCCCTGGACCCGAGAGCGGCCTCGGCCTCGGTTTCGTTCTCGGTCCCTGGTCCCGTGATCGGCGGCACCGGCACGTCCACGGTACGGACCAGCCGCGCGCCCTGCGGGCCGTACGCCGCTCTCGGCTCCGGGAAGAACCACAGCAGGCCCAGGAACAGGACGGCCGCGACGGCCAGTGAGATCGGCAGCCCGATGTCGACCCCGCCGGCCAGATCGCCGAGCGGCCCCACGAACTGGCCGGGGATGTTCGTGAAGAGGACACCGAGCAGCGCGGAGACCCACCAGGCGGTCATGCCGCGCCAGTTCCAGCCGTGCGTGAACCAGTAACGGCCGCCGCGCTGGCGCCGGTTGAAGACCTGGAGCGCGTCGGGGTCGTACCAGCCGCGACGGGTGAGGAAGCCCAGCATCATCACGACCATCCACGGCGTCGTACAGGTGATGATCATCGTGGCGAACGTCGAGATGCTCTGGACGAGGTCGAAGCCGAAGCGGCCCACGAAGATGAACGCGATGGACAGCACCCCCACCAGCACCGTCGCCCGCACCCGCGAGAGCCGCGGGAACACGGAGGAGAAGTCGAGCCCCGTGCCGTACAGCGCGGTCGTGCCCGTCGCCATGCCGCCGATCAGCGCGAGCAGACACACCGGCAGGAAGAACCAGCTCGGCGAGATGGCCAGCAGCCCGCCGACGAAGTCGGGGGCCGCCGGGTCGACGTACTCCGGGGCCTTGGCCGCGATGATGCTCGCGGTCGCGAGTCCGAAGACGAACGGCAGCAGGGTCGCGATCTGCGACAGGAACGCGGCCCCGACCACCCGGCGGCGCGGGGTGCTCGCCGGGATGTACCGCGACCAGTCGCCGAGGAACGCGCCGAAGGACACCGGGTTCGACAGCACGATCAACGCGGAGCCGATGAACGACGGCCAGAACAGATCCCGCGTCGCCGCGTCCGCCGACGCCGTGAAGATTCCCGCGTACGACGGGTCGAAGTCCCCTGCGAAGGCCACCAGGCCGACCAGGAACAGCAGGGTCGCCGCAGCCACCGCGATCTTGTTGACGAACAGCATGAAGCGGAACCCGTACACGCACACCGCGAGCACCAGGACGGCGAAGAGCGCGTACGCGACGACGTACGACAGGTCGCTGCGCTCCAGGCCGAAGAGCCGGTGCGCGCCGCCGACCAGGGCGTCCCCGGAACTCCACACCGAGATCGAGAAGAACGCGATCGCCGTGAGCAGGGAGAGGAACGAGCCGACGACCCGGCCGTGCACACCCAGGTGGGCGGAGGAGGAGACGGCGTTGTTCGTGCCGTTGACCGGTCCGAAGACCGCCATCGGGCAGAGGATCAGCGCGCCCGCGAGCACTCCGAGGAGTGTCGCCGCGAGTCCCTGCCAGAAGGAGAGCCCGAAGAGGATGGGGAAGGCGCCGAGGACGCAGGTGGAAAAGGTGTTGGCCCCGCCGAAGGCGAGCCGGAAGAGGTCGAGCGGACTCGCGCTGCGGTCCGCGTCGGGGATCCGCTCGACACCGTACGGCTCCACCTCGGTGAGCGACGGCGGTGACGCCACGGAGGTGGCGGGCGAGTCGGGGGAGGCAGGGGAGTTCTGGGACAAGGAGGGGCTCCAGCGAAGGACCGGCCCTGGCCGGCTGGGCGGGGGAGCGCGTGGTGACGCGGCTGACGGGACGGCGTGTCGCCGCGCGAGGGTGCGCGCGGCGCGGGGAAGCCGTCCCCTGGTGCGATGGTCTGCCGAAGGTATGGGGCGCACCGAGGGCCGCACCAGTGGATGAACCATCCATCTTTACGGTTCAGGGTGGAGGAATGCGCCACCCTTGCTGGTTGCTGGTTGCTGGTTGCTGGTCGCCGGTCGCCGGTCGGGGTCAGCTGTCGTCGTCGTTGGCGGCCAACTTGTCCTCGGGGGCGGGGTCCGGCCCGTCGGGGCCCTGTGCGCGGACTCGCTGTACCTGCTCCAGGGAGTCCCGCAGCTCGGCGAGCCAGTCGTCGGTGTGGCGCTCGACGAGGCGTACGCACCATGCGAGGGCGTCGCTGCGGCTGCGGGCGACCCCGGCGGCGATCAGGGTGTCGAGCACCTGGCGCTGCGGCTGGCGCAGCCGCGTCATGACGGGGGCGGCGACATGGGTGAACAGGGCGCGCTCGCTCCCGCACTCGACACCCCAGGAGACCTTCTTCTGGAAGCGGTGCTCGGCGTCCCGGGCCACGGCCACGCGGGCGTCGCGGGTGCGCTCGCGGAAGTCCTGGATCCGGGAGGCGACGGCGGCCTCCCGTTCGGCGTCCGAGGCGCCCTCGGCGAGCCGGGGTTCGGGGATGCGGCCGATGACAGTGATCTCCTCACGGTCGGCCGTGACCTCGCCGAGGCTCTCGAAGAGGTCGTCGGGCAGTCGGCCGGCGAACCAGCCGCGCAATTTCTCGTGCTGTTCGGCTGTAATCATGTAATGACAATTACTCGATCTGCGGCGAGGCGCAAGAGGTCTGCGCTCAGCCCGAAGCGGAATGTTTCAGGCCTATTGCTGAGCAGGGGATATCCGGCCAGCGGGTCTCCGCGGCGACTTGGCGCCCGCTCAGTCCCAAGGGAGGCGTGTTCGATTTCCGTCACTTCACGCCACTGATTCAATACGCAAGGTTACTGAAACGCGTGGGGTCGACGTGTGTTTCCGCCGCGGAATCGGCAGACTCGCGCTCGCCGCACCGGCAACACCGAGCCGGTGCGGCGTTCGACCGAGCGGAAGGATGCACACAATGCCGAACACCGCGCGCTGGGCAGCGACGATCACCCTGACGGCCACCGCCGTCTGCGGTCCCCTGGCCGGGACCGCCCTCGCCACCCCTTCGCCGACCGCGCTCTACGCCCCCTCGTCCCTGGTGTTCACCACGGGCCACGGGGAGATCGCGGCCGAAGCCACACCTGAACGCGCGGTCACCCTGAACTGTGCGCCGACGGCCTCGGGGACCCACCCGGCCGCGGTCTCCGCCTGCGCCGAACTGCGCGCGGTGGGTGGGGACTTCCACGCCCTGCCGGCCAGAACCGACGTCCTGTGCACCCGTGAGTACGACCCCGTCGTCGTCACGGTCGACGGGGTCTGGCAGGGCAAGCGGATCTCCTACGAGCGCACCTTCTCCAACGAGTGCGTGAAGAACTCCTACGGGACGACCGTCTTCACGTACTGAAAGGGCCGGGGTCGCGCGGTCTTCCGAGTGCGTCGACGGAGGCCCGCGAACGCGGATGGGGAGTGCGAGCCCCGTCGCGGAGTGCCGCGTGACCTCGCGACAGGGGCCGGCGGAGAGACGGAGTGGGGCCGTCTCTCCGCCGGCCCTGGCGTGTCCGGCTTCATCGACGCCATTGACGCCATTGATGCCATCGACGGCATCGGCTTCGCTGCGGGGTGATGGCGCTCCGGGTCCCGACTTCGCGATGTCCGGGGCTCGGCCGCGCTCGGCGCCTGTCTTACACGGCTCGGACGGCTTGGACGGTTCGGACGGCTTGGGAAGGCGCCCCCGTGGCTCTCCTCAGTCCTCGGGGGCCGGAGGCGGCGCGGGAGGGAGTTCCGGCAGGGGCGGGAAGCGGCCCAGGAGGCCGCAGGCGCGTAACAGGCGGTGGACGCGCGGCTGGTCGGAGACCAGGCGGAGGGTGCCGCCGCGCTCTCTGGCCCGGCGTTCGGCCCGGCACAGCACCCGCAGCCCCGAGCAGTCGAAGAACTCGACCTCCCGGAGGTCCACCACGACCTGGGGCACTCCGACCGAGGTCAGGGCGTCGAGGTGCTCGCTCAGGGCGTCGGCCGTCGCCATGTCGATCTCGCCCAGCACCTCGACGACGGCGAACCCGGGGCCCGGGTAACTGTGCGCGTACGGATTCGCCGGGGGCGGCCGGAACCTCGCCGCGCTCTCGGGCCCGGGCTCCGCCGCGCCTGCGGGCCCGTGTTCCTCGGTGCAGCCCTCGGACGGTCCGGCGGCAGGGTCATGGGGTTGGGGTGGCATGTCGGCTCCACCTCGTACAGGGGCGGGCGTATTCGATCTCGGTTGTTACCCGTGGCGCGCCGGAACCATCCATACCGCGGTCAACGCAAGATCTAGTTCACTCGACCTAGTGAACTTCGGCTGTAGCCGTTGACTTTTGGTCTTTATGTTTGCCCAACCTGGCCTATTCATGGGGGTGTTGTCGACGTACAGTCGCCGTGCTGCCCCAGTCCCTGGCCGCACCACGCACTTTACGACTGTCTGGCCAAGGAGGGTTGGCGGTGGGAACGCCGGTACGCGCTTCCTCGGACGGGCCTGCGCTGCTCACCGAGCACGGGCTCATGGAACCTGTCCGGGAGATGGAGTTCACAGCCCATTTCGCGCGCCAGGACGGGGAGTTCGCGGCCCAGGCGGCCGCCGTGGCGGTGACGCAGGTCATCGACGCGCCGCTTTCGTTCGTCTCCCCGGTCCTCGACGCGGGCTGCTCCGCGAGCAGATGCCTGCTGGCGCGCAGCGCCGCCGACGCCTGTCGGATCGTCCTCACGGCGGACCCCTCGGGCATCACGGTCGCGGCCACCGACGACGTGGCGGTCCCGCTGGACGCCGGCGATCCGGCCGGCGCCAAGAACCTGCCGGTGCTCGCCGTCGTCGACGGACTGAACGTGCACCACGGCCCCGACGGGCATGTCTGGGTCGTGTGGAAGGGATCGTGGCGGCGGACCGGTCTGACCCCGGGCGGTCCCGTGCGGCCTTGATCCACCGGCCCCCGGGCGGACCCGTAGAGCCTTAATGCATATGATGCGCAAGTGCGCGACTACTGCATAAGAACGGCGACCCCCGACGACGTCGACGGCGCCCGCTCCGTGATGCTCGACACCGTGTACCGGGACTTCGGCACGGGGTACGTACCTCGCTGGCACCGGGACATCATCGACCTCCACGGTGCCTACGTCGCGCCCGCCCGCCACACCCTGCTGGTCGCGGTCGACGGGCGGGACGGCACGGTGGCCGCGACCGCCGCCCTCGACTCCCGCGGCCCGGCCCACCCGCCGAACCCGCGCCACGTGGCCGAGCGCTACCCCTCCGGCGAGACCGCCCAGCTGCGCCGGGTGTACGTCCGCCCCGAGGACCGCAGACAGGGCCTGGCCCGGCGGCTCGTCGCGGGACTGCTCGACTTCGCGGCGGCCGACGGCGGCTATCGCTCCGCCTATCTGCACACCGACCCGTCGGTGCCCGGCGCCGAGGCGTTCTGGCGCTCGCTGGGCAAGGCTGTCCACGACGAACGCGAGGGACCCGGCGGCGGCCAGGGAATCATCCACTTCGAAGTCCCCCTGCCCTGATTCGAAGTTCCCCTGCCCTTCTGACGCGGCCCCGCTCGCACCAGGCACCCCGCACCGAATGAAAGTGACCATGCTCCCTCTGCCACGCCGTCGCAGGTTCGTCGCCGGTCTGCTGCTCGCCCCCCTGCTCACCGGCTGTTTCGCCGCGGGCGGTGGCGACGACTCCTCCGACAGCACGGAGGGCGCCCGGCTGAAGGTCGCGCTCGCCTTCCCGCCCGCCGAGAACTTCTCCCCGTACGGTGCCGACGCCACCCTCCTCAGCAGGCTCGGTGTCACCGAGGGCCTGACCCGCCTCGACGCCAACGGCGTCGCCGCCCCCGCCCTCGCCGAGTCGTGGACCCGTGAGAACGACCGCGACTGGCTGTTCACCCTGCGGGACGCCGCCTTCCAGGACGGCACCGAGGTCACCCCGAAGGCCGTCGCCGCGGCCCTCACCCGCGCCGCGGGCGCCGACCCCGTGACCGCCGCCCTCTCCGGCGTCGAACTGACCGCCGAGGCCGCGGGCGGCGGCCGGGTACGCGTCACCACCGCCGACCCCGACCCGGTCCTGCCCTTGCGTCTGTCCAGCCCCGGCCTGGTGATCCTCTCGGCGAAGGCGTACGCGAAGAAGGACGCCGTCAGCCCCGTCGGCACCGCCACGGGACCCTTCGAACTCACCAGGACCACCGGCACCACCGCGGCCACCCTCGACCGCTTCGACGACTACTGGGGCGGCCGTGCCCAGGCATCGGGCGTCGACGCGAGGTTCATAGCCGACGGCACCGCCCGGACGAACGCGCTGCGCACCGGCGAGGCCGACATCGCCGAGGCCGTACCCGTCTCGCAGGCGGCCTCCCTCGACAAGGCGACCCGCCGCGAGACGGCCACCACCCGCACCACCAGCCTGCTGCTCAACACCGGCTCGGGTGCCTTCGAGGACGCGAAGACGCGGGCCGCCGCCCGCGAGGCGATCGACACCTCCGCTCTCGCCAAGGGCGTCTACGAGGGATACGCCGACGCCGGAGCCGGTGTCTACGGGCCCGCCCTCACCTGGGCGGCCGACAAGCGTCCGAAGCCGACCGGCCGGGCCGCGGCGGGCTCCGCCACCGGGAAGACGGTCACCGTGGCCACGTACGACAACCGGCCCGAACTGCCCGAGGTCGCCCAGGTGCTGAAGCAGCAGCTGGAGAAGGCCGGCTTCAGGGTGAAGCTGGAGGTGCGCGAGTACTCGCGGCTGGAGAGCGACGCGCTGGCCGGGAAGTTCGACGCGTTCGTGTCCGCCCGCAACACCATGCTCGACACCGGCGACCCGGTCTCCATCCTCGCCAGCGACTACACCTGCCAGGGCAGCTACAACCTGGCCCTCCTGTGCGACAGGACGGTCGACAAGGCCGTCGCCGAGGCAGCGTCGATCAGCGACACCGCGAAGCGGCAGGACGCGGCGACGACCGCCGAGGCGGCGATCCTCGGCACGGACGCCGTCGTGCCGCTGGTCCACCAGCGGATCATCACGGGCGTCGGTGCCGAGGTCAGCGGTGTGCTCCTCGACCCGTACGAGCGCGGCCTCGTCGGCGTCGGCACCCGGCGCTGACGGGCGGCGGCGCACGTGCTCAAGGCCGCCGTACGGACTTCCGTACGGGCCGCCCTTCGCGGTGGGGCGCCGGTGCTGCTCTGGCGCGCCGTCCTCGTCGCCACGCTGCTGTGCGGCGTAGGGCTGCTGCCGTGGCTCGCACGCACGGACCCGGCGCTCACCGTGCTCAGGGCGCGGTCCGCCGAGCGCACCGCGACCCCCGAGGTACTGGACGCGATCCGCGCGCAGCTCGGCCTGGACGCCGGGCCGGTGCGGCTGCTCGGCGACTGGCTCGGTGGACTGCCGCGCGGCGACGCGGGCCGGTCGTGGATCTCCGGCGCGGAGGTCATGCCGTCGGTCCTCCAGGCGCTCGGGGTCTCGCTGCTGCTGATGGGCGGGGCACTGATCGTCGCGGCGGTCACGGCGGCCGGCGTGTGCGCGCGGACCCTGCGGCTCGGGGCCGGCCGACGGCTCGACGAACGGCGCTCCGCGCGCACCGGATCGGCGTTCCTGGCCACCCTGCCCGACTTCCTGACCGCCTCGGTGCTCGCCTCCGTCATCGGCGTGCAGCTCGGCTGGCTGCCCGCCCTCGGCTGGTACGGCCCCCGGTGGATGGTGCTGCCCGCCCTCTCGCTCGGCCTGCCCGCGGGCGCGCTGCTCGGGCGGATGCTCGACGATCTGCTGCCGGGTGCCTTCGCCGAACCGTGGGCCCTGGCCGCCGTCGCGCGCGGCGTCCGCGGCCGGACCGTCGCACGGCAGGCGCTCCGCCGCTGTGTGCCCGGCCTGCTGCCGAACCTGGGACTCTTCGTCGTCGGGCTGACCGGCGGCGCGGTGGCCGTGGAACAGGTCTTCGACATCCCGGGGCTCGGCCGGCTCTCCCTCCAGGCCGCGGTGGCCCAGGATTTGCCCGTCCTCCAGGCCGGCACCCTGGCCCTCGTCGTGCTGGCGGCGGCGGTCGGCGGCCTCGCCCGTCTCACCGCGCGCCTTCTGATCGGTCCGGCCCTGCGCGACGGCGCGCTGCCCTCACTCCACCGCCCGACACCGTCCGGCCCCACGACACCGCCCCTGCTGTACGGGGGACTGCTGCTCGCCGTCGTGCTGGCGGGCCTTGCCCGCGACCCCCTTGAACTGGACACCACGGCCCGGCTCCGATCCCCGTCCTGGGCGCATCCCTTCGGCACGGACGCGCTGGGACGCGACGTCCTGGCCCGGGTCGGCCACGGAGCACTGGACACGCTGGCCCCGGCCGCCGCGGTCAGCGCCGCCGCGCTGCTCCTGGGCGTTCTGCTGGGGCTGCTCCCGCGGTTCTCCGGGTCGCTCGCCGACACGGTCAACGCGGTCCCGCCGGTCCTGGCGGCACTGCTGGTCACCGCGGTCGCGGGCAGCGGCCCCGCCACCCCGGCCCTCGCGGTGACCGCGGTCGCCTGGGCGCCCCTGGCAGCCCACACCTCGGCGCTGCTGCGCCAGGAGAAGGCCACCACCCACCTCGCGGCGACCCGCGGCCTCGGCGCGACCCCGCTGCAGCTCCTGCGCCACGAACTCCTCCCGGCCGTCCTGCCCCCGGTCCTGCGCCACGCCCTGCTCCGCCTGCCCGGGGTGGCCCTGTCCCTCGCGGCCCTGGGCTTCCTCGGCCTGGGCGCGCAACCACCGTCCCCGGAATGGGGCCTGCTCCTGTCCGAGAACCAGCCGTACGCGGAACGGGCGCCGTGGGCCTCACTGGCACCGGCCGCCGCACTCGCCCTCCTGGGGGCCGTCGCGGTCACGGCCGGCGGCGGGGTCGGACGGCCCCGGCCCCTGCGCGGACGGCGACGGCATGCCTGAGCCGAGTACACGCTCACGGGCGAAACCCCTCTCCTCCCTCCGCACCTTCACCTCCCTCTCCCCGCTGCTGCGCCTGCTCGTCCTCACCCAGCTCGCCTTCAACGTCGGCTTCTTCGCGGTCCTGCCCTTCCTCGCCGCCCACCTGGGCACGGCGATCGGCATGGCGGGCTGGCTGGTCGGGCTGGTCCTGGGACTGCGTACCTTCAGCCAGCAGGGGCTGTTCGTGGTGGGTGGCGCGCTGGCGGACCGGTACGGGGTGCGTCCGGTGGTGCTCGCCGGCTGCCTCCTGCGTATCGGGGGTTTCGGCTGGCTCGGGTACGCGGAAGCCACCTGGGCGGTCATCGGGGCCGTCCTCCTGATCGGTTTCGCCGCGGCGCTCTTCTCACCCGCGGTCGAGTCGGAGGTGGCCCGGCAGGCGGTGTGCCGGGAGGAGGCGGGGGAGGGCCCGCGGACACACGTACTGGCGCTGTTCACCGTGGCGGGGCAGGCCGGCGCGTTCGTCGGTCCGTTCGTCGGGGCCCTGCTCCTGGCCGTGGACTTCCGCACGGTCTGCCTCGCCGGGGCGGGAGTCTTCGTGCTCGTCCTGGCGGGCCACGTGTGGCTGCTGCCGCAGCGCATCCCCGGCAGGGCACGGATCCGTACCGGCGGCGGACTCCGCCGCCTGGCGCGCAACCGCGGCTTCCTGGCTCTGTGCTGTGCGTACGGCGCCTATCTGCTCGCCTACAACCAGCTGTACCAACTGCTGCCCGTGGAGGTGGAGCGCGTGGCGGGTTCACAGGCGCCGCTGGCCTGGCTGTTCGCGCTCTCCGCACTGCTGGTGGTGACGGCCCAGCTGCCCGTCACGCGCTGGGCGGGCGACCGTCTGGACCTGCGCCGGTCCATGACGACGGGGCTGCTGCTGATCTCGGCGGGGTTCGCGGTCGTGGCGGCGGCCCGCCCCGCGGCCTGGACGGGAATGGTGGGGCTCCTGCCCGTGGCCGGTTACGTGGTCCTGCTCACCCTGGGCCAGATGCTGATCGCGCCCGCGGCCCGAGCCTGGGTCCCCGACCTGGCCGAGAACGACAGACTGGGCCTCTACACGGGAGCCCTCTCGTCGATCTCAGGCCTGCTGGTCCTCCTGGGCAGCGCGGCCACAGGAACCCTCCTGGACACCAACCTCCCCCCGGCCATCCCCTGGCTGACCCTGGCGGCAATCCCGGCAACGGCGATAGCGCTACTACCAAACCCCCGGCCCGTAAGGGGCGCGGGGAACTGCGCGACCAGCCCCCACGCCGCCGCACCCAACAACGCACCATTCCGGGGCGCAGCCCCGCCTTCTAGGGGCGCGGGGAACTGCGCGACCAGCCCCCACGCCGCAGCAGACGAAAGCACACCCCCGGGAGGGGCCGCCCACAAAGAGGGGCCGCCGTCTCCCTGAAGACGGCGGCCCCTCGGCCTAACGGCGACGCGAACGCGTCACATGTGGACGACCGGCGCAGCGTCAGGATCCTGCTCCGGAACCCCGGGACGGAACAGCAGGAACGTAACCAGCGCCCCCGCCGCGAAGAACCCCGCCGACCACCAGAACGCGGTGGTGTAGCTCTCGATCGAGGACTGCGCCCGCACCAGCGGATCGGTCGCGTCCTTGCCGACCAGGAAGCTGGTCGCGGCGCTCGCGGCGAGCGTGTTGAGGAGCGCGGTACCGATGGAACCGCCCACCTGCTGCATGGTGTTGACCGTGGCCGAGGCCACCCCCGCGTCCTCCGCCGCGACCCCACTCGTGGCCAGGGCCATCGCGGGCGGCATCACGATGCCGAGCCCCGCGCCCATCAGCAGCAGCGGCGGCAGCACGGCGGTCGAGAAGGCGGAGTCGACGTCGATGGCGGTCAGCCAGACCATCGCCCCCGCGGCAAGCGCGAAGCCCGCCGGGATGACGGTCTTCGGTCCGATCCGCGGCACCAGGATCGTCGTGGACACCTGGGCCATGACCATCAGGGCGGCCATCATCGGCAGGAAGGCCACACCGGTCTTCGTCGGGCTGAAGCCCAGGTTCAGCTGCAGGTAGTAGGTGAGGAAGAGGAAGACACCGAACATGCCCGCACCGGTCACCAGGACGGCGATGAACGAGGCCGCGCGGGTGCGGTCCAGCAGGACGCGCATCGGCAGCAGCGGGTGCGCGGCACGGGTCTGCCACCAGCCGAACACCGCCAGGAGAACGCCGCCCGCCACCAGGAAGCCCCAGGTCAGTGCGGAGCCCCAGTCGTGGGTCTCGGCGTTGGAGAAGCCGTACACCACGGAGAAGAGACCGGCGGAGACCAGCAGCGCGCCCGGCAGGTCGAGCCTGGAGTTCGCGGCGTCACGGTGGTTGTTCAGCAGGATCCAGCCGCCCACGAACGCGGCGATGGCGAAGACGACGTTGACGTACAGCGTCCAGCGCCAGTCCAGCGCGTCGGTCAGCACACCGCCGAGCAGCAGCCCGAGCGCGCCACCAGCACCGGCGATCGCGCCGTACACGCTGAACGCCTTGGCGCGTTCCTTGGCGTCGGTGAACGTCGTGTTCAGCAGGGAGAGCGCGGCGGGTGCGAGGAGGGCGCCGAAGACACCCTGGAGGGCGCGCGCGACGACCAGCATCCCGAAGCTGTTGGCCGCGCCGCCGAGCACGGAGGCTCCGGCGAATCCCGCG
This sequence comes from Streptomyces sp. NPDC017991, assembly GCF_044328075.1. Lineage (NCBI taxonomy): Bacteria > Bacillati > Actinomycetota > Actinomycetes > Kitasatosporales > Streptomycetaceae > Streptomyces > Streptomyces sp. NPDC017991. Next base: position 940,313 of record NZ_JBIRGP010000001.1, on the reverse strand, counting down.
ACACCGATGAGGAAGGCGGGCTTGCGTCCGAAGAGGTCGGCGATCCGGCCGCCCAGCAGAAGCAGTGAGGCGAAGGCGAGCGCGTACGCCGTGACGATCCACTGGCGGTTGCCGTCGGTGAACCCGAGGTCCGCCTGCGCCGACGGCAGCGCGATGTTCACGATGGTGGCGTCCAGCACCACCATCAGCTGCGCGATACCGATGATCGCAAGGATCCACCACCGGTTCGCCGGGCGCGCCGCGCCGGGTGCGTCCGGGGCGCCCTTGCGGGCGTCCTCGGACAGGGTCTGTGTCTTGGGCATGGGAGCACTCCAGGGAAAGTTCGCTCGGCACTGGAAGTACGTAAACGAAACTGTTTCGTACTCTTCGAGGCTAGACCACTTTCATCGAAACGACAAAGTTTCGCTAGCGAGACGGACGTCACACGCGCGGCGGTCGACCCCGGCGGCCTGGCCCGGGTCCGGACGAGCGGTCCCGAGACCTACCGCATCTGCCGCCGCACCAGCTCGTGCAGCCGGCCGCCCGTGTCCGCGAGGAGTTGCGCGGGCGTACCCTGCTGGGCGATCCGGCCGTCCTCCATCACGATGACGCGGTCCGCGTCCATCACGGTGGACAGCCGGTGCGCGATCACCACGCGGGTCGCGTTGAGCGCGCGGGTGCTCTCGATGACCGTGCGCTGGGTCTCGTTGTCGAGCGCGCTGGTCGCCTCGTCGAAGAACAGGATGCGCGGACGGCGGATCAGGGCCTGGGCGATCATCAGCCGCTGGCGCTGGCCGCCGGAGACCGCGCCGCTGCCGGAGACGATCGTGTGCAGACCCATCGGCATACGCCTGATGTCGTCGGCGAGCCCCGCCATCTCCGCGGCGGCCATCGCCTCCTCGGGCGTGTAGGGCTCCGTTCCGCAGATGACGTCCAGGATCGAGCCGGTGAACGGCTGCGCGTGCTGGAGCACGACACCGCACTGGCGGCGGACGGCCGACTGGTCGAGGGCGGCCAGGTCCTGGCCGTCGTACAGCACACTGCCCGCGACCGGCTTGTCGAAGCCGATGAGCAGCCGCAGCAGCGTGGACTTGCCGCAGCCGCTGGGGCCGACGACCGCCACGAACTCGCCGGGCCGGATCGCGAAGGACAGGTCGTCCAGGACCAGCGGCCCGTCGTCGGTGTACCGGAAGGACAGCTTCTTCGCCTCGATGGCCCCGGACAGCTCGGCGGGGCGCGTGCTCGCCACCCGCACCTCCGGCTCGGCGTCGAGAACCGGCTTGATCTCCTCGAACATCGGCAGCGCGGCCACCATCGAGACGAAGGAGCCCGTCAGCTGGGTGACCGAGGTCAGCAGCATGGTCATCGAGGTGTTGAAGGTGAGGAAGGCGGCGGCCGACAGCGTTCCGCGAGCCGGTCCCGCCAGCAGCATGAACATGATGAGCGAGCAGAGCGGCAGGTACACCGAGCCCAGCACGGTCGTCAGGTTCTTGATCCGGCCCACCCGCTGCTGGAGTTCACGGCTGCGGGCGAACTCGCCCGCCCAGGCCGCGTACGCGTAGTTCTCCGCCGCCGCGACCCGCAGCTTCGGCAGCCCGCGCAGGGTCTGGAAGGCCTGGTTGTTGAGCTTGTTGCTCAGCACGATCAGCCGGCGCTGCCAGCGCACCTGCCACAGCCCGAGCCCGAGGAACACCCCGGCGATCACCACGAGCATGCCGATCGCGGCGAGCGCCATCGGAACGCTGAACCAGAACAGCAGCCCGAGATTCATCGCGCCGACCGTGACCGACTGGACCACCACCGGGCCCAGGCCCGCCATCATGCGGCGGATGGCGCTGATGCCCATGGCCGCACTGGCCAGTTCACCGGTGGAGCGCGAGGTGAAGAACTTCGTGGGCAGCCGCAGCAGCCGGTCCCACACGGCCGGCTGGAGCGTGGCCTCGATCCGGCCCTCCAGACGCAGCATGGTGAGGTTCTGCATCAGCATGAACGCCGACGACACCACACCGGCGATCATGATGGCCAGACAGATCTGGACGATCAGGCTCTCCTGCGCCTTCGGCACGAACTCGCCCAGCACCTTGCCGGTCGCGACCGGCACCAGCGCGCCGAGCGCCACCGTCACCAGACCGCTGAGCGCGAGATTGCGCATGTCCCCACCGGTGCCCCGGAGGCTGAACCGCAGGAGCCGCAGGGGGGTCAGTCCCCGGTCGGGCAGCGGCCGGTAGAACATCACCGCACGCGGCTCGAACTCCGCCGCGTTCGCCTTCTCCACCGGCGTCTCCCGGCCGCTCGAAGGATGCACCGCCACATAACCGCCGCGCCGCCACAGCAGGGCGGTCGGCGCGCCCGAGGCGACCCGGTGTCCGACGAGAGGGCCGACGTTGTCGTGCCACCAGCGCCCGTCGAGACGGACGGCACGCGCCCGGACGCGGGACGCCAGCGCGATCCGCTCCACCGGGTCGAGACGGTCGCTCTCCGAGCCGCCCTGCGCGGGGTCGGCGAGGGTGATCCCGGCCGCGCGGGCGACGAGCCCGCACGCCGCGTACGTGGCATCCGCGTCTGCCCCGCCGGGACCTCGGCCCGAGCGCTTGGATATGGAGGCGAGCAGTGTGCGGTCGGCCTGCGCGCGGACCGCCTCGCCCGCCTTGATGCCCGCGGCCGTCCGCGTCTCGTGGGTGCGCTCCAGCTGCTCGATCCAGCGGTCGAGCGTCGCCAGCAGCCGGTACTGCTGGTCGACCATCGTCTGCCACATCGCCGGGTCGACCAGCAGGTCCGCCGCGGCCTCGGCGCCGTACAGGGAGCCGTACCGCACACTCCCCGGCGGTACCTGCGTCCACAGGATGTCGTCGTCGGTGAGGGCCGCGCCCCGCTCGGTCGCGAGCGGCGCCTCGAAGAGGATGGCGAGGCCCCGGCCGACACCGAGGGAGAGGGCGTACTCCAGGGGGCTGGTCGACGGAGGTACGTACTGCGGGGTGCCGTACGCGTCGTACGTCCAGGTCTCCGTCTGCGGCGGCCGGTGCAGCTCGCGCAGCTCGATACGGCGCAGGACGCACTCGCGCAGGGGCCGGCCGACGAGCGTGTGCTGGGGTCCGGCGACCGGACCGAGCAGCAGCGAGCCCGTTTCGAGACGGCCGAGGTGGTGCCAGTGGCCCTGCTGGGCCGCGTCCACGGCGAACAGGTCCATGGCCCCGGCCGCGACGAGCCACAGGACGTGCGGTCCTTCGAGGTCCAGGCGGTTCAGGCCCGAGCCGTCGACCGGGACGCCCATGCCCCCGAGCGCGGTGAGCACGTAGTCGCCCTCGGCGCCGGGCTGTCCGTACTGCTCGGGCGGCTGATACCGCCCGGCGGGCTGCTGCTGTTCGTTCTGCGGGTACGCGTTCTGCTGGTACTCGTGCTGCTGGTACTCGTTCTGCGGGTACGCGGACGTCATCTCATCGCTCCCTGACCAGGTCGGCGTACGCGCCGCCGGCCGCCACCAGGGCGTCGTGGCGCCCGCGTTCCACGACCGTGCCGTGCTGGAGCACCACGATCTCGTCGCTGTCGCGCACGGTGCTGAGCCGGTGCGCGATGACCACGCAGGCACAGCCGCGCCTGCGCAGGTTGTCCATCACGACCTGCTCGGTCTCGGCGTCCAGCGCGCTCGTCACCTCGTCGAGCACCAGGATGCTGGGCCTGCGGACCAGCGCCCGCGCGATCTCCAGGCGTTGCCGTTGCCCGCCGGAGAAGTTGCGCCCGTCCTGCTCGACCCGGCTCTGGATGCCGCCCGGGCGGCGCGTCACCACGTCGTACAGCGCCGCGTCCCGCAGCGCTTCGACCACCGCCTCGTCCGGGACCGACGGGTCCCACAGGGCGATGTTGTCGCGGACCGTGCCCTCGAAGAGGAACACGTCCTGGTCGACGAAGGAGACGGAGGACGCGAGCGCGCCGCGCGGGATGTCCTCCAGCCACTGTCCGTCGATCCGGATCACCCCCTCCCAGGGCGCGTACAGGCCCGAGATCAGCCTGGACACCGTCGACTTGCCGCTGCCGGAACCGCCGACCAGGGCCACCTGCCGGCCCGGGCCGACCGTCAGTGAGAACCCGGACAGCAGCGGCTTGTCGAGCGGGCTGTAGCCGAAGGTGATGTTCTCCAGCTCCACATGGCCCTGCAGCCTGCGGGTGCTGTCGTTCGCGCCGCGCCGCGAGTAGAGCGGGTCGGCGGCGAAGTTCTCGACGTCCTTCAGCCGTGCCACGTCGGCCGCGAAGTCCTGGATGCGGCCCGCCACACCGTTGAGACGGGTGATCGGCGCGGTGAAGCGGGTCACCAGTGCCTGGAACGCGACGAGCAGCCCGACGGAGATGTGTCCCTCCACGGCCCGCATCCCGCCGATCCACAGGATCAGGGCGCTGTTGAGGGTCGCGAGCGTCGGCGCCACGACCCCCAGCCAGGCGCTCGGCACGCCGAGGCGCTGCTGCTCCTCCAGCGTGGTGGCGTGCTGCCCCGCCCACTTGCGGAAGTAGCCGTCCTCGCCGCCGGTCGCCTTCATCGTCTCGATCAACTGGAGTCCGGTGTAGGCCGTGTTGGTCAGCCGCGCGCTGTCGGCCCGCAGCTTCGCCGTGCGCGTCGCCCGCAGCCGGATCACGACCCGCATCGCCACCACGTTGAGCAGGGCGACCCCGACGCCCACCGCCGTGAGCTGCGGATCGTAGGTGTAGAGCAGTACGGCGTACAGGACCACGACGACCGCGTCCACGCCCGCCGCCGCGAGGTCCCGGGCCAGTGTCTCGGCCACCGCGTCGTTGGACTGGAGCCGCTGCACGAGGTCGGCCGGGCTGCGCTGGGAGAAGAACGTGACCGGCAGCCGCAGCAGATGCCGGAGGAACTTGGCGCTGCTGAGCGTCGAGGAGATCAGCCGGCCGCGCAGCAGGTTCGCCTGCTGCAGCCAGGTCAGTACCACCGTCAGCAGCACACTCGCGCCCATCGACGCGAACAGCACCCCGAGCAGCGAGGTCTGTCCGCCGATCAGGAACATGTCGATGTACGTACGGCTGAGCGCGGGCACGGCGGCGCCGACCGCCACCAGCAGCAGGCTGGCCAGCACGGCTGCGGGCATGGTGCCCGAGGTGCCGCGCAGCCGGGCGGGCATCGCGCCCATGACGCCGGGCCTGCGGCCGCCCTTCTCGAAGTCCGGACCCGGTTCCAGGACGAGCACGACCCCCGTGAAACCGGTGTCGAAGTCCTCCATGGAGAGGAAACGCCGGCCCTTGGCAGGGTCGTTGACGTGTACCCCGCGCCGGCCCAGCCGGCGTCCGATCCCGTCGAGGACGACGTAGTGGTTGAACTCCCAGAACAGGATCGCCGGCGCCTGCACCTCGGCGAGCGCGGCCGTGTCCATCTGCATGCCCTTGGCCGTCAGGCCGTAACTGCGGGCCGCCTTCAGCAGGTTGCTGGCCCGCGAGCCGTCTCGCGAGACACCGCAGGCGATGCGCAGTTCCTCCAGCGGGATGTGCCGCCCGTGGTGGGCGAGGACCATCGCGAGGGAGGCGGCACCGCACTCCACGGCCTCCATCTGGAGGACGGTGGGCGTACGGGCCCGTCCGCCCCGGCCCTTGGGGACCTTGCGCTTCGGCGGCGCCGAGCGGCGTCGGCCCCGTACGGGCGGCGGCAGTTCGGCTCCGGTGGTGTGCGTGGCGGACGAGGTGTCCTGGGGCGCGGTCACGGCAGCAGCCAATCGATCGGGCGCTGGTCGTCCAGGCGGATCGAGCCGGACGCCATGGCCATGGAGTCGAGCCGGAACGGCGGTCCCTGCGCGGACGACCACTTGTAGCCGGACTCCGTGCCGGACGAGGTGTCGAGCCGGACGAGGACGGCCACCGGCCTGCCCTTCTTGGTGAACTGCTCGCCCAGCTGGCTGTCGCCGAGGAAGGCGGCGATCTGCTGCGGTGACTGGGCGGCCCGGTCGACCGACTTCACATGGCCGCGCAGCACCCCGTACTCCTGGGTCGGCACGGACTGGACGGTCAGGTCGACGGCGGCGTTCGCGGGGATCGTCGCGGCGTTCTCGGCGGGCACGTACACCGTCGCGTACAGGGGGTCGTCGGCGTCGGCGACCTTCTCCACCGCGGCGACGTTCGTGCCGGTGCTGATGATCGCGCCGATCGTCGCGGCGAGCCCGGAGACCCGGCCGGCGGCGACGCTGCGTACGACCGTCTCGCCCTTGGCCGTACGGACCTTGAGGACGGGGGCGTTCGCCCTGATCCGGCGGCCCTGCTCGGTGAGGACCGCGGTGACCTGGCCGGAGACAGGGCTTTGCAGGAGGTAACTGCCCTGCCCGTGCGTGAGGATGGCGGGCGCGCTCACCGTGGACGCCACGGAGCCCGTCACGGCCCAGACCGACGCGGCCGCCATGACGGCGACCGTCACGCACAGCACGAGCCAGCCCTGGGGGCGGGCGAAGCGCACCGGCAGGTCGAGCTCCTCGGGCGACTGCAGTTTGGCGAGGGCCTGTTGGCGGAACTGCACGGAATTCTCACCTGCGAGTGACTGATGGCGCGTCCCGAAGGCGAACCGAGCCGGAGAACAAAAGAAAGGGGCAGAACCCGTGAGTCCCGGAACCGGGGAACGGTTCCGGGACTCACGGCACGCTAAGCGATCACAGAAGTGATCAGAGACCGGCGACCAGGCCGGTGACCGGGGCGGTGTTCAGGCCGGTCGCGCCCTCGACGGTGCCCACGACGGTGTCGACCAGGCCGGAGACCGGGGCGATGCCGTCGACCACACCGGTGACGGTGCTGACGGCGTTCAGCGCGAGGCCACCCGAGACGTTGTCGAGGTCGGCGTCGGAGATCTCGGCGGTCTGGACCTGGGGGGTGGAGTTCATGATGAACTTCCCTTCCTATTGATATTCACAAGGGGGGAGCGGCCCCCTCTGGGGACAGATGGTCGGCCGCGACCGCGAGCGCCCGGATGCCGAAACCGAAATCCGAAGAGCGGCCCCCGCGGTGCAATGGATCAAAGCACGGTGCCGCGTCGCTCATCCAATCAACGGGCCATGCGATCTGGGCATTTTCGAGCCGGATCGGTTCAACCGTGCAGGCCTGCGCACCGCGTGGTGGCGACTTCTTCACATGACCCCGGGGGTCATCCACATCTCGGCAACACAAGGCGGAACCTGAATCGGGCACACCTCGCCAATGACGCGGCACGCGGCGATCCGTTGTGCGGATTCGCCGCGTGCCGTGACTCCACTGCGTATTCGATGTGCAGATTTGCTGAAGCCAGGATTCCGATCCGGCCGATGGGCTTTCCGTCACCGATCGATCACTGAAAGTGACCGTTCTGTCATCGGTCGAGTTTCCTGAGGAGCTCGGCCGCGAGCGGCGCGGAGGAGGCGGGGTTCTGGCAGGTGACGAGGTTGCGGTCGACGACCACGTACGGGGCCCACGGTTCGCCCTCCTGGAAGTCGGCGCCGATCTCCACCAGGCGGTCCTGGAGCAGCCACTTGGCCTTGTCCGCGAACCCGGCCTCGGTCTCCTCGATGTTGGTGAACCCCGTCAGGCGGTAGCCGGCGAAGGCGTTGCCGCCGTCCTCCCTGTCGGCGGCCAGCAGCGCGGACGGGGCGTGGCAGACCACACCGAGCGGCTTCCCCGAGTCCAGGGCGCGGGTGAGGAGGCGTCCCGAGTCGGCGTCGACCGCGAGGTCCTCCATGGGTCCGTGGCCGCCGGGGTAGTAGACGGCCGCGTACGCGTCGAGGTCCACGTCCGCCAGGCGGATCGGACGCCGCAGCTCGTCGAACGAGGCGAGGGTGGCGGCGACCCTGGCCGCGCCCTCCTGTCCGCCGTTCAGTTCGGGGGCCAGGCTGCCCTTGTCCACGGTCGGTGTGACACCGCCCGGGGTGGCCACGACGATCTCGTGGCCGGCGGCCTTGAAGGCCTCGTACGGAGCGACGGCCTCTTCCGCCCAGAATCCGGTCGGGTGCTTCGTGCCGTCCGCGAGAGTCCAGAAATCGGCACCGGTCACTACGAAAAGAATCTTCGACATGTATCGAAGGTAGGTCTATGGGACACAGAGTTCCAATGGGGGACCAATGGGGGGATCCCCGGGGATGTATTGAGGGTGTCGGATTTCCTGTGACGTCACGGGAACGGGCCCGAATGCGCCCGAATGAACCGGCGCGGCCGGAGGGCCATGTGGCCGTATTCCGGTCACTTTCGCGCTTTCACCCGCGGAGCCCTGATCAAGGCCCCGATCAAGGCGTCGATCAAGGCGTCGTTCGGGGCGCTCCCGTGTCGCCGAAAGATTCGAGCGCGGAGGGGGCGACGCCGTCCCTGGGGAGCCGGTCCGCATCTGTGGTGGTCAGCGTCCTGGGGCGTTGGTCCCCGCCACCGGGGCCCGTGCCTCCGGCGCGGCCGATTCGCGCTTTCGCAAAGGAAGTTGCGCGAGAGCGTTGAACGCCCCACGTGCCGCCTGCGTATCAACAGCCATCCAGGCGCCCGCAGTCAGCCGTCATCCGGCGGCTCGGACCCCCAGTCCCCAGGAGGTCAAGAAGTTGAGTCACAAGCGGATACCGAAGCGCAAGGCCGTCATAGCCGCAGGAGGCGTGGTCGCGCTCGGCGCGGCGGCACTCATCCTGCCCAACGCGATGGCGTCCCAGACCGATGCGACGGAAGGTGCCGCCCCCAGAACGCTGAAGGCCGCGGACGCGTCTGACCTCGCCTCTCAACTGGCCGAACTGCTCGGTGAAGACTATGCCGGTGGGTATTACGACTCCGGCAAGCAGCAGCTCATCATCAACGTCGTGGGCGACAACAACAACATCATCCTGGCGGAGAAGAAGGGCGCGGTGGTCCGCCAGGTCGAGAACAGCACCGCCGAACTCAAGACGGCGTCGCAGACGCTGAAGGCCGACGCGACCATCCCCGGCACCTCCTGGGCCGTCGACCCGCGGACGAACAAGATCCAGGTGACCGCCGACAGCACCGTCACAGGTGCGAAGTGGGACCAGCTGGAGTCGACCGTCCAGACGCTCGGCGCGGGCGTGGCGACCATCAAGAAGTCCGCCGGTGAGTTCAAGACGTTCGTCGAGGGCGGCGACGCCATCTTCGGCGGCGGCGCGCGCTGTTCGCTCGGTTTCAACGTCGTCGCCGACGACGGCAGCCCGGCCTTCCTGACCGCGGGCCACTGCGGTGTCGCCGCCGCCGAGTGGTCGGACGCGCAGGACGGCGCGCCGATCGGCACGGTCGAGACGGCCACGTTCCCCGGTGCCGGTGACTTCGCCCTGGTCAAGTACGACGACCCGGCGACCGTGGCTCCCAGCACGGTGAACACCGGCGAGCAGACCGTGGAGATCCTGGCCGCGGCGGATGCCGCGGTCGGCGAGACGGTCATCCGGATGGGCAGCACCACCGGTCTCAACGACGGTGAGGTCACGGGCCTCGACGCCACCGTGAACTATCCGGAGGGCACGGTCACCGGCCTCATCCAGACCAACGTCTGTGCCGAGCCCGGCGACAGCGGCGGCTCGCTGTTCACCGCGGAGGGCAGCGCGATCGGCCTGACCTCGGGCGGCAGCGGTGACTGCACGGTCGGCGGCGAGACCTTCTTCCAGCCGGTGACCACTGCGCTGACGGCGGTGGGCGCGACGCTCGGCGCCGGCGAAGAGGCCGGCGCCGGTGAGGAAGCGGGCGCCGGGGAAGAGGCGGGCGCCGGTGAAGAGGCCGGTGCGGGTGAAGAAGCGGGCGCCGGTGAGGAAGCCGGTGCCGGTGGTGCCGCGGTCGGCGGCGAAGCCGTCGGTGGCGAGGAGCAGGCCGGCGATGCCGGTGACCAGGCGGGCGACGTTGCGGACGACGGTTCGGCTCACGACCAGTGAGTTGACCGTGGGTCAGTAGCGGTGCCGTTCGGAGCGGCCCGGTCCTCCGGCGGGAGGATCGGGCCGCTCCGTGTTGCGTACGGCCGGCTCCTACGGGGGTACAGCCGGCTCCTACGGGTGTACGGGGGTCCGGGCGGTTCGGTGTCCGCGGGCGCGTCGTGGCTGGTCGCGCAGTTCCCCGCGCCCCTGGGGGGGCACTGCGCGGGGCACGTCGCGTCGTCTGCGGGCCGGTGGGGGCCGGTCGCGCAGTTCCCCGTGCCCCTCATGGGGTGGGCTTCGCCCGGAGGAGGAGCAGGGCCACATCGTCCAGGCGTTGGTCCGCCGTGCCGCTGTGGTGGACGAGGCTGTCCGCCACCTCGTCCAGGGGGCGGTCGCCGATCTCGGCGAGGAGTTCCGCGAGGCCCGCCAGCGCGTCCTCGATGTCGACGCCGCGGGACTCGATCAGCCCGTCGGTGTAGAGGGCGAGCAGCGAGCCGGGCGGCAGCGCCACGTCGGTCGTCGGGTAGACGGCGTCCGCGTCGATGCCCAGCAGCGGACCGCCCGCCAGGTCGAGCACCCGCACCTTGCCGTCCGGCCTCCTCAGAAGGGGCGGCGGGTGCCCCGCGCGGGCCATCACCAGCTGCCCGTGCGCCGGGTCCAGGCGCAGATAGACACAGCTCGCGAACAGCTCGGTGCCCAGGTCGATCAGCAGCCGGTTGGTGCTGCTCATGACCTCACCCGGCGACTGGCCCACGGTCGTGTAGGCGCGTACGGCGGTACGGATCTGTCCCATCAGGCCCGCCGCGGTGACGTTGTGCCCCTGCACGTCCCCGATCACCGCGGCGGCCTCCGCCGTCTCCTGCGCGCCCGTCGGAACCAGGTCGTAGAAGTCCCCGCCGATCTCCATGCCCTGGGTGGCGGGCAGATAGCGGGCCGCCGCCTCGATGCCGGGCAGCGACGGCAGCGAGTGGGGCAGCAGCGCGGCCTGCAGGCCGTGTGCCAGCTTGTGCTTGGCGTCGTACAGGCGGGCCCGGTCGAGCGCCTGCGCGACGAGCCCGCTGAGACTGGTCAGCACGGCACGCTCGTCGGCCGGGAACGGATGGGGCGCCGCGTACGCGAGGACGCAGGTGCCGACCGGCCGTCCGGACGCGATGAGCGGCAGATACGCCCAGGCCGCCATGTCACCGGCCGGCCGCTGGTCCGGATAGAGACGCGCCAGCTCCTGGCCGGAGGCGAAGAAGGCCGGCACACCGCTCACCAGGGCGTGCGTGCCCGGCGAGGGCTCGCTGAGCTGCATCCCGTCGAACCGTTCCAGCTCCCGCGGGTCCGGGTAGCCGCGCTGTCCCAGGACATGCAGCCGGCCCGCCTCCGAGCCGAGCATCACCAGCCCCTGGCTGCCGACGGCGGGCGCGATCTCGTCGGCGACCAGCTGGACCACGTCCTGCACACCCACCGCCTGCGTGAGCGCCCCGGCCAGGCTCAGCACCTGCGAGATGGAGACGAGGCGGGTACCGGTCTCCCCGTGCTGGAATGCCGCACGGCCCTCCCGCGCCACGGCCCGGGCCCGGGTGATGCGCACGCTCAGCCCGTTCGTACTGGGGTAGAGGCGGAACGACAGCCACTCCGAGGGCGGCCGCAGCGCCACGAACGACGTCACCTGCTGGCTGAGCAGAGCGGCACGGTAGCGGTCCTCGTACACCGGGTCGTTCAGCCAGGGCACGGACGCCCACAGCTGGGTGCCCAGCAGGGCGCTGACCGGCAGCCCCAGCAGCTCGGCCGACGCCGCGTTGGCGAAGGTGATCCGCCCCCGCAGATCCAGCGCGCACAACCCGTACGGCAGACGTGCCACCATCCGCGACGCCTCGACCGTGCCGAGCGTCCCCGCCACGCTCGCGAGGGGCGCCGGCGAGAGCAGGTCGGGCTCGGGCCGGATCTGCCGGCCTGTCTCGCGGGCGCGCTCCAGCCGCATCGCGAGCCGGTCGCAGGCGGCCGTCAGATGGTCCCGCTCCCAGTCCGACAGCTCCCCGGGATGCGCGCCCGGCCAGGTCACGAAGATCGCCCCGTACGTGGCCCGGTCCGTCGCCACCGGCAGCGCGGCCAGCGCGAACGGATACGGCAGGACCACCGAGATCCGCGGATAGCGCCGGGCCATGTCCTGCTCGCCGCCCACCCACACGAGCCGCCGGTGGCGCGCGGCCTCCGCCACCGGGACCGGCGCGCTCAGGCCCAGCCGCTCCCAGGGAGCCGCGAACGCCCTGGGCAGCCCGGCCATCACCGCCATCTCCAGCACGGGTTCGCCCGGGGTCAGCAGGTACACCGCGCCCGAGTGCGCGTGCACGTCGTCCATGAGCGCGGCCAGTGTCAGGGAGAGCAACGGTCGGCCGACCGGAGCCGGAGCGGCCCGGGACGGCTGCCCGGACGCCTGCCAATGGGACACACCGACCACCTCCCTCGGCCGCACGGAGGAGCCCAGAGGTCAAGGCTCCCCCGTGGGAGCGGTTCCCGCACGGCGAGGGTGCCCGTGCGCGCCTTTGCCGGGCGCCCCCTCTGTCCGTTCCGCGCGCCGTTCTACGCAGCGTGACCCCTGTCGGCGGTATCCCCGGCAGGCCCCGCAAACTCTCCGTGACACCGCCGAAGGGCCCGTAGGAAGGGCCTCACGCACGTCCGGCCGGGGCGCCACCCCACTTCGTGACGTTCACAGGGGCTGCGCCCGCGTCCCGGAAGCGTTGTAATGACGGACGTGGTCAGTGAGGGCGATGCGGGACGCAGCACGAGAACGCTGCGTGCCGAACTTGCCCTCAAGGCGCTCCGCACGGACCTCGGCTCCCCCGAACGGCTGCGGAGCGTGCTCGAACAGGCACTCGTCTACGGCGGCGCGACCCTCGCCCTCGTGTACGCGCCGGGGGACCGCGGTGACCAGCTGTGCCTGATCGAGTCCGCAGGCGTCCCACGGGCCCTGTACGGCGTCCGCGACAGCTATCCGCTCGCGGGCGGCTCACCCGCGGCCGACGCCTACCGCGCCGGGCAGCCCCTGTGGCTCGGCCCCGCGGAACTCGCCGTGCTCCCCGGCGCCCGGCCGACGCCGGCGGGGGACCACTGGCTGGCGGCCCTGCCCCTGCCCCCCGACGCACGGGGCGGCGGCTGCCTGGTGGCCGTGAGCGAGAGCCCGGGCGGCTTCGACACCGAGGACCGCAAGTGCCTGGAGCTGTTCGCCGAGGCGGTCTCCTTCCCGCCCCCGTCCGGCACCGGCGAACCCGAGGCGCTGCCCAGCAGCTCGTTCAGCCTGGCCATGGACTCCGGCCGGGTCGAGGTCGACGACGAGATGCTGGTCCTGTTCGGACTCGTGCCCGACGAGTTCGACGGCAAGGTCGAGACCCTGCTCAGCATGACCGTGCCGGAGGACCTGCCCACACTGATGTCCGTGGTCGAGGCCGACCACATGTCCATCGGCGAGCGGGAGCTGGAGTTCCGTATCCTCCAGCCCTCCGGCGAACAGCGGTGGCTGAGACTGCGCGCCCGGCTGCTGCCCGCCGCCGACGGGCGCCCGTCCCGGCTGGTGGGCACCGTCGCCGACGCCTCGAAACTGCGGTCCGGCGGCAACGAGGTGGCCCGGGTCCAGCGCCTCGCCGCCGCCCTCGCCACCGCGGGCACCGTCCACGACGTCGGCCAGGCGGTCGTCAACGCCCTGCGCCGGCCCCTGAACGCCGACCGCATCGCGCTGGCCGAACTGGAGGGCGACCGCCTCGTCGTCACCGTCCTGGACCCGCCGGAACCGGAGGCCTGGCCCGAGGTGTGGCGCACCGAGTGGCGCTCGGACTGGCCCGACGCCCCCGTGCGCACCATGCCGACCCTGGAGGCCGCCCTGCGCGAGGGCCGCGCGGCGATCTGGCCCGCCGGTACCCCGCTGGAGCCCGCGCTCGCCGATGTCGGGCCCGGCGGCCTCGCCGTCCTTCCCCTGCCGGCCGGCGGCCGGATGGCCGGTGCCTGCCTCATCGGCTGGGACGCCCCGCACGACTTCGGCCCCGACGAGCGCGCCCTGCTCACCGCCTCCGCCGGACTGGCCGGCCAGGCCTTGATGCGCGCCCACGCCTTCGACGCCGAACACGAACTCGTCGGCATGCTCCAGCGCACCCTCCTCCCGCGCCGACTGCCGCCCCTGCCCGGCGCCGAGGCCGTCGCCCGTTATCTGCCCACCACGGCGGGCCTGGAGGTCGGCGGCGACTGGTACGACGTCATCCCGCTGCCCGACAACCACGTCGCCCTCGTCATCGGCGACGTCCAGGGACACAACGCCCAGGCCGCCACCCTGATGGGCCAGATGCGTACCGCCCTGCGCGCGTACGCCGTCGAGGGCCACCCCCCGGACGTGGTCGTCTCGCACGCCAACCGGCTGCTCATGGGCATGGAGACCGACCTCTTCGCCACCTGCTGCTACGTCGACGTGGACATGGCGGAGGGCACGGCCTGGTGCGTACGGGCCGGGCATCTGCCGCCGGTCCTGCGGCACCCGGACGGCACCACCGACATCGTCGTCACGGAGGGCGGGCCGCCCCTCGGGGTCATCACCCAGGCCGACTTCCCGATGAGCCCGCTGCCGCTGCAGCCCGGCACCGTGGTGGCCCTCACCACGGACGGCCTGGTCGAGTCCTCCGAACTGGACCTGGACGACGGCCTGAACCGGCTCGCCGGCCAACTGGCCGCCGCCGACCCCGCCCACCTCGGACTCGTCGCGGACGCCCTCCTCGCGGACGCCAACCGCGGCGACGACGTGGCCCTGCTCCTCATGCGCTACGACGGCCTCGACCTGAGGCCGCTGCGGGAGAGCTGGACGGTGTGGCGGGTCCCCGAGGCGGTCCGGCACGCCCGCCGCTTCACCCGGCGTGCCCTGCGCGCCTGGGGCGTCAGGGACGAGCCCGACGCCATCCTCCTGATCGTCTCCGAACTCGTCACCAACGCCCTGGTCCACACCGACGGCCAGGTCCGCCTCGACCTCACCCTCATCAACAACCGCATGCGCGTCGCCGTCGCCGACGCCTCACCGCGCTCGCCCATCAAGCCCACCAGCATCGGCTGGGAGGCCACCGGAGGCCGCGGCATACTGCTGGTCGAGGCCCTCTCCGCCACCTGGGGAACCGTCCCGGTCAGCGGCGGCAAACAGGTCTGGGCCGAACTCCCCCTGATCGAGCCCGTCGGCGACTGAACCGGGAGACCGAGCGGGCAGACTCACCCCCATGCGCCTCCTCCTCATGTCCGACACCCACCTCCCCAAGCGCGCCAGGGAACTGCCCGAGCGACTTCTCGCCGAACTCCCGCGCGCCGACGTCGTGGTCCACGCCGGCGACTGGGTGGACACCGCGACCCTCGACCTCCTCGAAAGCCGCTCGCACCGGTTCATCGGCGTGTACGGCAACAACGACGGCCCCGACCTCAGGGCCCGCCTCCCCGAGATCGCCCGTGCCGAACTCGACGGCCTGCGCCTCGGGGTCGTCCACGAGACCGGCGCCGCCCAGGGCCGCGAACGCCGGTGCGCGGAACGCTTCCCCGACCTCGACGTCCTGGTCTTCGGGCACAGCCACATCCCCTGGGACACCACGGCCGCCACCGGGCTGCGCCTGCTCAACCCGGGCTCGCCCACCGACCGCAGACGCCAGCCGCACTGCACGTACATGACCGCGACCGTGACGAACGGAAGCCTCGACGACGTCCGCCTGCACCGCCTGCCGCCGCGCGGCTAGGGCTCACGGCCGGCGCGGGTGGATCTCACCGGCCGTCGCCGCCAGTGGCGTGCCGCTGCCGCCCCAGCGCAGCGCGACGATCTCCGCGGCGACGGAGACGGCCACCTCCTCGGGCGTACGCGCCCCGAGGTCCAGGCCCACCGGCGAACGCAGCCGGGCCAGTTCGCGCTCGTCGAGCCCGCCGTCCCGCAGCCGTTTCATCCGGTCGTCGTGCGTACGCCGGCTGCCCATCGCCCCGATGTACGCGGCCGGGCGGCGCAGCGCCTCCTCCAGGAGCGGCACGTCGAACTTGGGGTCATGGGTGAGGACGCAGATCACCGTGCGCTCGTCGGTATCCGTCCTCCGGAGGAAGCGGTGCGGCCATTCGACGACGACCTCGACGTCCGCCGGGAAGCGTTTCGCCGTGGCGAACACGGGCCGCGCGTCGCACACCGTGACCCGGTAGCCGAGGAACGCGCCGATCCGGGCCACCGCGGCCGCGTAGTCGATCGCCCCGAAGACCAGCATGCGCGGCGGGGGAGCGAAGGAGTGCAGGAAGACCGTCACCGCGTCCTCGCGCCGCTCGCCGTGCGGCCCGTAGTGCCGTCGGCCGGTGGCCCCCAGGGCCAGTTCGCCCCGCGCGTCGGCGGTCACGGCCACGTCCAGGCCGGTCGTGCCGAGCGTTCCCGACACCTCGTCCGCCCAGACGGCGAGGGTCGCCCCGCGCTCCGCGGGGCCGTCGATCACCGTCGCCACCGTCACCGGGCGGCCCGCGGCCACCGACTCCGCGACCGCCCCGAAGGACGGATCGAGGGCGGCCGTCACGGGCCGTACGAGGAGGGTGATCTCCCCGCCGCAGGTCAGCCCGACGGCGAAGGCGTCCTCGTCGCTGTACCCGAAGGTCGCAAGCCGGGCCTCGCCCGACCCGACGACCTCCTGGGCCAGCTCGTACACCGCGCCCTCGACGCAGCCGCCGGACACACTGCCCACCACCTCGTCACCCGGCCCGACGGCCATGGAGGCGCCGGGGTCCCGGGGCGCGCTGCGGCTGACGGCGACGACGGTGGCGAGCCCGAAGGGGGAGCCCTCCGCGTACCACCGGCCGAGCGCAGGGAGGATCTCACGCATCGTCCGCTCCTCTCACCACCGCGGCCAGACGTTCCAGCGCGGCCGGACTGTGGCCCTCGACGAACGCGTCCACGCTCGGCAGTGCCGCCGCCATACCGGCGGCCAGGGGCGCGTATCCGGGGCGGGCCTTGCGCGGATTGGCCCAGATCACCCGGTGCGCGAGCCGGTGCAAGCGTCGCATCTGGGCGGCTAGGGGTTCCGGATCGCCACGCTCCCAGCCGTCCGACAGCACGACGACCACCGCGCCGCGTGCCATGCCGCGCTGCCCCCACCGGTCGAGGAAGTCCCGCAGCAGCTCGCCGAGCCGGGTGCCGCCGCGCCAGTCGGGTACGGCCGCCGCGACCGCGGCCAGCGCGGTGTCGGGGTCGCGATGTGCCAGCTCACGGGTCACCCGCGTCAGCCGCGTACCGATCGTGAACACCTCCGTGCGCGCCCGGCCGCCGTGCGCGGCGGCGTGCGCGAACCGCAGCAGCGCGTCCGCGTACGCCGCCATCGAACCGCTCACGTCCACCAGCAGCACCACCCGCCGCGGTCGCTCGGCCCGCGCCCTGCGCAGGGGCGGCGCCGGCTCACCGCCCCGCCGCAGCATCTCCCGCACGGTACGCCGGGGATCGACGGCCCCGCGCCGGGCCGGCCGCAGCCGCGCGGTACGCCGGGACTCCCCGCGCAGCGTGAACACGGATAGCAGACGCCACAGTTGACGCCGCTCCGCCTCGGTGAGCCCGGCGAAGTCCCGGTGCCGCAACATCTCGGCCGAGCTCGCGAGAACCGCCGCGGGTACGGCGTCCCGCTCGCCCTCACCGCCGGTACGGGGAGCGGGTCCGGCATCCTGTACCGCCACCCTCAACCGGGTGGCGGGAGCGGTGCGCACCGCTCTGCCCGTGGACCCCGCGCCCCCGAAATAGGCGGCGAACACCCGGTCGTACCGCTCCAGATCGTCCCGGCTCCCGCACAGGGTGAGCCGCCCCGACCAGTACACGTCGGACCGCGCCCCGGGCCGCAGCACGTCGAGCGCGCAGATCAGCGCCTGTACGCGATGGGGTCCCGCGTCGACGCCGGCGGCCCGCAGGGCACGGGCGAAGCCGACCAGCACGGCGGACGCGTCGACAGCGCCCCACGAACCCATGCCCCCGCCCAGGCCCCGGCTCATGTCCCGACTCCTGTCTCGGTCCGTGTCCCGGTCCATGTCCGGGCTCACGCCCCGCGCACCGCGAGCAGCGCCGTCAGGTCGAGCCCGCGGGCCCGCTCCAGGTCCTCCCGGTACTTCAGCACCGATCCCAGCGTGGCCACCGCCAACTCCGCGTCGGCCTCCGTGGCGCCCAGCGCGGCCATCGCCTCCGCCCAGTCGATGGTCTCCGCGACGCCTGGGGGCTTGACCAGTTCCTGCGCCCGCAGGGCCTGTGCGAGGGCCGTCACCTGCTCGGCGAGCCGCGCCGACGCCCCCGGGACCCGCCGCCGCACGATGGCGAGTTCGCGGGCGAAGCCGGGGTGGTCGAACCAGTGGTAGAGGCAGCGCCGCTTCAGCGCGTCGTGCACCTCACGGGTCCGGTTCGAGGTGAGCACCACGACCGGCGGCGACTTCGCGCGCAGGGTGCCGAGTTCGGGGATCGTCACCGTGTACTCGGACAGCAGCTCCAGCAGGAAGGCCTCGAACTCGTCGTCGGCGCGGTCGATCTCGTCCACGAGCAGCACGCACGACGGGGTCTCCAGGGCCCGCAGCAGCGGCCGGGCGATCAGGAAGCGCCGCCCGTACAGTTCGCCCTCCAGCCGGTTCGCGTCGGTGGGCCCGGCCGCCTCGGCCGCCCGCAGATGCAGCAGCTGGCGCGGGAAGTCCCAGTCGTACAGTGCCTGGGAGGCGTCGATGCCCTCGTAGCACTGGAGACGGATCAGCGGAGCGTCCAGGGCGGTGGCCAGGGCCGACGCCAGCGCGGTCTTGCCCACGCCCGCGTCGCCCTCGCAGAAGATCGGCCGCCGCAGTCTCAGCGCGAGGAAGCAGGCGACCGCCAGCCCGTCGTCGACGAGATACCCGCTCTGTCCGAGCCGGACCCGCACGTCGTCGGGCGCGGCCGGCCACGCGGACCGGCCGCCGCCCGCCACCTCGCCCCCGCCCTCGCCGCCGCCCTCGCCCCCGTCTTCGTGCTCTTCGCGTGCGATCGGCCTCACCCCATCCCCGCGGCGGTCAGCACCGAGCGCCGCGTGAGCACCCGTGCCAGCTGCGACCGGTACTCGGCGGAGGCCGCCGGGTCGGAGGCCGGTCGTGTCCCCTCGGCCGCGGACTGCGCGGCCCGTGCCACCCCGTCCGGCCCCACGCCGGCGAGCGCCTCCTCGGTGGCGAAGGCCCGCAAAGGAGTGGACCCCATGTTGGTGAGGCCGATCCGGGCCTCCGCGATGCGGCCGTCCTCGCGTCGCACGAGCGCCGCCACGCCGACCATGGCCCAGGCCTGCGCCACGCGGCTGAACTTCTCGTAGCGGAAGCCCCAGCCGTCGGACTCGCCGGTCTTCGGGACCCGCACCTCCACCAGCAACTCGTCCGGCCGCAGGGCGGTCTGGAGGAAGTCGACGAAGAACTCCCGGGCGGGGATGCTCCGTCGGCCCTCCGGTCCGACCGCGACCAGTTCCGTGTCCAGCGCGAGCGCCACCGCGGGCAGGTCGCCGCCGGGATCGGCGTGGGCGAGTGAGCCGCCGAGGGTGCCCCGATGGCGTATGGCCGGGTCGGCGACCGTGGCCGCCGCCGCGGCGAGGAGGCCCGCGTGACGGCGTACCAGCGGGTCGGCGATGACGTCGTGGTGGGTGGTCAGCGCGCCGATGACCACTGCGTCGGCCTCTTCGCGGACCCCGCGCAGTCCGGGTATCCGGCCCACGTCGACGACCAGTTCGGGGAAGGCGAGCCGCATCCGCAGCAACGGCAGCAGGCTCTGCCCGCCGGCCAGTACCTTCGCGTCCTCGCCGGCCCCGGCGAGCGTACGGACGGCGTCGTCGACGCTCGTGGGCCGCACGTACTCGAATGCCGGAGGAATCATGACCGCTCAGCCCCTTCCCAGCCGGACCGGTCCGACTGCGCGGACCGCAGGGCCTCCCAGATACGCCCCGGTGAGCAGGGCATCCGCACGTCGTGGACGCCCAGTGGCCGCAGCGCGTCGACGATCGCGTTGACGACGGCGGGCGTGGAGGCGATCGTCCCCGCTTCCCCGACTCCCTTGACACCCAGGGGATTCGAGGTGGCGGGCGTCTCCGTGCGGTCGGTCGTGAACTCGGGCAGGTCCGGTGCGCCGGGCACCAGGTAGTCGGCCATCGTGCCCGACACGAGGTTGCCCTCGTCGTCGTACACCGCCTCCTCGTAGAGCGCCTGCGCGATGCCCTGGGCCAGGCCGCCGTGCACCTGTCCCTCGACGATCACCGGGTTGACCACCTTGCCGACGTCGTCCACGCAGACGTACGAACGGATCGTGGTCCGGCCGGTCTCCGTGTCGATCTCGACCGCGCACAGGTGGGTGCCGTGCGGGTAGGAGAAGTTCTCCGGGTCGAGCAGATGCTCGGCGTTGATGGTCGGCTCCATGCCGTCGGGCAGGTCGTGCGAGGAGAACGTCTCGAAGGCGACCTCCTGGATCGTCCTGCGCTCCTCGGGCGACCCCTTCACCGAGAACACGCCGTCCGTGAAGTCGAGGTCGCGCTCGTCGGCCTCCAGCAGGTGCGCGGCCACCTTCCGTGCCTTGTCGACCACCTTCTCGGCCGCGTGATGCACCGCCGAGCCTCCGACGACCAGCGACCGCGACCCGTACGTGTCCATGCCCTGCGGCGCCGACCTGGTGTCGCCGTGCACGACCTCCACGTCCTCGAAGGGCACCCCGAGCACGTCGGCGGCGATCTGGCTCCAGCAGGTCTCGTGCCCCTGCCCGTGCGGGCTGGTCCCGGTGACCACCTCGACCTTGCCGGTGGGCAGCATCCGGATGCTCGCCGCCTCCCAGCCGCCGGCCCCGTACCGCAGATCCCGCAGCACCCGGCTCGGCGCGAGCCCGCACATCTCGGTGTACGTGGACACACCGATCCCGAGCCTGACCGAGTCACCGCTCTCGTTGCGCTTGGCCTGCTCGGCCCGCAGCTCGTCGTACCCGAAGAGGGCGAGCGCCTTGTCGGTGGCGGCCTCGTAGTTGCCGCTGTCGTAGGTCAGACCCGCGATCGACGTGTACGGGAACTCTTCGTGCCCGATCCAGTTCCGGCGCCGCAACTCCACCGGATCCAGGCCCACTTCGACGGCCAGCTCATCCATGATCCGCTCGATGGCGTACGTGGCCTCCGGGCGCCCGGCACCCCGGTACGCGTCGGTGGGCGTCCGGGTCGTGAACACACCCGTGCAGGTGAACCGGTACGCGTCCATCTTGTAGATCGCCGGATACATGAAGGCGCCGAGGATCGGGATGCCCGGCGTGACGAGCATCAGATAGGCGCCCATGTCGGCGAGCAGGTCGACCTTCAGACCGAGCAGCCTGCCCTCACCGGTCGCCGCGACCTCGATGTCCTGGATCTGTCCGCGTCCGTGGTGGGTGGCGAGGTAGCCCTCGGAGCGGGACTCGGTCCACTTGACGGGCCGGCCCAGGCGCCGGGCGATGTCGAGCGCGATGACCTCCTCGCCGTACACCTGGAGTTTGGAGCCGAAGCCGCCGCCGACGTCGGGGGCGATCACGCGCAGTTTGTGCTCGGGGACGCCGGTGACCATGGAGAGCATGACGCGCAGGACGTGCGGGATCTGGGTCGACGAGTAAACGGTGTACTCGCCGGACGCGGCGAGCGGGGTGACGACGACCGACCGCGGTTCCATGGCGTTGGG
Organism: Streptomyces sp. NPDC017991; assembly: GCF_044328075.1. NCBI lineage: Bacteria > Bacillati > Actinomycetota > Actinomycetes > Kitasatosporales > Streptomycetaceae > Streptomyces > Streptomyces sp. NPDC017991. The sequence continues at coordinate 918,837 of NZ_JBIRGP010000001.1, read as the reverse complement.
GATGAGCCGCTGTTGCAGATAGCGGCGGTGCAGGACGACGTCCGCGCGTTCCCTGACGGTCTCGTAGCTCTCGCCCGTGGCCAGCGGCCAGACATAGCAGCGGTTGGTTCCCTTGTCCGCGTGGACCAGTGAGGCGTCGTCGGCGAGCGCGGCCTCCAGGTCGAGCACCGGGGGCAGCGGTTCGTAGTCGACCTCGATCGCTTCCAGCGCGTCGGCGGCCGTGTACCGGTCGCGGGCCACGACGACCGCCACCGGGTCGCCCGCGTACCTGACCTCGTCGACCGCCACGGCCGGATGGTCGGGCAGGACGATCTCCTCGGTCACCGGCCACGCGCACGGCAGCGAGGCCAGGGCCTCCGCGAGATCGCGGCCGGTGTACGCGGCGACGACACCGGGCCGTTCGAGGGCCGCTGCGACATCGATCCGCTCGATGCGGGCGTGGGCCATCGGGCTGCGCAGGATCGCCAGGTGCAGCAGGCCGGTGACGCCGATGTTGTCGGTCCAGTTGGTCTGTCCGGTGACGAGCCGGGCGTCCTCCTTGCGAGGGCGGGACCGCCCGACCTCGCGCTCGCCGGTCCGCTCGCTCATGTGGCCACCTCCTGGACCGAGGGCCCGGTGGCGCCGGCGGCGTCGAGGACCGCCCGCACGATGTTCTGGTAGCCGGTGCAGCGGCAGAGGTTGCCCTCCAGGGCGTGGCGTACGTCGTCGGCGCTCGGCGCCGGGTTCTCCTTGAGGAGGTCGCGCGCGGCCATGATCATGCCCGGGGTGCAGTAGCCGCACTGCAGGGCGTGCCGTTCGTGGAACGCCTTCTGGAGGGGATGCCACTCCCCGTTCACCGCGAGCCCCTGGACGGTGGTCACCTCGCTCCCGTCGGCCTGGACCGCGAGCACCGAGCAGCTCTTCGCGGTCACGCCGTCCAGGTCGACCGTGCAGGCCCCGCAGTTGGAGGTGTCGCAGCCGACGGGGGTGCCGGTCAGGCCCAGCCGGTCATGCAGGTAGTGGACCAGCAGAAGACGGGGCTCGACCTCGTCCTCGTACTTCGTGCCGTCCACCGTCACCGAGATTCGGGTCATGTGCCCTCCCAGGGAACCGTGCGAGGGTGCGTGGGAAATCAGCCACCGGACGTGATGGGCGTCACTCTAGAACCGCGTCCCGGGAGGGGCGAGTGCCTCGACAGGCCTTTGTTGAGCGTTAATCCGTTGCCGCGGGGCGCCGCCGCCTGCTGCACTACGAGCCGTAGGGCACTGTCGTCGTCGGGACCGAGGAGCAGCAATGCGCGCATCGTTCATGTCCGCCCGGAAAGGAATCCCCCTCATCACAAAGGACATGACACGCGGTGCACGCAGTGAACCTGGGCATCCTGGCCCACGTGGACGCCGGTAAGACCAGCCTGACCGAGCGGCTGCTGCACACCGTCGGGATCATCGACGAGATCGGCAGCGTCGACGACGGCAGTACCCGGACCGACTCCCTCGCGCTGGAACGACAGCGCGGCATCACCATCAAGTCCGCCGTCGTCTCCTTCGAGATCGACGACGTCACGGTCGATCTCATCGACACCCCGGGCCACCCGGACTTCATCGCCGAGGTGGAGCGCGTGCTGGGTGTGCTCGACGGGGCGGTACTCGTGATCTCCGCCGTGGAAGGCGTCCAGGCGCAGACGCGCGTCCTGATGCGGACGCTGCGACGCCTGCGCATCCCGACCCTGATCTTCGTGAACAAGATCGACCGTCGCGGCGCCGACACGGACCGCGTGCTGCGCGGCATCGCCGAACGGCTCACCCCGGCGATCGTGCCGATGGGTCTGGTCGACGGCCTCGGCACCCGCGACGCCCGGACGGTCCCGCACACGGAGGCCGGCGCCGGTACGGCCGGCCTGCTCGACGTCCTCTCGGCGCACGACGACGAACTCCTCACCTCGTACGTCGAGGACGACACGGTCCCATACCACCGACTCCGTGCGGCCCTCGCCGACCAGACCGGGCGGACGCGGGTCCATCCGGTCTTCTTCGGCTCCGCCATGACGGGCGCGGGCGTGGACGCCCTGCTCTCCGGCATCAGGGAACTGCTGCCGGCCGCCGCGGGCCGGGCCGACGGTCCGGTGTCCGGAACGGTCTTCAAGGTCGAGCGGGGACCGGCGGGGGAGAAAATCGCGTATGTGCGGATGTTCTCGGGGACCGTGCGCACGCGGGATCTGCTGACGTTCGACGACGGCGGCGAGGGCGTCCCCCGAAGGGGCAAGGTCACCGCGATCGATGTCTTCGAGCGGGGCTCGGCCCGGCGGGAGACGTCCGTGGCGGCCGGGCGGATCGCCACACTCCGGGGCCTCACCGACGTAAGGATCGGCGACACCGTCGGCGTACCGGGCGAACAGCCGGGGGAGCGGGCCGGGCCGGTCGGGCATCACCACTTCTCCCCGCCCACGCTCGAAACGGTCGTCGTCCCGGGCCGGCCGGCCGACAAGGGCGCCCTGCACACCGCCCTGACCCAGCTCGCCGAGCAGGACCCGCTGATCGACCTGCGGCACGACGAGACCCGGCAGGAGATCTCCGTGTCCCTCTACGGCGAGGTGCAGAAGGAGGTCGTCCAGGCGACCCTCGCCGACGAGTTCGGCCTCGACGTCGGCTTCCGCGAGACGACGACGATCTGCGTCGAGCGGCCCGTGGGCAGCGGCGGGGCGGTCGAGTTCAACGGCAAGGACACCAACCCGTTTCTCGCCACGGTCGGACTGCGAGTCGACCCGGCTCCGGTCGGCTCCGGCGTGGAGTTCCGGCTGGAGGTCGAACTCGGCGGGATGCCGTACGCCTTCTTCAAGGCCGTCGAGGACACCGTGAAGGCGGCGCTGGACCAGGGGATCCACGGCTGGCAGGTCACCGACTGCACGGTCACGATGACGCACTCCGGCTACTCGCCCCGGCAGAGCCACGCGCACCAAAGCTTCGACAAGAGCATGTCGAGCACGGGCGCGGACTTCCGCGGCCTCACCCCGCTCGTCCTCATGGACGCGCTGCGCCGGGCCGGCACCCAGGTGTACGAGCCGATGCACCGCATCCGCCTCGAAGCCCCCGCGGACACGCTGGGCGCGCTCCTGCCGGTCCTCGCGGGGCTGCGGGCCGTGCCGCGGCTGACGGAGACCCGGGGCAGGGCGTGCGTACTGGAGTGGGCGATCCCCGCGGCGCGGGTGCATGAGCTGGAGCAGCGCCTGCCGGGGCTGACCCGTGGCGAGGGTGAACTGGAGGCCGCCTTCGACCACTACGCGCCGGTCGGCCGCGGCCCGGGCACCCCGGTCCCGGAACGGCCGCGCACCGACGACAATCCGCTCAACCGCAAGGAGTACCTGCTGAAGGTGACCCGGCGGGTCTGAACCCGAACCGGCCTGACGGGGGACGAGTACCACAACAACCTTTCAAAAAAGGTGACTTACTCTCAGGTCAGGAGACTTGACGGGTCAAAGATGCGCGCGGGACTGTTGTGAACATGTCGAAGTTGCGTGTGCGTCTGCTCGGCGTCCTCGTCCTCCTGACCGGTCTCCTGTCGACCGCGGGAGCCCAGTCCGCCACCGCCCTCCCCGACGACCTGTGGTTCGACCCGGCCGCCGCCGCGACCCTCACGGTCCAGAACGGCCGTTTCACCGACGGGCTCGGCCGCGAGGTCGTGCTGCGCGGCTACAACGTCTCCGGCGAGACGAAGCTGGCGGAGAACCGCGGCCTGCCGTTCGCCTCGGTCGCCGACGCCAGGAAGTCGGCGACCGCGCTGCGCGCCCTCGGCGGCGGCAACTCGGTGCGCTTCCTGCTCTCCTGGGCGTACGCCGAACCGGTGCGCGGCCAGGTGGACACCGCGTACCTGGCGGCGGCCACCGACCAGATGCGTGCCTTCCTGGACGCCGGGATCCGGATCTACCCCGACTTCCACCAGGACCTCTACTCGCGCCACCTCTTCGACCCCGACAGCTGGTACACGGGCGACGGCGCCCCCAAGTGGGCCGTCGACGCAGGCGACTACCCGGACGAGTACTGCGGCATCTGCCCCTTCTGGGGCCAGAACATCACCTCGAACGCGGCCGTCACCGAGGCGTCGTACGACTTCTGGCACAACGCGTTCGGCCTCCAGGACGCCTTCCTCACCACCGCGCAGGCCACCATGGCGTACGTCGAACAGCACCTGACCGACGCCCAGTTCGCGGGGGTCGTCGGCTTCGACCCGTACAACGAGCCGCACGCGGGCAGCTACGACTCGGGTCAGACGAGCCGGGCCTGGGAGAAGGACGTGCTCTGGCCGTTCTATGTGAAGTTCCGGGCGCGGATGGACGCGGCGGGCTGGCAGGCCAAGCCCGCCTTCGTGGAGCCGAACCTCTTCTGGAACGCCAACATCGACTTCCAGAAGCAGGAGGGCGGCCTCCTCGACTCGGGCACGCTCGGTCCGCGCTATGTCTTCAACACCCACTTCTACGACCAGAAGGCGATCTCGGGCGTCTTCATGTGGGGCAAGGCGGAGAACGGGCAGTACGTGGGCGACTTCGGCACCGTGCGCGACCGGGCCGCCGCGACCGGTACCGCCGCGGTCGTCAGCGAGTTCGGCCACCCCCTCTCCGGCACCGTCTCCGACAAGGCGCCGACCGTCCTCAAGGCCATGTACCAGGCACTCGACTCCCGCGTGAAGGGCGGCAGTTGGTGGACCAGCCCCACCCAGTCGGGCCCCGTCCTGTCCGGCTCGCAGTGGCAGTGGGACATCTACAACGGCCGCCACCACGAGCTGATGAACGGCAACCCCGACAAGGTGCTCACCACCGGTGACGCCTGGAACGACGAGGATCTCTCCGCCGTACGCCTCGACGACTCCGGGACGGCCGTGCTGCGCCAGGACGCCCGGCTCCTCGACCGGGTCTACCCGAGCGCGACGGCGGGAAAGACGGTCGCCTTCACCTACGAGGACCGTTCACGGGACGGCTCCACCACGCTCACCTGGAACCCGGTCCCCGGCTCCCTGCCGCGCGTGGCCGAACTCGTCGGCTCCGGCCAGTACGCGCTCCAGGTGTGGCGCTCGGACGGCAGCGCGGAGCCCACCGAACTGCACCTTCCCGCCTCCTTCCCGACCGCCTCCACGACGGTCGTCTCGGACCTCGGAGTGACGGCCTCGCCGCCCGCGTACACCAGGACCACACCGATCGCGGCCGCGCGGGAACCGGGCGGCACGGGCCGCCGCCGCCTCCTGCTGACCGCCGCGGACTCGGGCGTCCTGCACTACGCCCTGGTCACCAACGGCGCGCCGGCCCCGTCCGCGACGCTGCTGAACGCCGCGCGGACCGAGCTGGCGAACTGGGCGGCGACAACGGTGGGCTGACGGCTGCCCAGGGGCAGGACGGCAGGGTTCCATTTCGTGGGCTTCAACGACCGTGACCCGGAGGGACGTTGACAGCAGGGGCACCCCCGGATATGAGAGGGCGTACGGCCTATTGAAGGCCGGTTTCCTCTGGATCCTCCGTATCCGGCAATGAGGGGTTCGTCCCCTGAAGGGGGTGCCTGATGCGTCATACGCTCAGCCCTGTACGGCCAGCCCACGACTGTGCCGCCGCCTGCCCCGTACCGCTGTCGCCGCAGGCCCTGGCCCAGCTGTACGCCCGCTATCTCGAACTGCGCAAGGAACGCCGTCTGCCGAAGAACACGACCTTCGAGGAGTACTTCTCGGTATGGCGCGCGGGCCGACGGGGCGAGAACCTCGTCGGTCTGGACGACGGGTCGACCGACCCGGGCCCCAGCACCGACAAACAGCTGATCACCCGCCCCGCGGCCCAACTCCGGGGCAGCGTACGGACACTGGTGCTGCTCGTCGACTTCCCCGACCAGCCGCACGAGGCCGACCACGGCCCCGGGCACTACGACAGCATGCTCTTCGGCTTGGAGGAGTTCCCGAGCGGCAGCATGCGCTCCTTCTACCGCCAGGTCAGCGGCTTCGACACCTCGCCCAGTACCGGCATCGACATCCAGGGCGCGGTGCACGGCTGGTTCCGGATGCCGGAGCCGCTGTCGTTCTACGCCGACGGCAACTCGGGCATGAACGCCAACTTCCCGCGCAACACACAGGGGTTGGCGCGTGACGCCGTACTGGCGGCCCGCGCCGCCGGGGTCGACTTCACCTCCTTCGACGCGCTTGGCGAGGGTGCCGTCACCGCCCTGTTCATCATCCACGCCGGACGCGGCGCCGAGCAGACGACCCAGCGCGGCGACCTGTGGAGCCTCAAGTGGACGATCCCCGACGGTGTCGAGGTCGCGCCCGGCCTGTCGGTCCGCACGTTCCTGACCGTGCCCGAGGACTGCGCGGTCGGAGTCTGCGCCCACGAGTGGGGGCACCTCGCGGCGCGCTGGGCCGACTACTACGACACCGGACAGCAGCAGCTGACCCGGTCGGCCGGCCTCGGCAACTACTGCCTCATGTCGGGCGGCTCCTGGGGCAACGGCGGACTGACCCCGGTGTTCCCGACGGCCATGCTGCGGATGTTCCACGGCTGGATCGAGCCCCAGGTGGTGAACAAGACCACCCGCGACATCAGGCTGCGGCCCGCCGCGGAGGACGGCAGCGCGGTGTTCGTCCAGAACCCCGACACGATGTCCGACAGCCAGTACATCCTCGTCGAGTACCGCCGCCGTCGGGGGCAGGACGCCTTCCTGCCCGACGAGGGGATCGCCGTGTACGTCGTCGACGAGTCGATCGACAACGTCAACGACGAGCAGAACCTGGCCATCGAACTTCTCCAGGCCGACGGCAAGGGCGACCTCTCACGGATGTTCGGCCGGGGCAACCGGGGTGACAGCGACGACCTCTATCCGTTCCAGGACAGGAACACGGTCGGCGAGAAGACGGAGCCCCCGCTCAACCTGCCCGACGGCAAGTGGACGGGGGTGACCGTCGAGACGGTGGGCACGCCGGGGGCCGACGAGATGACGGTCCACATCACGGTGGCCTGACCGGCGCCGGTCCCCTCCGGGGTGGTGAGGCTCCCAGGCGCGTGTTCGGGTGCTGCCCCGGTGGGGGCCGTTCGCGCAGTTCCCCGCGCCCCTTGAAGACCGCGCCCTTCAGGGGCGCGGGGAACGGCGCGACCAGCCACGACGCACCCGCAGAGGACGACACACAGGGACGGGCCCGGTTCACCGCATCCGTGAGCTACCCATGGTGCAGATCGAACGCCGGCGATTCCGAACGAATACGCGGCAGGACCACGAAGTTGTGCCGCGGCGGCGGGCAGGACGTGGCCCACTCCAGCGAACGGCCGTAGCCCCACGGGTCGTCGACCTCGATCTTCTTGCCGTACTTGGCCGTCTTCCAGATGTTGTAGAAGAACGGCAGCAGGGACAGCCCCAGGACGAAGGAGAAAATACTGGAGACCGTATTGAGGAACGTGAACCCCTCCACGGCCAGATAGTCGGGAATCCGGCGCTGCATTCCGTTCGTGCCCAGCCAGTGCTGGACGAGGAACGTACCGTGGAAGCCGATGAACAGCGTCCAGAAGGTGATCTTCCCGAGGCGTTCGTCGAGCATCTTGCCGGTGAACTTCGGCCACCAGAAGTGGAAGCCGGAGAACATCGCGAACACGACCGTTCCGAACACCACGTAGTGGAAGTGCGCCACCACGAAGTACGAGTCCGAGACGTGGAAGTCCATCGGCGGCGAGGCCAGGATGACACCGGTCAGACCACCGAACATGAAAGTGATCAGAAATCCGGTGGCCCACAGCATCGGCGTCTCGAAAGACAGCGAGCCCCGCCACATGGTGCCGATCCAGTTGAAGAACTTCACGCCTGTCGGGACGGCGATGAGGAACGTCATGAAGGAGAAGAACGGCAGCAGCACACCGCCGGTGACGTACATGTGGTGCGCCCACACCGTCACGGACAGGCCCGCGATGGCGATGGTCGCGCCGATCAGGCCCATGTAGCCGAACATCGGCTTGCGGGAGAAGACCGGGATGACCTCACTGATGATGCCGAAGAACGGCAACGCGATGATGTACACCTCTGGATGCCCGAAGAACCAGAACAAATGCTGCCACAGCAACGCCCCACCGTTCGAGGCATCGAAGATGTGTGCGCCGAATTTCCGATCCGCCTCCAGCGCGAACAGCGCGGCGGCGAGCACGGGGAAGGCGAGCAGCACCAGGACCGCGGTGAGCAGCACGTTCCACACGAAGATCGGCATACGGAACATCGTCATGCCGGGCGCGCGCATGCAGATGATGGTGGTGATGAAGTTGACCGCGCCCAGGATGGTGCCGAAGCCCGAGAAGGCCAGACCCATGATCCACATGTCGGCGCCGATGCCCGGCGAGCGGACCGCGTCCGACAGCGGGCTGTAGGCGAACCAGCCGAAGTCGGCCGCGCCCTGCGGGGTGAGGAAGCCGCCGACCGCGATGAGCGAGCCGAACAGGTACAGCCAGTAGGCGAACATGTTCAGCCGCGGGAACGCCACGTCCGGCGCACCGATCTGCAACGGCATGATCCAGTTCGTGAAGCCCGCGAACAGCGGCGTCGCGAACATCAGCAGCATGATCGTGCCGTGCATCGTGAACGCCTGGTTGAACTGCTCGTTCGACATGAACTGCGTGCCGGGACGGGCCAGCTCGGCGCGCATCAGCAGCGCCATGACGCCGCCGATGCAGAAGAACGCGAACGACGTGACCAGGTACATCGTGCCGATCGTCTTGTGGTCCGTGGTGGTCAGCCGGCGGACGCCGGCGAGTCCGGGACGGCGGCCCGGGCGTGGGGGCGCGAGCGCCGGGGTGACAGTGTTGCTCTCCATGCCCCGTCTGTGTCCGCCGGCCCTTCCGACGTCACACCTGGGCGGGGCGGCGAAGATCACCGAAACAGGTGTGACGATCGAGGACCTGCCGGACACGTACGGGACATGAGCAACGACGAGATCTTCGCCGCTGCCTATCGCGAGCACTACTGGGCGGTCAGCCGCTATGTCGCTCGGCGACTGGACGGCCGGACGAGCGAAGTCGAGGAAGTGGTGGCGGAGGTCTTCACCGTCGCCTGGCGGCGCCGCTCCGACCTGCCCGCATCCCCTCTTCCCTGGCTGTACGGAGTGGCACGCAACTGCCTCTCCAACGCGGTACGCGGCTATGGGCGCCGGCGCCGGCTGATGGACAGGCTCGGCAACGACGAGACCGTGCACGGCAGACAGATCGTCGACAGCCCGGACTCCGAGCGGCCCGCCGAGTGGGTGCACGACGCGCTGGCCCGCCTCTCCCCGGCCGACCAGGAGGTACTGCGGCTCACCGCCTGGGAGGAACTGGGGGTCGACGAGATCGCCGTGGCCCTCGGCTGCGGCAGCCGAGCGGCGGCGATGCGACTGCACCGGGCCCGCCGCCGCCTCAGAACCGAGATCGCCCGCATGCGCGTCGTGGTGACCCCGAGCGCCGGGGCCGTCGACACCGACCCTCCGAAGGAGCAGTTCCATGGCTGACGAGCTCGAACTGCTGCGCCGGGCCGACCCGGTGCCCCGCGACGACCCCCGTTTCGGTGAAGGCCCGCTGGGCCACGAGGCCGAGAGCCGGCTGCACCACCTCATGGCAGACGCGGGCGCAGGCACAGGCACGGACGCAGGTGTGGACGCGGATGTGTACGGCGAGCGCCGACCCAGGCCGAGCCGTACCCGCCTCGTCTGGGCGCTCACTGCGACCGTGGTGGTCGCCACAACCGCCACCGCGCTCCTCCTCGCGGGCCCGAGCACCACCCCGGCCGTGGCCGCGCCCCGCCCGCTGGTGGTCCGGGCCGACTCCACCCCCGTACCCCTCGACAGGCTGGTCGAGCGGGCCCGGCGGGACGCGGCGGACGGTTCGGCAGGGCTGCGCAAGGGCACGCATGTGCAGTCCTGGAGCGTGGGCATGTCGGAGGACGAGCCGCCGATCACCCTGCCCGTGGAACGCGTCGTGCGCTGGAACGCCGACGACAGCCACACGGAGCTGGTCGTCGCGACCGACCCGCGCCACCCCGGCCGGCGGGTCCTCAGCGACGCGGACGACGGCCCGCGCCTCGTCGACGACGGGCACGTCATCAGCGAGCAGACCTTCCCGCCGAGCTGGAGCGACGCCCCGCCCCAGTCACCGCCCCCGCACGACGCCACGCGGCTGCGCGCCTACCTGCGGGAAGCGCAGCACATCGACACCCCGCTGACCACGCGCGCACTGCTGGACGCCACGGCGGTGCTGCTCGACACCTGGACCCTCGGCGCCCGCGAGAACGCCGCGCTCGCCCGGCTCCTCGCGGACGCGAAGGGGCTGAGGTCGGTCGGCCAGGTGACCGACCGCCTCGGCCGCCTCGGCCAGGCGTACGTGTACGACGGCGCCGGTTACCGCCGGATGCTGATCATGGACCCGGCCACCGGTGCCGTACTGGGCCTGGAGGACACCGCGGCCGTCGACGAACCCGAGTACGGCGTCGAGGCGGGCGACGTCATGGACTACAGCGCGTGGATCCGCTGATCGGTCCGCAGCGGGTCCGCATCAGGCACCGGTCTGCTGGACGGCCGCCTCGACGGTCTGGGCCAGCAGCGTGGCGATCGTCATCGGACCGACCCCGCCGGGTACGGGGGTGATCAGCGACGCCCGCTCACGGGCGCTGTCGAAGTCGACGTCCCCGACGTTTCCGGGGTTGTAACCGGCGTCCACGACGACCGCGCCCCGCTTGATGTCCTCCCCGCGGATCAGCCGGGGCCGCCCCACCGCGGCCACCACGATGTCCGCCTCCCGCACGAGCGACGACAGATCGGCGGCCGGGGTGCGCGAGTGGCAGTACGTCACCGTGGCGTCGCGGCCGAGCAGCAGCATGCCCACCGGCTTGCCGAGGATCGCGCTGCGGCCCACCACCACGGCACGCCTGCCGGCCGGATCGACGTCGTACTCGTCGAGGAGGCGCATGATCCCGCCCGGCGTGCACGAGGAGAAGCCGGGCAGCCCGAAACTCATCGCGGAGAACGACGCCAGGGTCACCCCGTCGACGTCCTTCTCCGGAGCGATCGCCTCGAAAGCCGCCCGCTCGTCGATGTGGTGCCCCATCGGGTGCTGGAGCAGGATGCCGTGCACGGTGGGGTCGGCGGACAGCTCGGTGAGGGTGCCGATCAGTTCGGCGGTCGTGGTCGCGGCGGGCAGGGACACGTGCCGTGACGCGATACCGGCCTTGCGGGAACGGTTCTGCTTCATGCGTACGTAGGTGACGGACGCCGGGTCCTCGCCCACCAGCACGGTCGCGAGACAGGGCGTCACCCCCGTGCGTCCGGTGAGGTCGGCCGCCCGCTGCGCCGTCTCCTCGACGATCCGCCGGGCGAGACCGGTGCCGTCCATGAGTGTGGCCTGGGACATGTGCTGCTCCTGAGCGTCGTGGAGGATGCCCAGGCGCGCGGCTCAGACGATTGCGTCGGGCCGCTCCCCGGTGGTGGTCCACCTCAGCGCCAGTCACGACCTGCGGCTATTTTACGCCAGGCCCCGGGCCTCGCCCGGCCGTCGTTTCGGCTGCGGGCCGGTGGGGGCCTGTCGCGCGGTTCCCCGCGCCCGCTTGCGGGGCACGGCCTTCAGCTTTCGTTCGCCAGGAACGCGGTCGCCTGGGCCTCCACGCGTACGGCTCCGATCGCTCCCGCCCAGCGTGCGACCTCCGTGGCGAGGGCTGTGGCGGCCGGTTCGTCGCCCGTGTCGCGGGCCAGGACGGCCAGGAGCATCTGCTGGGAGAGGGTGCCGGGGACGTTCCCGGCACGGGCGCCGAGAGAGGTCGCCCGGGTCCAGCGCTCCCGCGCCCGGTCGTGGTCGAGGTTGTCGTGGTCGTGGTCGCCGAGATGGCGCAGCGCCTCACGGGCCAGGAGGTCGTCGGCCGACTCCCCGGCGTCCAGGGCGAGTTCGTAGTGCGCCGGCGCCTCGTCCCGCTCGGCGAACAGGTTGTCGACGATCAGTCCGAGATACATCCGCGCCCAGCCCCGGCGTACGTCGTCGGCAGCCCGTTCGCACAACTCGTCCGCGCGCCGCCGCAGTTCCGCCAGCTCGGCGGGGTCCTTGCCCGCCGGACCGAACCGGAAGGTGCCGTCCCCGAGCAGCAGACGAAAGTACGCGTACCGCAGCCGTACGAAGTCCAGGTCCCAGAGCCCGACCGGCTCGGTGAGTCCGCCGATCGCCGTGTCCGCGGCGGCGATCCGGGCGTCCGCGGTGTCCGTACCGCCGAACCAGTCGCGCTCCAGGGCGATCTGCGCCCCGGCGAGAGCGAGAGCCGCCCGGTCGCGCGGCTCGCTGGTGACGGTGGCGTCGAGGAGGCATAACGCGCGCTGCCACCGTCCGGCCCGGGCCAGTTCACGCGCCGCGGCGGTGACCTCGTCCACCGGGAGGGCGGCATGAGGCGTGCTCGTCTTTGTCATGGCGAGGAAGGTAGTAAGCAGAAAAACCATCCACAAGGCAACTATTGCGCGACTTCAGGACATCGGGCCACTGCCGCCTCGGGTACCGGCGGAAGGATCACCGACGAGAACGCGCCGCCCGCAGTGCCGACCGAAGAAGAGCAGCGGACACGCGTCGGCCCGCCCCGCGAGCCGGCCGAGGCCGCGACGGCCGCCCCGGGCTCAGCCGGGCCGAGAAGGTCCAGGTCAGACGCGAGGTGATCCGGACCCTCGGCGTCATCCCTCGGCGTCCCGGGCCTGGAGCACGGTCTGATCGACGATCCTGCCGTCGCGCAGCGACATCATCGAGTTGGCAAGCACCCTGACGCCGTCGGGGTACAGACAAGGTTCCGGGTCGTCCGCGTACAGCGACAGCAGTGCCGTCGCGTCCTGGCCTTCGATGCCCCGGCGCAGTGTTTCGGTGTCGAAGCCGGGGCCTGCCGCGGTGTCCATGACTTCGAGACTCCTCCCGCACGGGAACCTCGGCAAGCGCAGGCGTATCGATGCGCCTGTCGGGTGAGGGGCCGGGCGGGGCCGTGTCCGCGGGCAGCTTGTCACCGTTGCTGAAAGCATGATCTCAACACGACGTATTGTCGCCGCCGTTGGTCTCGCCATCAGCGTCACGGGGCTTGCCGTACCTTCCGCGAGCGCCGCCACGGTCCCCGAGACGGGAAAACTGGACCCGATCGCGGAACTCGACCAGATCGCCGTGAGCGACCTCCCCGTCGAGCACCGGAACAAGATTCCGAAGATCTCCGACGGGATCCAGTCCCTCAACCAGCTGAACGGCCTCTACCAGCTGGAGCAGCTGCACCAGGTGACCGACCTCGCCGCCCCCGTCACCGGCCTGCTCCCCGCCATCGAGTACTGAGTCGTCGAGTACGGAGACGTCCGGTACCGGGCCGGTCCCTCGCCGTGTGCGTCGCAGCAAGGCCCGGTGATGATCCGGTGGTCATCGGCGCTGCCCGGATGCGCGCGCGAGCGGTCCGGGTGAGGCTGAGGGCATGTCGGAACACCCCGCAGTACTCGTGCATCCGCCGCGCGGCGACGGCGGCCGGCGCGTGACGGTCCACGGCGAGCCGATCGGCACCGCCATGAACCTCCCGGACGTCGTCGAGTTCCTGCGCCGCGCCGGACTGGAGTTCGACGAGAACGAGGTCGCGGTGTCACCGCTCATCGAGTGGCGCGGCGGAGGCTCCTCGTACTGGGGGCCGGAGCCAGGACACTGACATGAGCACGGGCCCCCTGCACGCATCCGCGCAGGGGGCCCGTGGTCCGTCAGCAGATGCTCTGTGTGCTGTTGACCAGCGTGTTGTTGCGGAACGTCGTGTTGGTGCCGCAGGGACTCTCCCTGATCACGGAGTTCGTCACCGTCAGGTTCTGGACGGTGATGTCCGAGTTGTTGGGGAACTCCGAGCGCGCGGCCAGCCGGATCTCCCCGCCGCCCGTGACGCTCCCGCTCTGCGCGGCGAGGTTCACGTTGTAGCAGTTCTCGATCAGGATCGCGTTGTTGCCGGTGTTGGAGATCGTGACCCGGTCGATGGTCGCGCCGCCGCTCTCCGAGACACAGAAGACACCCCGGCCGCCACCGCGCGCGACGACCTCGCCGACCCGCACGTTGGTCGCGTAGCTGCTGCCGATCCGGCCGTTGCGGTTGGCCATCCGGAAGGCCGCGTAGCCGGTGCCGGCCCCGGCGCCGTCAGCGTCCACCTTGGTGACGGTGGCGTTGACCGTCTGGTTCAGCAGCAGGCCCGACTCGCCCACGTTGCGCGCGGTGACCGTGCCGATGGTGATGCCGTCGACCCCGTACGTCTCCACGGCGTGGCTGCTCGCCCCGGACACGTAGACGTTGTCGATACGGACGTTGCGGGTCCACTGGCTGGTGTCGCCGCGGTTGTCGATGCGGACGCCGAGACCGGCCGACAGGCGCATGTCGATCTGGCCGAGGACCACGTTGGTGACGTTGCGCATGAAGATGCCGTAGAGCGGGGCTCCGGTGACGTTCAGGTGCTGGACCTCGATGTCCTGTACGCCGCGTGCGTAGACCGGTGCCTGGTCGCCGGTGCCCGAACCGGTGACGTTGATGGTGCCGCACACGTCGAGCACGGTGTAGCTCGGCAGCGAGACCCTGGAGCCGGCGCTGATGGTGCCCGAGCCGCGTACGACGACCCGTTCCTTCGACGTGCGACCCGCCGTGAGGCTGCTGACGGCCGCCTGCATCGCGGCCCGCATGTCGGTTCCGGTGTAGACGACACCGCTGCCGCGCCGGGCGGTCCACGTACTGCCGCTGAGCGTGGCCTCGGCCTGGTACGAACCCTCCCCGCACGCTGCCGCCGCCTGCCGCGGCGCCGCGCCCGGCGGGGCGGCACTCGCGGGGGCGGCACTGGCCGGGGCGGTGAGCAGGGCAGCCGCCGTGACCAGGGTCGTTGCACAGGTGGCGATGACACCTGTGCCCCTGAGACGGGGCCGTGGGGTCGAGCTGGTGAGGTGTGGGGTCGAGCGAGTGAGGTGAGGTGCGGCTCTGCGTCCCATCTCGTCTTCTCCTGTGTGGGGGTGGATAGCAAGCGTTTTCTACGTGGGGGTGCGGTGAGTGTGGCAAGGGCTTTCTGGGGCGTCAAGGGCCCGGAGAGGCGCGGCTGTCGGTCACATCTCGCGGTGTACGAGGTGGTCGAGGAGTGCCCGCAGGTCGTCGGTGGTGCGGGTGGTGCGGGCCGCCGAGGGAACGCTGTCGAGGCAGGCGCCGACGGTGGCGATGTGCCGGCGGGCCTCCGCCGTCGCGGCCCCGCGCCCGCCGATGTCCTCGATCAGGGCCGCGGCGCGCCGGGCGTCCGCCGCGTCGAGGGGGTCGGCGGAGTCCAGGAGACGGGCGAGCGGCCGGGCGCCCGGAGCGCCGAGGGCGGCCAGCACCGGGAACGTCTTCTTGCCCCGGAGCAGGTCCGCGTGGACCGGCTTGCCCGTCACGGCGGGATCGCCCCAGATGCCCAGGAGGTCGTCGATGACCTGGAAGGCGACGCCCAGGTGACGGCCCGCGCGGTCGAGCGCGGCGACCGTCTCGCGCGGGGCGCCGGCGAGCACGGCGCCCAGGGCGGTCGCGCAGCCCAGCAGGGCGCCGGTCTTGTGCTCCGCCATCGCGCGGTACTCGTCCGGGCGGACCGACTCCGGGCCCGCCCAGGGGCGGCTCTCGAAGAGCAGGTCGTCGGCCTGGCCGCGTACGAGGTCGTTGAGCGCGGTGGACAA
Organism: Streptomyces sp. NPDC017991; assembly: GCF_044328075.1. NCBI lineage: Bacteria > Bacillati > Actinomycetota > Actinomycetes > Kitasatosporales > Streptomycetaceae > Streptomyces > Streptomyces sp. NPDC017991. The sequence goes on along the minus strand of NZ_JBIRGP010000001.1, from coordinate 903,192 downwards.
GTGGCGCACGGCTGAGGGGACATCGGCGCCGGGTGCGGCGGCGAGGGTCTCCACGGCCAGGGCGAACAGCGCGTCGCCCGCGAGGACGGCCGGGCCCGTGCCGTACGCCTTCCAGACCGTGGGGCGCCCGCGCCGGGTCGGGTCGCCGTCCATGATGTCGTCGTGGAGCAGCGAGAAGGTGTGCACCAGTTCCACGGCGACGGCCGCGGTCACTCCGGCGCCCCGCGGGGCACCGGCCGTCTCCGTGCCCAGCACGGCGAGGACCTGCCGCAGCCCTTTGCCGCCCGCGGGCGTGGACACGGGTGCGCCGCCCGGCTCGCACCAGCCGAGGGAGTAGGCGGCCATCTCACCCACCCAGGGGTGCAGCCGCGCGACCGCTGCGGCCAGCGCGGGGCGTACGAGGGCGCGGCTGTGCTCCAGCAGGCGGGATGCGGGCTCGCCGGGGCCGGTGTCGGAGCCGGGGTCGGCGTCTGCGTCTGCGGCGGGCCGGGCAGGGGAGGGGAGAGCGCGGAGGACATCGTGGTCATCGCCGGCTCCCCACGTCGGTCCGGCCGGACATGAGCACGGCGGCGCGCCCGGCGTCGACGAGAGGGGTACTCGCGCCTGCCTTGAGGCCGGGCGTGGCGGGCTGGTCCGGGTCGGGGCCCGGGCGCGACGGCGGGCACGGGCCGGTCCCGGCGCCGGGCTCGGTGTCCGTCCAGGTGCCGGACCCGTCCCGGGTGTCCGGCGCGGCGCTAGGGTCGGGGCGGGTGTCTGGCGTGGCGTCGGCCCCGGTTGGTGACTTGGTGTCGGGCTTTGTGTCGGGGCTGGGCTCGATGCCCAGTTCGGTCTGGGCGTGGGACACCATGCGATGTGCGTGCCGGAGGCCGATCCGGTCCAACGCCGTTGCCAGGTCGGCCAGTTCGGCCGCCGTCTCGGTCAGGTCGCGGCCCAGGCGGGCGAGGGACTTCGCCAGGCCGAGCCGGGAGAGTGCCTCCCCGCGGGGCTCGCTCATCGCCCGGAACTCCGACAGGGCCAGTTCGTAGAGGTCCCGGGCCTGTGCGTAACGCCCGGCGCGGTACAGGACGTTGCCGCGCATCTTGTGGTTGTACGCCAGCGCGCTGGACAGGTTCATCTCGCGGCACGTCACCTCGGCCTCGGCGAGCAGAGCGAGTGCGCGGTCGGCGTCCCCGTCGCGCACGGACACGAGGTCGGCGAGACCGCGCAGCGCCCACGCGTGACCACGCCGGTCGTCCGCCCGGCCGGCGATCTCCGCGGCCTCCTCGAACATCGAGTACGCCGTGTCGTACGAACCGGTGTTGCGGTGCATCTGCGCGATGCCTTCGAGCGCCCACACCGTGTGCCGCGCCTCGCCGCGTTCGCGCGCCTCCGCCAGCAACTGCTCGTGCAGCGCGCCGACCGCCGCGTAGTCGCCCTGGATACGGCCGGTCTCCGCCATCCCGGCCAGCGAGTAGCCGCGTACGACGATGTCGCCGCCGCGTTCGCCGAGTTCGGCCGCGAGTGCCAGCAGACGCCGGGCCAGCGCGAGCGCGCCGCGCTGGCGGGCCAGCGTGCCGCCGCTCCACAGGGCCCACGCCATCGCGGCCGTGTCCTTCGCCTCGCGGGCCGCGCGGTAACTCGCCTTCCACGCCCGGTCGGCTTCGCCCACCTGCCCGAGCCGCCGGTGCGCCTCCGCGACCGCGAGACCCGAGCGGGCCGCCTCTCCCCGGGCCCCGGCCCGCTCGGCCGCCCGCAACCGCTCGGTGCCCGCGGCCAGTACGTCGACCAGCGAGGAGTTCACGGACAGGGAGGTGAGCGCGCCCTGGTACTCGGGAGCGAATGCCTTGCCGTACATGGATGCCTTTCGGTCCGCCGGTTGCGGTGGACGCGGCAGGACCTGTCCGTACACAGGCTGATACCGAACACAGGCTGATACCGATACAGGTCTATACACAGTATGTATACATGCTGTGTATAGTGCGCCGGTTCTCCGCCTCGGATCACTGTCCTGGGTCGGCGGGTCACCGGCGCCGCCGCGCCACCTCGTTGTGGATCAGGACGAGGATCGCGGCGGCGGGGTTGCCTCTGAGGCGCACATCACAGCGCCGGGCGGTCGGGCGGGCGACGCTCAGTCGGCGGCCGACAGCCCTCGCGCGTAGGCGGCCTGACCCACGTGCTGCAGGTCGTCGGAGAGCACGCTGACCAGGCGGGCGCCCAGGGTGACGGCCGGGGTCCAGTTCTCGTCGACGACGCGGTCCAGGTCCTCGGCGCGCAGGTCGCTCAGCGCCCGCAGGGTCTGCTCGTGCACGGCGTCGTAGTAGCCGGTCAAGAGGTCGGCCGAGTCCACCCGGACCTCGGCGACCTGCCGCTCGTCATGGCCGTAACCCGTGTCGTCCTCGGCGAGTGGCAGCGCGAAGCGGTCCGCCCAACCGCCCGACAGCCAGACCTGCTTGAGGCCGAAGGCATCGGCGACGTGGTCGTCCTGGACGCGGGTGAGATGCCAGATCAGCCAGGTGATCGAGTTGGCCGTGCCGCCGGGCCGGGCATTGAGCTCGTCGGGGGAGAGGCCGACGACGGCGGCGTGCACCTCGTCCTTGATGCGTCCGTAGGCTTCGACCAGAACGTCCTGGGCGTGCATGGGTTCCTCCGGGCTCTTCCGTGGACATGTGTTCCACCCAGTGTCCCCCGTGGCGCCGCGGAACGCCTCAGTGCCAGCCGGAGTAGGGCCCGGGGTACGACCCGGAGAAGGGCTCCTCGCAGAGCTTGAACACGGGCTCGCGGCGCACCGGATCCGCCGACGTGGTGAGCTGGACGCGGTCACCCGTGCGGATCGCGACGAGCGGCCCCGAGACCCGGCCCCTGACCGTGAACCCCTCCGCCATCTCGACGAGCGAGACATTGCGCGCGCCGGGCGTGTTGCGCTGCACGACGGTCGCGTGGCGGATGACGCCGAGGCCCGCGCTGCGTTCCGTACGCAGGTCGCTGCCCGCGCAGACCGGACAGAGCAGCCGGTGGAACGTACTGGTCCCGCACCAGCGGCAGCGTTGGTACAGGAGCCCCTCCTCGGCGGGTCCCGCGGTCGTCGCCGTCCCTGTTCCCGCTGCCGTCTCCGGGTCGAGTAGGCCCGTCGTGGTCCCGCTTCCTCGGTGGAACACGATGTCATCTCCCTGCGCCTGGCCGGAATCCGAAGATGCGCTCAGTGCCGCGCACGGCCTCAGAATATGGCACGCAGTGCCATAGGTAAAGGCACTCAGTACCCTCAATCGGCGGCGAAATCAGGCAGTATCAGGCGGGATCGCGGCCGAGCGTGGTCTCGATCTCCTGGACGACCCGCCACAGCGGGGTGCCGCGCCGGGAAACGACGACGACCACATCGTCGTCGTCCTTGTCCTCGTCCCTGCCCCAGGTTCCGGTGCCGGTCCCGTCCGCTCCCGGGTTCCGCGCCGGGTCGCCCGTCGCCCGCTCCGGCCCGAACACCCCCTGGACGTGGGCGAGGGCGTGATCCACCTCGGCGCTCGCGTCGCGGCGGCCGTCCGAACGCAGCCAGGACCGCAGCCCGTTGTTGTGCGCGGCGACCACGGCCGCGGCGATGACGTCGGCCCGCAGGGTCCCGTCGGGCCGGCCCGAGAAACGTCCGCGCAGATACTCGGCCAGCGCCCGCTCGTACCGCCAGACCACCGAGAGTTCGTACGTCCGCAGCCCCGGGACCTTTCTGGTGAGGCGGTAGCGCTGGACGGAGAACGCCGGGTTCTCGGCGTACATGCGCAGCACCAGGCGTGCGGCGTCGCAGACGCGCTCCACGGGTTCATGGCCGGGGCCGCTCTCGCCCAGGAAGGCGGTCATCCGGGCCAGGCAGCCCTCGTGGTCCGGGAAGACCACGTCCTCCTTGGACGGGAAGTACCGGAAGAAGGACCGGCGTCCGACACCCGCGAGAGCCACGATGTCGTCGACGGTGGTCTGCTCGTACCCCCGCTCAACGAACAGCTGGAACGCCGCCTCCACGAGGGACTCCCGCATCGGCGGCTTCGGGTTGCTCACGTCGGCCGCCGGGTGGGGACGGGGTGCCTCGCTCATGCTGGGGAACCTAGCACCGCACGAGAGACCGATGGCACTCAGTGTGCTCCGGACGGGGAACTGAGTGCCGTCGCCCCGGCCGGCCGGCCTCCCCTGAGCGGTTCAGTGGCCCTGGCGTGCGCTGTGGCTCTCCACGAGCGCCTGGGTGATCACGCGGACGCCCCGGGCGATGTGGTTCAACTGCGTCAGCTCGGCCGCGTACAGCTTGATCGTGTGCTCGATCACGGACTCCGGCATCCCCAGGGCGGGCAGCTCGGCCCGTGCGCTGTGCAGCGCGGTGCGCACGACGCGGATCTCCTGCTGGAGCTGTAGCTGCGCGTGGCGGGCGAGCAGGACGGGCTGACGGATCAGCAGGGGATAGCTGGCGTAGCGGGTCGGCACCAGCTCGCGCAGCCATTTGGCCGCCGATCGTTCCCAGTCGCGGCTGCCGGGCGTCTTGACCTGACAGGGCCAGTCCGTGCTGATGGGCGAGTACGTCAGGGACATGGGGATCGCTTCCGAGGTGGCCGGCGGGCGGTTCTGGTCGTTCTTGGCGGCCCCGGCCCAGGGGATTGACCGGGGCCGCCACGGGCGTGCGTGAGCTGTGCCCGTTCCTGCGCCCGGGACGGTGCGAGGCGGGTGCGCCGCTCCCGGGCGACCAGGACCCCACCGGATCCCGATCAGCGAGAAGTATTCATATATACCGTCTGGTAAGCAAGGGTATGTAAAAATTCATGTGCCTGTACGGCTGAATTTCGCCTTGCGGGATGCTGCCGTCATATGCGGCTGTGGGGCCGGAGAGGACCGCGGAGATCAGTCCTTGAGGAAGAAGACGTGCTCGTCCGCGACCTGTTCGTAGTCCTCCAGACGGGCCTGCGTACGCTCTGGATCTGCGTCGGTCATGGCCTGGAGCAGAGCCGCGGACAGCACGACGGGCGCCGCGTACGAGTCGAAGACGAGCCGTGCGCCGGTACCGGTCGCGAAGACGACGTCGGCCTCGTCGGCCAGCGGCCCCAGTCCCAGATCGGTGACCAGGGCGACACGCAGACCGGCCCGCCGGGCGACCCGCATCGCCGTCAGTGTCTCGTGCGCGTGCCGGGGCATGGTGAAGGCCAGCACCCAGGTGCCGCCCGCCTCACGCGACTGCAGCAGGGCGTCGTAGGCGACGCTTCCGCCCCGGGTCACCAGCCGGACGTCGGGGTGGATGCGCCGGGCGGCGTACGCGAAGTATTCGGCCAGCGACCCGGAGATGCGCAGCCCGAGGACGGTGAGCGGAGCCGACCGCGACAGCGCGCGGCCGGTCTCGATGACCTGTTCCGGGTCGGCGAAGTCGCGGCGCAGGTTCTCCAGGTTGTCGATCTCCGCGTCGACGGCGGCCTGGAGTTCGTTGGGCCGGGCCTCCTCGGTGGCGTCGGGGGAACCGGCCAGCTTGCTGAGCGCGATCGACTGGAGGCGTTCCCGCAGGGCGGGGTAGCCGCTGAAGCCCACCGCCGACGCGAAGCGGGTCACCGACGGCTGGCTCACGCCCACGCGCTCCGCGAGATCCGTGATCGACAGGAAGGCCGCCTCGGTGATGTGCTCGATCAGGTACTGGGCGATGCGCCGCTGTCCGGGGGAGAGCCGGGGGCCGTCGAACAGGGCTCGCAGCCGCGTCGTGGGAGCGGCCTCCGCCTCCGTGACCGGTTTTCCCGAACTGATCGCCGACGCCTGCGCGCGGGCCTGCTGCGGCGATGGCACCGGTGCGCCTCCTTCGTGTCCCACTGTGGTTCAACATAGCCCACACCCCGCGACGGGCGTCCTGCCGCTTTCGAGGGGCGCGGGGAACGGCGCAACCTTTGCTTCCGAGGGGCGCGGGGAACGGCGCGACAAGCCACGACGCACCCGCACATACACACGCACCTCACCCACTGGCCCGACCCGCATCGCACCCCTGGCATGATCGTGCCCATGGCTGAACGCGTGATCGCCGCATGTGACGGGGCGTCGAAAGGAAACCCGGGCCCCGCAGGCTGGGCCTGGGTCGTAGGGGACGGCACGGGAACCCCCACCGAATGGGAGGCGGGCCCGCTCGGCACCGCGACCAACAACGTCGCCGAACTGACCGCCCTGGAACGGCTGTTGACGGCTGTGGACCCGGGCGTGCCGCTGGAGATCCGGATGGACTCCCAGTACGCGATGAAGGCGGTCACCACCTGGCTCCCGGGCTGGAAACGCAAGGGCTGGAAGACGTCCGCGGGTAAGCCCGTGGCCAACCAGGAACTCGTCGTACGGATCGACGAGTTGCTCGACGGCCGCTCGGTGGAGTTCCGGTACGTGCCCGCGCACCAGGTCGACGGCGACCCCCTCAACGACTTCGCGGACCGGGCGGCGAGCCAGGCCGCGTTCGTCCAGAAGCCCGCGGGCAGCGAGCAGGGTTCTCCGGAGCCGCCGAAGTCCCCGGCGGCCAAGAAGGCGGCACCGAAAACGGCCTCCGCGAAGAAGCGCACCTCGTCCTCGTCCGCCTCTTCCTCGTCCGCCTCCTCCTCGGCGGCGGCGTCATCCTCGCGCACGCTCAAGGCCAAGTTTCCCGGCCGGTGCCGCTGCGGCCGTTCGTACGGGGCGGGCGAGACCATCGCGAAGAACCCCGACGGCTGGGGCCACCCGGAGTGCCGTACCGAGGCCCAGTAGCGTCCCGGGAACCCGCCCTGACCCGCCCCTGACCTGCCCAGGCACCGCCCTGTGCCCCTCCCGGATGCGAAACCCGCCACCTGCGGTGACCCTGGATACGTAGGGGTGAACCGATCAGGAGGATGACTCATGTCCGTTATGGACAAGATCAAGGGCATGCTTAAGGGCCACCCGGAGCAGACGGGCAAGGGTGTCGACAGGGCCGGCGACTTCGTCGACGGTAAGACGCAGGGCAAGTACAGCGGTCAGGTCGACAGCGCCCAGGACAGGTTGAAGGACCAGTTCGGGTCGGGCCGGGACGAGAATCCGCCGCGGTCCTGACACCGCGGCAGAGCACACGACGGGCCGGTCCCTCCGGGGGCCGGCCCGCTCTGTTCACCGCCCCGCGAGGTCAGCGCCCCCGGGGGTCCGAGGGATGGCAGCTGACCGTGGGCCCCGCCAGCATCCCGCCGGTGTAGAGGCTCTGGCCCCGCGGCATCCAGTACCCCAGCTTCGAGACGATGCTTGTGCACGTGTCCGCGACCCTGGCGTGCACGACCACCGTGGAGGGCCGCCCCGGCTGGAGGTCGGTCAGGGCGCAGTCCAGCGCGTACATGCTGCGGGTCGTCGACGGATGGCGGCCGGTGAGCGGGTTGACGCAGCGGGCGTCGGACGTGGTCAGCTCCACTCCCGAGGCCTCCTCCCCGATGAGCCCGAACCGGGCGCTCCCGTCCCCGGCGTCGCTGTCACGCGCGACGGTGTAGGTCAGCGTGGCCGACGAGTGCGGTCGCAGTGTGCGCCGGTCGACCTCGATGCGGTGCGTGGCGACGGGCTTGGGGTCGGTGAGGGTCAGCGTGGCGCGGACCGTCCCCCGCAGGTCCACACCGGCGGGCGACGAGCGGACGTGCACCGCGCCGCTGACCTCGTACGTTCCCGGTCCCGGGGTCTCCCGGCCGCCGGGCAGCGGGCCCGTGGCGACGGTCCGGCCGTCGCGTCGCAGGGTCCAGCTCCCCGAGGTCAGACAGGCGTACCGGACGGTGGTGCCGGTGCGTCGGCAGGTGGCCGGGGCCGACAGTGACGTTCCCGCGCCTCCGCCGCTCGCGCAGAGACTGACCAAGGCCCGCTGTCCGCCCGGCCCCTTCAGGGTGCCCGCGGGGGAGCAGACGGTCGCCGCGGGTGGCGGCTCCGGGGCCCGGTGCCGGGGTGCCTGCCCCGCCGGTGCTCCCACCGCGGTCCAGCCCGTGACGGCCAGTACGGCCGCCGCGGTCAGCAACAGGGGTGTCCTGCGGAATGTGGGGCGTACCGGCACGGAATCTTCCTCCTCGTCCGGGCGGCGAGCGGCCGGGTGCCGTTCGCGTGTGTCGAGGAGAGGATGCGGAACGCCCGGCGGCCCGGACGGTTCCCACGCCGGACGGTACGGGTCAGGGCCGGTACGCGTCGCCCGGATGGGCCAGGTCGTACGGGCGCGGGTACGCCGTGGGCCGGTAGGCGGTGTAACGGGCCGGGGTGGTCGGATCGGCCTGCGCGGCACGCGAGTTGAGGGCCTTTGCCGCCGTGTCGCCCCACCGGCCCGTGTCGACCCGGTCTTCCAGCGTGTCCAGCGCGGCGAGCTGTTCGGCGGGGCTGAAGGTGCAGTGGCCCGCGTTGTCGACGTACGCCTGGCGGAGCAGGTGCCGGGAGCCGCCCGCGGTGGCGGCTCGCAGATAGGCGCTCTCCGTCTGCACGGGAACGAGGGCGTCCCCGGTGGTGTGGAGGGTGAGCTGCGGCTTCGTCAGCCTGCCGGTGAAGGCGCTGGTCCGGCTCATCCAGTCGACCGCGTCCTTGTCGGCCCTGATGCGCGGGGTCTCGTTCAGTGTCCTGAGGTCGTCCGTGAGGGAGCGCCCCGCGGCCTTGTACAGCCCTTTGACCTCCTCGTACGCCGAGGACGCGCGCAGCAGTCCCGGGTAGTCGACCCCCGTGTTCCAGGACGGGTTGCCGCCCGCCAGGGTCTCCGTGTCCTGCCGCCAGCTGAACGCCGCCGTCGCGAGGAGGCCGCGGACGGCGGTGTACTGGTTGGCCTGCTGGGCGGTCCAGTCGGTGGGCGCCGGGCGGGGCTGGGAGGGGTCGTTCCAGCCGGGGATGTTGTGCAGGGCCGCCGCGAGGGCGATCCGGGCGCGGCCGTCCGCGGAGTTCTGCGCCTCGGTGACGACACCGCTCAACGCGCCGGCGGCGGCCGTGGCGGTCGCCCGGTCCGGGAAGCCGGCCAACGGGATGGAGGCGTCGGGCGCGAGCAGGGCCTTGAGGGCGAAGACCGGGTCGAGGGTGTTGTTCCAGTTGGCCACACCGCCGTGGACCAGCCCGCAGACGGACAGGGTGCCGTCGACGCGGTCCGCGTGGTGCTCGGCGATCCGCGTGGTGACGAACCCGCCGTAGGACTGGCCCCAGGCGAGGGTCCGCCGGGCCGCCCCGAACCGTTCGGCGAAGACGTCGAGCGTCGCCAGTTGATCCGGCACCGCGTGCTCCACCGCCCACCCGGTGGTGGCGTACGACGAGCCGACGAGCGCGTACCCGTCCTTGAGGAGAAGGTCGCGGGTGGCGATGTCGGTGACGTTCTGGGCGGGGTTGGGCGCGCCCCTGGGCCGGAAGCCGTGACTGAACAGGAGTACGGTGCCGTTCCAGCCGGCGGGCACGTCCATGACGTAGGTCGCGCCGGAGGACAGGGTGCCCTCCACATGCACGTCTTCCGCGCGCACGTCCTCCGCGGTGACGGATCGGGCCGGGGCCGCGGTCGCCAGCAGCAGGACGGCGACCGGGAGGAGGAGGCGGCGTTTCATGAAGGGATCCCTTCCGGGGCGGGGGAGGGGGTTGGGGCGGGGCGGCTCCAGTGAAGTTAGGCACCAGCGCACCGGTGGTCAATAATCTGCGCAACATCAATCGCGTGCCGATCATGACCCGGCGCCGTCCATGGCCCGGTGCCGTGCCTGACTCGGCGCCCGCCCCCGTGCCGTGGGGGCGGGCGCCTGACGGTGGTGCTCGGGGGAGCGATCAGGAGCCGGCGATCAGGAACCGGTGGGACAGGTGTTCCGGTACTCGCTGATCTGGGTGTTCGTCGCGGGCGCCGGGCACAGGAACTTGTCGTACCGCACGTCCTCGTCGACGAAGCGCTTCAGCCAGGCGATGCTGTACTTCGCGATCGTCACGTTGGAACCGAGTGCCACGTTGTGGTCGGCGCCCCGGAGCTCCAGGTAGGCCTTCTCCGGCGCGGCGGTGAGGCTGTTGTAGAACACCTCCGCGTGCGAGCCGGGTGAGGCGATGGCGTCGTTCTCGGCGCCGATGATCATCGTGGGTACCCGGTCGGTCTGCCAGGTCTTGTCGTTGCTCCAGGGCATCAGCGGCACGGCCGCCTTCAGCGAGGGCCGTGACTCGGACGCCTTGAGCGAGCCCCCGCCGCCCATTGAATGCCCCATCACCGCAAGGCGGTTGGGGTCGATGCGGGTCCGTACGGAACTCGACTGGACGAGGTGGTCGAGTGCGTTGAGCATCTGGGTGGCGCGGTCGTCGGGCTGGTCGAAACCGGAGTTGGTGTCCAGCGTCAGGACGACGAAGCCCTGGGACGCGAGGCGCGGGCCGTACCAGCTGATCAGCGCCTCCGGCGTCACGAAACCGGGGCTGACGACGACGGCTCCGAACGTGCCCTGGCTCGTGTCGGTGGGGTAGTAGGCGGTGCCCTGCTTGAAGGTCGGCCCGTCGACCGTGGTCTGTGCGGTGGCGAAGGGGCCGCGCTCGGCGGTGATGGACTGTTCGGTGGGGTCGGGGCCCCTTTGGTAGTCCCCGGGTCCGGCCTGAGCCTCCTGGGGGAGGATGCTCACGCTCACCACCAGGGCGGCGGCGCCGGACAGGAGGCCGAAGCGTTTCGCGGTGCGGGTGCTCACATGTCTCATGCGGGCAGAGCATGCTGACGCGACGTCGCCGCCGCTTCTGGTTCAACTGCTGAATTTCGTACGGGAGTTTGTCAGGGCAGCACGGAACGGCGTACGGACCTGGTGCGCAGCGCGAGCTGCGCGTCGAAGCGGAACGCCGGGTCGGCCAGCTTCTCGCCGTACAGGGCCGCGAGTTGACGCAGCCGGTTGCGGGCGGTCTGCGGATGGATGCCCAGCGCGGCGGCCACGTCCGGGGCCGTGCGTCCGCCGGAGGCGAGCAGCGCTTCGAGTGTGTCCGTGAGCCGCTCCGCCTTGCCCGGCGGCAGGGCGCGCAGGGGAGCGAGTACCTGGTCGCAGAGCAGGGCCCCGATCGGCGCACCGTGCAGGAGGTGCAGCTCCGCGAGATGTTCCTCGGCCCTGAGCCGTCCCAGGCGCCGGCCAAGCCGGGCGCAGTGCAGCGACACCCAGGCCTCGTCCAGCGTGACACTCGGGCCCACCGCCGCCTGTGCCTCCACAAGCGCCCCCAGCAGGCCGTCGTCGGGCACCACGAGACGCAGTTCACCACCCCGGCTCACCCGCAGCACCTCCTCGTCGACCGCGGACGCGTCGGCGGAGGCGGGCAGGACCGCGCACCGGACGCGTTCCGGCAGCGGCCAGGCGGCCCGGCGGGCTAGGTCGGGCAGGGGCTCCGCGAGTGGATCGCGGTGGCGTTCCAGCAGTCGTGCCGCCAGCAGCCGGCGGGCGCGCAGCACCTCGTCGGCCGCGCCGGCCCGTGCCTCCTCGAAGCCCGCCACCGACTCCTCGGCCAGCGCGTGGATGTGTGTGAGGACGGCCTCGCTCAGCGGGACGGCTATCTCACCGGAGAACGCCGCCTGCCGTGCCACGTCCACATAGCGGCGGCACGCGACCCGGGCGCCGATGCGGTAGGCGGCCTGCAGCCCGTCCGTGCCCCGCCCGTTCAGATACTCCAGTCTGCCCAGCCGCCTGAAACGCGGCACATAGTGCTGCTGCGGCCCGTCGGGCTCCTCGACCAGCTCGGTGAACTGGGTGGCCGCCAGCCGCACTGCCTCGGCGAGATCCTGAGCCACGGCGGAGCCGATGGGCTGCCGGTAGCCGCGTACCTCTCGGCGGATGGCCTGGACCATCTCCGTGGTCAGCTCCGGAAGCCGGGCCCTCAGCAACGGCGCGAGCTCCGGAGGCAGATCACGCCAAGGACGCCTGGGTAACAGCGGATCAACACCTGCCACGTCCGACTCCCTTGAAGACGAGGGGGCCGGGGGCCCCGCAAGGGGCGCGGGGAACTGCGCGCCCGGCCCCCACCGACCCGCAGATTCCCCACACGGGCAAACAGCGGAGCGCCTAGCACCGGACGGTGGGTCGCCGTGGTCCGGAGTGTAAGGCGCGTGACACTTTCGCAGTCGGTTCGCGCGCGGAATCTGGCGTACCTCACACGGGCCCCGCAGTCTTGCCCAGCCCCACGGGAACCCACGGGAGGTGCCATGACCCCCACGCACGCACGTGCCTTGGACCCACAGGACACCGCACCGCTTCCGCGCGAGACGCGCCGGATGCTGCTGCGGCACCTTCCTGCCGCGATCGACGAGATGGAGGAGGCGGTACGCACCGGTCTGCCGCACTACACACACGCCGTCGAGGGCACGCACGGCTACTCGGTGCGCCACATCATCGACCGCACGGTCAGCTGCTTCGTCTCGATCCGCGACGCCACCAGGGCGGGGCAGGCCGCCACGGCCGAGGTCATCGCCCTGTACGAACGCATCGGCGCCCGGCACGGCCTCCTCGGCTGCCCGCTCGACGTGCTGCGCGACGCCCTGGACCTGGCGGGACGGGTGGCGTGCCGACGGCTCATCGAGGACGCGTACCGGCTGCACTGGCCGGCGCCCCTGCTGGCCACGCTCACCGAGGACACCTTCACCCTGATCGGCACCGCCGTCGCGGCCGCCTCGCGCGGGTACGCCGAGGAGAGCCACCGCGCCCCGCTCGACGTGCAGCGGGACCGGCTGCGGGACGCCCTGGTCGCCGACCCCGACGAGAGGACCCGGCCGCTCTCCGAACTGGCCGCGGCGGCCGACTGGCGGCTGCCCGGCACGCTCGCCGTCCTCGCCCTGCCACCGGGCGAGCATCCGCAGACCCGGGTGCTGCCGCCCGAGGTGCTCGCCGACCGCAGCCCCGCCGCGCCCTATCTGGTCCTGCCCGACCCCCGTACTCCCGGGCCGCGTTGGCTGCCGAGGACCATCGGGGCCGTCCTGGGCCCCGCCGTACCCCCCGACCGGGGCGCGGTGTCGCTGCGCTGGGCGCGGCGCGGTCTGGAACTGGTCGAACGGGGCCTGCTGCCCGCCGCCGCCCCGCTGCGCTGCGTCGACCATCTGGCCGCTCTGACGGCGTTCCGGTCGGGCGACCTCCTGGAAGCAGCCGCGGCGGACCTCCTCGGGCCGCTCCTCGAACTGGCGCCCCGGCGCCGGGAACCGCTCCTGGAAACCCTGCTGGTGTACCTGCGCTGCGGTGACAACGCCGTCCTCACCGCGGACCGTCTGCACGTCCACGAGCAGACGGTCCGCTACCGCCTCCGCCAGATCGCCCAGCTCACCGACGGCACCTGCCCGGACGCCGAACGTCATCTGGAGACCATGCTCGTCCTGACCTGGCTGCTCTCCCCGAGCACCGCGAACGCGCCGGCGGCCGGCCGCCGGGCGGGGGCGGGCACGCCGGCCGGCGCGGCGCCGGGCTCCTGATTCCGGCGGGAGCCCGGCGCCGTCCAACAAGCCGTATCAAGCCATGCCATGCCAAGCCAAGCCAAGCGATGCCAAGCCTTATGCGGCTGTGGCGGGCGCGTCAGGCCGCGTCGACGCCGTTGGTGCAGGCCGCCCCCGGCTCAGGGGTCTGCGGACCCTGCACATACTTCGTGAGGAACTGCTGGACCCGCGGGTCGGACGCCTTCTCGACGGTCAGCTGCTTGCCCCAGGCCGACAGCATGAGCGCTCCGGCCTGGTCCCGCACCGGACTCATCAGCGTGTAGGGCGTCTTGGCGACCTTGCCGGCGAGCGTCTTCACGTCGGCGTCCGCCGCCTTGTCGTTGTACGTGATCCAGACCGCGCCGTGCTCCAGCGAGTGCACCGCGTTCTCGTTCGGTATCGCCTTCGTGTAGACCGAGCCGTCACACGTCATCCACGCCTGGTCGTGGTCGCCGCCGACCGGCGGATTCATCGGGTACGACACGGACTTCGAGACGTGGTTCTGGGTCAGCTTCTTCGCGTTCCAGGACTTCTCGCCCTTGACCGGCTTCTTCGCCGCCGCCTGCTGCTGCTCGTCCTTGTCGTTCGCCCGGTCGACGTAGTACGCGCCGAATCCGACGAGCCCAACCACGATGGCCGTACTGACGGAGATGGTCAGGATGCGGCTCCGGCGCTCGCGGGCCTTCTCGGCGCGGCGCATCTCCTCGATACGCGCCTTGCGGGCCGTGGCGGCCGACTTCTTGCTGGTTCTGCTCATGGGAATGCGTTCCTTGTCCCCGCCGCGCCGGAGAGTCCGGGCGGGCGGCGGTGGGTGCGGGGTCAAACGGACGTCGTCGTACGGACGCCGGTCTAGATCCGCTGCACCTGGAGGACATGGAGATCGGGGGCCCCGCGGGCGGGCGGCAGCACGGGCACGCGCGCCGCCGTGGCCGCGAGCGCCACGACGGGCATCCGGGGCGCCACCGCGGGCACGGGGTGGGCGCCCACCGGCAGCACGGCCCGCGCCTCGTGCGTGGGCAGACCACAGCACTGGTCGTGCTCGGCGGGGGAGGCCAGCCGTTCGTGCGGGACGTAGACGGTGACCACCGGCGCGGCGGCCGGCGCGGTCCTGCCGTGCGCCGGCACGTACCCCAGGCAGGCCACCAGCACCGCGAGCAGCATGCCGAGCAGCACGGCCGGGGCAGGACGCAGCGCCGCGTCGCGGGTGACGCGGCGCGCTCGCTGGGGCGTCCGGCTGCTCATCCCCGTGATGGTATGCGCTGCCTGTGACAGCGCTCCCGGTACCCCGCACAAAGACGAACCGCCCTCCCCCACCCGCGAGTAGACACTGTCTACCCATGGCTGGTAGACAGTGTCTATGAGTGAACGGAAAGCAGAATCGCCGCAGGGAGAGGCAGGGCTGCGGGCCCGGCTGGTGGCCGTCGGCGTGGAACTGGTGACCCAGGAAGGCGCACAGGCCCTGTCCCTGCGGGAGATCGCCCGCCGGGCCGGTGTCTCGCACGGCGCGCCCCGCCGCTACTTCCCGACGCACCTGGAGCTGCTGTCCGCGATCGCGCGCGAGGGTTTCGCCGAGCTGGGGGCCGCCGTCGCCGCGGAACTGCGCGGCGATCAGGAGGGCCCGCGGACCCAACTCGCCGCGCTGGCGGGCATCTACGTCGACTACGCGCTGTCCCACCGCGGCATGTACGAGCTGATGTTCCGCCACGACCTGCTGGAGAGCAACCGCCTGGGCCTGCGCGAGACCAGCCTGCCGCTCTTCGGGACCATGGTGAGCCTGGTGGGCCGGGCCCGCCCCGACGTACGGGCTCCGGAGCTCGCCGGCGCGCTCTGGGCCAACCTGCACGGCGTCGCGCAGCTGTGGGGCTGGGGCAGTCTCCGGCTCGCGACGGGAGCGGACGGCGTCGAACCCTTCGTACGGGCCGCTCTGGACGCGCACCTCGGGCCGGAGCGGTGAACGCGGCGCTCCGGCAACGCCTCACGCTCACCGCCGG
The DNA here is from genome assembly GCF_044328075.1 of Streptomyces sp. NPDC017991. Taxonomy (NCBI): domain Bacteria; kingdom Bacillati; phylum Actinomycetota; class Actinomycetes; order Kitasatosporales; family Streptomycetaceae; genus Streptomyces; species Streptomyces sp. NPDC017991. The sequence goes on along the minus strand of NZ_JBIRGP010000001.1, from coordinate 887,871 downwards.
GGTCACGGGAGCCGCGGTCGTGGCCCTCGACGGAACCGTGACGACCGTCGCGCAGCCCACCCTGCGCCGCGACCTCGACGCCTCGTTCGTGCAGGTCCAATGGATCAGCACCGGTTACCTCATCGCGGTCGCCTGCCTGCTGGTCTTCGCCGGCCGGCTCGGTGACCGCCACGGGCACCGACGGGTCTTCGCCCTCGGCGTGTTCGGCTTCGCGCTGGCCTCGGCGGCCATCGGCCTGGCGCCCGGCATCGGCTGGGTCATCGCCCTGCGCGTCGCCCAGGGGGTCTTCGGGGCGCTGCTGCAACCGGCCACCCTCGGCATGCTGCGTGCCGCCTATCCGCCCGACCGGCTCGGCATGCCCGTCGCCCTGCGCACGAGCGCCATCGGAGCGGCCGCCGCGCTCGGCCCTCTCGTCGGCGGCGCGCTGATCTCCCACTTCGGCTGGCGACGGGTCTTCTTCCTGAGCGTGGTACCCGCGGTGGCGGCGGGCGCTCTCGCCCTCGCCGTCCGCATACCGGCGCCCGCCTCGGAGGTACGCCTGGACCTGCCCGGCGCGGGCCTCCTGGCGGTGACGCTGATCTGCCTGGTCCACACCCTCGTCGGTCTGCCGGGCTCCGGCGGGACAGCCGCCACCGGATTCGGCGTCCTGTGCACGACGGTCGCCTGCGCCGCTTTCGTCCGCCGCGAACGCCGTACGGCCGGACCTCTGATCCCGCCCGACGTCTTCCGCTCGACGACGGTCACCTCGGCGCTCGGGGCGCTGGTGGCGGTGTCGGCGGCGATGTTCGGCACCCTGTTCCTCGGCACGTACTACCTCCAGGACGTGCGGGGACTGGACCCCTTGCAGAGCAGTCTGCACGCGTTGCCGCTCGCCCTCATGATGGTCGTCGGCGCACCCCTGTCCACGGTTCTGTTCCGCCGCTTCGGTCCGCGCCGGACCGTCGTGACGGGTGCGGCACTTGTCGCCCTGGCCACCCTGCTGATGTCCCGCCTCGACCGGACGTCGGGTTCCGTGGCGATCGGCTGCTGCTTCCTGCTCCTCGGCGCCGGTTTCGTGTCCGTGATGGTCACCGCCACCGCGGTGCTCGTCCGCGCGGCGTCCGTGGAGGCCGCGGGTGTGTCGGGCGGGCTCCAGCAGACCGCGATGAACATCGGGCCGATGCTGGGAGTGGCCCTGGCCACGGTGTTCAGACCGGCCGACGTCTCGACGACCGGGGTCGCGCTGTTCGTCCTCGCCGTCGTCGCCGCGCTCGGCGCGCTGGTGGGCACGGGGCTGCCCGCCACGTCGGACGACGGAAGGCCGGCGGTCAGGGTCTGACCTGGATCAGGGCCTGACCTGGATGAGGGCATGCGTCCCGCTCGTACGCCAGGACTCCGCGCCCGCGTCCAGTTCCGCCAGGGTGCCGGGAGTCAGCCCGGTCACGACGTCGCACTTGAGTGTCCGTAGGGCCGCCACCGGGCCCGGGAAGTACGCGGTGGCCTCGGCGAACGGTGTGGTGGCCGGCCAGTGCCGGTCGCCCACCAGGCGGCGGTAGTTGAGGTCGCCCTTCATGACGGTGAGCGTGGCGGACGCGAAGTCCTCCCGGAGGTCGGCGGGCATCCGGTCGTAGGGGTGCGGCGCGCAGGAGAACGGGTGGCTGCGCAGGATCAGCCGCCCGTCGCCGAGGGCGTCCCGCAGCCGTTCGCCGACCGCCGCCGCACGGCCGGGCGCACCGGTCAGCCGGTCGAGACAGGCGAGCGTGTCGGTGGTGGTGGCGTCGGACACGTAGTACGGGTACGGCTTGAGGTGCAGGACGACGGAGGCGGCCCGGCCGGTGGCCAGCAGATGGTCGGCGAGGACGAGGTCGGGGAGGAGTTCGGGGCCGGCGTTGTCGGCGACGAGACAGACCTTGCCGGGCTGACCTGGTTCACCGGGCCGGCCCGGCTCCCCGGCCGCGAGGATGTCCCACAGCGCGTCCGAGTCGTCGACGACGAGTCCCTGGACCCGGTCGCCCAACCCGGCCTCTCCCGCGGACAGTTGGAAGCCGAGGTCGGCCCGGTTGCCCCAGAGGGAGGAGAGCAGGAGCGTACGGTCCCGCTCGTCCGGCGGCAGATCGGGGAGGCGGTCGAGCGCGGACAGCTCCTCGTCGACCTTGGAGCCGGCGAGTTCGGCGTTCTTGAAGGGGGCGAACGGGTCGATGCCCAGCCAGGGGCCCGGCGCGAAGTACCGCAGGGCGGCCAGGAGTTTGCGGTAGAAGAAGCTCTCCGCCCAGAGGAACGGCACGTCCGCCCAGCGCTGCCCGTAGTACGGCTCGTCCCGCCAGAGGCCGGCGCCCGGTTCGTCGTCGTCCAGCCGCTCGACGGATCCCTTGGTGATCTCGTCGAGGAGGGCGTCCAGAGCGCGCCGCTGTGCGGGCGGATACGGGGTGGCCCGCCGGACGCGCTCGATGAGGGCCGGGTGCCGCTCGTCCAGCACGCTGCGGGCGAAGGAGCGCGGGGTGCCGACGACCACGGGGGCACGGTCCTCCGAGGCGGAGGCGGCGTTCGTGGTATCGGTGCTGGTGCTGGTGCTGGTGCTGGTGCTGGTGCTGGTGCTGGTGCTGGTGTCGGCGTCGGCGTCGGTGGGGGCTCGGCCGGTGTCCTGACTGGGGCGCGTCATGTCCCCAGTAAACCGCCCGTGCCCGCTGTCCGCGGCCCGCGGGGCAGGTGTCAGCCCCAGCTCTGCGAGTACTGGTTGCGGTAGCGCTTGCGGCCGCGTTCCGAACGGATCCGCAGTGCCACCAGCGCGAGCAGACTCCCCGCGATGACGAACAGCCCGGGGCCGAGGTTCCGGTACTCCCCGAGCCGCTCCAGTGCCGAGGCGGCGTTGTCGGTCTGCCCCTGGGGGACCCTGTCCGCCGGCCCCATGGCTCCGGGCAGGGCCGCGCCGGGAGCGGTCGAGGACGTGCCGGGCGGCACCGCCGCGGCCGCGTCGTCGCCCGTGCCGCCGTCGGCCCCGGACGAGGGCGTGGCCTGATCGGCCGCCGCGGGATCGATCGTCAGCTTCACACCGAGCGAGTCCAGCGCCTTGGTCACCGGCTGGAAGAACGTCGTACCGCCGGCCCGGCAGTCCCCGCTGCCGCCCGAGGTGACGCCCATGGCCAGTCCGTCGGCGAACATCGGGCCACCGCTGTCGCCCGGTTCGGCGCACACCGTGGTCTCGATGAGCCCGGTGACCGTGCCCTGCGGGTAGTTCACCGTCGCGTTCAGGCCGGTCACCTGGCCGGACTGGAGGCCGGTCGTGCTGCCGCTGCGGAAGACCTTCTGGCCGACGGCCGGATCGGCCGCCCCGATGATCCGAACCCCCTGGCCGTTGCCGACCGTCACGATGTCGGCGCCGCTGAGGGCGGTGCCGGAGTTGTACTGCACGAGCGAGAAGTCACCGCCGGGGAACGAGCCGGAGACGGTGGAGCCGACCGGCTCGGCCCCCTGCTGGTCGGAGAACCACGAGGTGCCCACGGGCCCGCAGTGGCCGGCCGTGAGGATGAAGTCGTTCTGGCCGTTGGTCACGTTGAAGCCCGCCGAACAGCGTCCCGAGCCCGCGAAGAGCGCGTCGGCGCCGTTCAGCCGCGGAGTGAACGTGCCCTCCGTCCGCTCCATCCGCACGGAGGCGCCGATGCCCTCGGCGACCGCGGTCAGCCGCGCCCACTCGGCCGCGGAGACGGTGGTGTCGGCGCGGACCACCACCTGATTGGTCGCGTAGTCCATCGCCCAGGAGGTGCCGGCCACCTTGGGCGCGTCCTTGAGCTTCTCGGTGGCGGACTTCAGGTCCCGCATGGTGTGGCGGACGACCTTGGCCACGGCGCCGCCCTCGCGTACGTCGGCCGCGGCCTTCTCGTCGGTCACCGCGACGACCGGGCGCCCCTTGGCGTCGATCCAGCTGCCCGCCGTACGCGAGGTGCCCAGTTCGGAGACCAGTTCCTGTCCCGTGCGGGCGGCCCGGGTTTCGGCGTTGGGAGCCTGCGTGCCCTTCGTGCCGTCCGACGAGGTCTCGCTCGCCATGGCCTGCGTGACCATCAGCCCTCCGCAGGCCAGCCCGCCGATGGCGGCGAACCGTGCGATTCGCTGAACATTCCGTCGTGCATGCCTCATCCACGGCTCCCGTGCGACTGTCCTGACACAGCGTCACTTCTTACACAGCGTCACTTCTGGTGCGGGCGAACCCGCGAGGTGAACGCCCTCCTTCAGTACGTGCCGTCGTGCGGTCCGGTTCACCCGGCCGCCCGACCGTTCGGAGTCGGCGTGAACCCGCCGGTCGTCCGGACCGTGCCACGCGACACGTTTTGCCGAAACGGCAAGGTCCCTCGCCGCTCGGCGGGAGCGCCCCCATGATCGGCAGCAGAGTGCTGAGCCGTTCGGCAGCTCGGCAGTCGGGAAAGTCGGCGCAAGGAGGACGTATGTCGCAGGAAGTCACCCCGCTCACCCCGGCGGGTGCCAGGCACCGGACGGTGGACGTGCCCGGTGGCCGGATCCACCTGGTCGAACAGGGCACCGGCCCGCTGGTCCTGCTGGTCCACGGCTTTCCCGAACTGTGGCACTCGTGGCGCCACCAGCTCCCCGCGCTCGCCGCGGCGGGCTACCGGGCGGTCGCCATCGACGTCCGCGGATACGGGCGCTCCTCGACGCCCGACGCCGTGGAGGCATACCGGATCGGGACCCATGTCGAGGACAACGTGGCGGTCGTCCGCGCGCTCGGCGAGGAGACCGCCGTGATCGTCGGCCACGACTGGGGCTCGACCATCGCCGCCGACTCCGCGCTGCTCAGGCCCGACGTCTTCACCGCCGTCGGACTGCTCGGGGTGCCGTACGCGCCCCGGGGCGGGATGAAGCCGACCGACGCCTTCGCCATGATCGGCGGGGACGAGGAGTTCTATGTCGGCCACTTCCAGGAGCCGGGCCGGGCGGAGGCGGAGATCGAGGCGGACGTACGGGGATGGCTGGCCGGCTTCTACGCGACGCTGGCCGGCGACACGATGCCGGCATCGGGCGAGGGCGCGGTCTTCTTCGTGCCGAAGGGCGGCAGGCTCTCGGACCGGTTCGTGAAGGACCGCCCGTCCTGGCTGACGGACGAGGAACTCGACTTCTGCGCGGCCGAGTTCGAGCGGACCGGCTTCACGGGAGCGCTGAACCGCTACCGCAGCATGGACCGGGACTGGGAGGATCTCGCCGACTTCGACGGCGCCCCCCTCACCCAGCCGTCGCTCTTCGTCGCGGGTGAACTCGACGCGTCCATCGCCTGGTTGGCCGACGCGATCAAGGCCTTCCCCAGCACGCTTCCCGGCCTGGTCTCCTCCCACCTGGTCGAGGGGTCCGGCCACTGGGTCCAGCAGGAGCGCCCCGACGAGGTCAACCGGATCCTGACCGCCTGGCTGCGGTCCCTCAACGGCCCGACGCCACCAGCCCCGACTCGTACGCGATGATCACGAGCCGCACCCGGTCCCGGGCGTCCAGCTTGGTGAGGAGCCGCGACACATAGGTCTTGGCGGTGGCGACGCTGATGCAGAGCCGCTCGGCGATCTCGGTGTTCGACAGTCCGCCGCCGACGAGCGCCAGGACCTCGCGCTCCCGGCCGGTGATGCCGCCGACCGAACGCGCGGAAGGGGCCGCCGACACCGGGCGGTCGGCGAAGTCCCTGATGAGACGGCGGGTGACACTCGGTGCCAGCAGCCCCTCCCCGGTGGCGACGACCCGGATCGCGTCGAGGATGTCCTCCAGCGCCATGTCCTTGACGAGGAACCCGGCCGCGCCCGCCCTGAGCGCCCCGTAGAGGCAGTCGTCGTCATCGAAGGTGGTGAGGACGATGACATGGGTGCCGCCGGACCCGCGTGTGATCAGCCGGGTGGCCTCGATGCCGTCCATGCCGGGCATCCGGATGTCCATCACCACCACGTCCGGGCGCTCCTTCTCGGCCAGCGCCACGGCCTCGGCGCCGGTTCCGGCCTCCCCGACGACCTCAAGACCGGACTCGTCGGCGATCACCAGACGCAGCGCGGTACGGACGAGGGGCTGGTCGTCGGCGAGTACGACACGGACGGTCACCGCACACCTGCCGGTACGGGCAGCGGAGGACGAGGCGTGACAGGCATGCGCCGATCGTAACCACCCGGTCCGGGCGGGACATCCGACCGTGGGCTTACATCCCCGGCCGACACCGGCCCGCTCGATTGTCGGCGCCGGCCGGATGCCCGACCACCGTGCCTCCGGACACCGTTGGGCACATGATCGAAGTCAATGAACTGACGAAGCGATACGGCGACACCACCGCCGTCGACGGTCTGAGCTTCACCGTGCGGCCCGGACACGTCACCGGGTTCCTCGGTCCGAACGGCGCAGGCAAGAGCACCACGCTGCGGATCCTGCTCGGCCTGAACCACCCCACCGGCGGATCCGCCACCATCGACGGCTGCCGCTTCCGGGACCGGCCGCGCGGACTGCGCCATGTCGGCGCGCTGCTGGACGCCCACGACGTGCACGGCGGACGCACCGCGCGGACGCACCTGTACGTACTGGCCCGGTCCAACCGCATCCCGCGCGGCAGGGCGGACGAGGTGCTGGAGGAGGTCGGCCTGGCGGGCGCGGGCCGACGCCGGATCAACGGATTCTCCCTCGGGATGAAACAGCGGCTCGGCATCGCGGCGGCACTGCTCGGCGACCCGCCGGTGCTGCTCTTCGACGAACCCCTCAACGGGCTCGACCCGGAGGGCGTGAAGTGGCTGCGGGGACTGTTGCGCCGGCTGGCCGGCGAAGGCCGCACCGTGCTGGTCTCCAGCCATCTGATGTCGGAGATGGAGAACACCGCGGACCAACTGGTCGTCATCGGGCGCGGCTCGCTGATCGCCGCCGAGAGCCTGGCCGGATTCGCGGCCCGCGGCACCCGCCCGAGCGTGACGGTACGGACCCCCGACCTCACGGCGCTCACGGAACTGCTGACGGGGGAGGGGGCGGAGGTGCTTCAGGAGGGCGCGGGCACGCTGACGGTGACCGGCCTGAGCGCCGACCGCATCGGTGAACTCGCCCTGCGGCACCGGATGTTGCTGCTCGAACTGTCCGCCCGGTCCGCATCCCTGGAGGAGGCATTCATGGAACTCACCGCCGACAGCGTCGACCATGTCGCGGGAGCGGACCGATGACCGACACGGCCGCCGCCCGCAACAACGCCGCTGTCACCGACACGGCCACCGACACGGCCACCGGCACGGTCACAGCCGTGCGTGGCCAAGTCGCCGAACCCCGCGCCCGGTTCCGCGACCTCGTCGCCGCCGAGTGGACCAAGTGGTGGTCGCTGCGCTCCAGCGGCTGGGCCCTGGTGGCCACCGCGCTGACCGTCGTCGGCTTCAACGTGGGCATGGCCTACGACACGTACCGCTACTGGTCGGAGCGGGACGCGAGAGCGCGGGCCGACTTCGTCCGGGACGGGATCCCCCTGTCGATCGCCTTCTCCACGAACGCGGCCATGCTGCTCATGCTGGCCCTCAGTGCCATCGGGGCCACGGTGATCGTCGGCGAGTACCGGACCGGAACGATCCGCACGACGTTCGCCGCCGTACCGGCCCGCCGTTCGGTGATGGCGGCGAAGGTGTGTGTGGTCGCGGCCGTCACGACGGTGTTCGGGGCGGTCGTCTCCGTGGCTTCGTTCGGGCTGACCCAGGCCGTCCTGTCCGGCCGGGGCGCCGGTGTGGCGATCGGCCACCCCGGTGCCCTGCGCCTCGTCGTGGCGTCCGCGCTCCTCGCACCGGTCGCCGCGCTCGTCGGCCTGGCCCTCGGCGCTGTACTGCGGCACAGCGCGGCCACCATGACGGCCAACGTGGTGGTCCTCCTGCTGTTGCCTCTGATCTTCGGCGCCGACCGCCACTGGGCGGCCGTCGTCGACCACGCTCTGCCGGCGGGCGCGTGGAACCGGCTGACGGCCGTCGGCCACCAGCCGGTCGCCCATCCCTGGACGGTCGGTGGGGCATGGACCGTCCTCGCGGTCTGGGCCGTGGTCGCGGCGGCCGTCGCGGTGGCCTCCGTTCGGCGCCGCGACCAGTGACGGGTCCGGATCGGTCCGGATCGGTCCGGGCCGTCCCGCTGTTGCTGCCCGTCATCGCTGCTCTTTATCGCGCTCGCCGGTGACAGGCCCTAGGCGCGTGTCCCGTGCAGGGCGGTGCGGGCGACGCCGACGAAGTGCACGACCGACTCCCAGAACGGGGCGTAGCAGTCGTTGAACCGCCGGCCCGCGTCCTCCTCACCGGCGATCATCGCGTCGAGCGCGCGGTAGTTGTCGCTGGTGGAGCGGCGCAGCCGGTCCGCCGCCGAGGCCACTTCCGGCGGGCCCTCCAGGTCCGCCACCCAGACCCGCTGGCGCAGCACCGCGTACTCGCCGCGCAGTCGGATCCGCAGCTCCCGCAGGGTGGCCAGACGCTCGTCGGGGTCACCGGTCTCGTGTGCGTCGGTCACCTTCCAGTACAGGTCGCCCATGCGCTGGGCCTGTTCGATGAGGTCGACGTACGCGGCGCGGCGGGCGGCCCTGAGGCCGTCCGCCTGTACGGTCGCGGCGGCCGCGTCCGCCTGGATGCGGGCCGCGCGTGCGGTGCCGCGGCTGGTCACCCAGCTCGCGAGCACCGCGGTCGCGGCCGTCAGCGCGGCCACCCACAGAGTGCTGTCGCCCATACCGAAGCCGTCCCCCGTCTCCGTCCCCATCCCTGGCCGTTGCCGTTGCCGGTCGACCGGTGGGGCCGGGGTCACCGCAGGAGTGTGGCACGGACGAAGGGATCAGTGCCTCGGCACTAGGCGTGGCGGGAAGGCTCCAGGGTCTTCGTCAGATGAGCGAAGACGACGACATTGCTCTGGTAGCCGGACTGCCGGTCGTACACGCCTCCGCAGGTGATCAGCCGCAGCTCCGGACGCTTCCTCGCGCCGTACACCTCCTGACTGGGGAAGTGCGCCTTCTCGTACATACGGACGGCGTCCACCGTGTAGACGGCGGTACGTCCGTCGGCGCGCAAGGCCTCGACGAGCCGACCGGGTTTCAGCGTGCTCAGGCCGGCGAAGACGGCGGGTCCTGTGCGGGTGTCCAGATGACCGACCACCACGGCGGTGCCCGCTTCTCCCGGCGACGGCCCGCCCTCGTACCAGCCCGCCAGTCTGGGCTTGTCGAGCGGCGGGGTGGTGAGCTGCTGACGCCGGTCCAGGCCCAGCCCGACGACAGGGGCCTCCAGGCGGAGATACGGGATGCTCAGGCTCGTGGGCTTGGAACGGGAGAGCGGTTGTGGCTGCTGCGGCTGCTGTGGTTTCCGCGGCTGCTGAGGCGGCCTGGGGGGTTGGGGCGGCCGGGAGACCTGGGGCGGTCGAGACGGCCGGGCTGGCCGGGCCGGCTGGGCCTGCCGGGGTGGCTGGGATGACCGGGGTGGTGGAGGTGGCGGAGGTGGGGTCGACGGGGGTCGTGAGGGCGGAGGGGGTGGTGGGCTGGGACGGCTGACGGGGGGTCGTACGGGAGCGGGGGTGCGCCGGGGCTCCGGTGCCGCGGCGGCGGGCGGACCCGGGGACGCCTTCGCGTCCCCGGGTTCCACCGCCGGGGCGGCGACCGGCCCAGCGGGCCGGCCGTCGTCCTCGGACCACCAGATGCCGCCCATCACCAGCGAGAACGCCAGAACCGCGGTTCTCGTCAGGCGATAGGCACGCGTGCGGTACCAGGGCCTGGGCGCGTGCCTACGCGGCACCGTCGGACCGGCGACGCAGCTGCCGGAAGTAGACGAAGCCGGACACGCCGACCAGGCCCACCGCTCCGGCGGCGGCGACCGTCGACACGGTCGGCGTCTCGGCGAGACCGCCGCCGCCCGCGGGCACGGCGCCGCTGGGAGTCTGCGGCTTGGCGTCCGGCTTGGCAGCCGGCTTGCAGTCGACCTTGAACATCTTCTCCTTGCCCGCCCCCGCTCCGCCCACGGGCTTCCAGGTGAGCTTGTAGTTGCCGTCGGGCAGCGCGAGCGTGTCCGTGTAGCCGGTGCCGATGGGGAGGTTGAGGGTGCCGTTGAGCGTGGCTGCGGCCGAGGCCGCCGGCTGCGGCTCGATGATGTAGGTGATCCCCGTGACGCCGACACCCTCGAAGTTGAAGGCGGCGAGATAGAACTTGCAGACCTTCGTCTCGTCGCGCTGGTCGGTGGGGGACGTCGTCTCCGCGTGGATCTTGACGTCTCCGCTGTCGGGGGCGGCGTGGGCGGCCGGTGCCCCGAGGAGGGCGGCGCCGGCGAGGGCGACCGTGGTGAGGGCTGTGGCGCCGGTGCGGACGCCGACGGAGCGGGTGAGCGGTGAAGCGGGCATACGAAGTCCTCCGAGCGGAATGATTGTCGTACAAATCGGTTGTGCATCCGACTCCCTTTCACATCCGGAACCGGGAAACGCGCCGCACCGCTGATACGACGTCAGGAATCCCCCGTCCGGACCAACGTTTCGGTGCTGCGCGACGCCTCGAACGGACCCGCGGTTCCACGCGCCGAGCTCTTCGCCGAGCCGCGCGTCGAGCCCGTGTCGGGCTCCGCGTCTGGCCCCGCATCTGGCCCCGCATCTGGCCCCGCGTCGGAGCCCGGTGCAGGGTCTCGTGCTGGGCTCCATGGGGCCTCGTGCTGGGCGGCTGGGCGGCTGGGCCGCTGCGTCGGTCCGTGTCGGATCCGTGTGTCGGACGTGCGTCGGGCGTGCGGCGGGTCTCGGCGCCGGCCCCCGCGACGCCACTGGCGACGACCGCGGCACCGGCTCATGCGCCGGGCCGTGGTGCCGGGCGTTCGCGTCGACGCGTGGCGCTTCCGGCGTCGGCTCCTGGCGCCGCCTCTTACGTCAGGCCGCGCGTTGGGCTGCGGCGCCGGCCCCGCGCCGGGTCCTTGCGTGGGCCGGGTGCTGGGCAGCTGTGTCGGCCCCGTTGCGTCCCTGGCGATCGCGGCAAGTGCTGGCTTTTGCGTCGGGTTCCGGGCTGGCCCCTGCGCTGGTCCCGCGTCGGGGCATGTGACGGCTCCCGGGCGAGGCCGCCTCGCGGGCCGTGGCATCGCCCCTCCGCGTCGGCCCTGTGACGCCCCGGGGAGGGCCCCGGCCCAGGCGCCAGGCCATGCGTCGGCCCCCGCGTAGGTCGGCGGGACCCGCTCGGCGGGCGTTGCCACCCGCCCGGCCGGTAGACGCCCATGCCCGCCGCTCAGGCGCGCCGGTGGCGCAATCAGGCGTAGTCGGCCGCCGCTGAGAGGTGCCTGTGCCGCAGCCGGGCGCAGTCGGCCGGCGCTCAAGCATGCCCGTGTCTCAATCAGGCCGGTTCGAAGCCCGCTCCGCCGTGGGAGCGCAGGGCGGCGGTGTTCGCTGGGCGGACCCGCACGCGGACGTTCGTGCGCGGCGCGCCGCAGGCATCCTGCGGGAGGAACTTCCCGTGAGCCGTGAGCCGCGAGCCGCGAGCCGCCACACAGCGTCCTGCCATGGGCAGTTCCAGGTCGCGGGGTCACGCCAGGAAGAGCAGTTGCACGGCGACCAGGACGTCCACCACCGCCCACCACTCGGCGAACGTCGGCGAGACCACCTTCCTGAGCCTGCTGTTCCTGAGGTGGGCGAAGTCCCAGACGCCGTGGAAGAACCAGCCCGCCGCCACGAGGTAACGGCCCAGGTCGGGGTCGACCGCCAGGCCCACGAGGGCGAGCGCGCCGAAGGCGAGGGTTCCCGCGGTCTGGATGCCGAAGGCGGTCCGCCCGTGCGGAGTTCCGCGCACCGCGCCCCACACCAGGACCACCAGCGCGAGCGTGATCAGGGCCACGGGCTGCGAGACCAGGTCCTGGGCCCGGAGCGCCACCATGACGGCGAGGCCCAGCCCCAGCACGGGCCAGGTCGCCCGTTGCCGCCCATCTGCCCCCGGTACGGTCCGCAACTACCTCTCCGCCGCCATTGTCCAAGCTGGGCACACCGACCCGGCACGCCGCCGCCCATCACGCCTGGCAGCAGGGCTGGATCTGAACGGAGGCCGGCGCCGGCGCCGTACCGGGCCGGCCGGCCCTGGGACCACAATTCAGACCTGCCCCGCCGACCGCCTCGCCGACTTCACCGTCAACTCCGCCGACGATTCGACCAACGACACGGTGAACGGATGCGTGGGCGCCGTGAGAACGTCCCGCGCCAGTCCTTGTTCGACCACCTCCCCGCCGTCCAGCACGGCGACACTCGTGGCGAGCCTGGCCGTGTCGAGGTCGTGGGTGATGAGAACGAGGCAGAGGTCGTCGCGGTCGCGGAGCAGCCCGGCGAGCAGATCGAGGATGCCCCGGCGAGTGACCGTGTCGAGCCCGGAGGTGATCTCGTCGCACACCAGGACCCGCGGCCGTGCGAGCAGCGCCCTGGCGAGTGCGGCCCGCTGAAGCTCGCCGCCGGACAGCCGGGCGGGCACCCGGGCCGCCAACTCGGCGCTCAACCCCAGGGAGTTGAGGATGTCCGACGCCTCGGCCCGCGCCTCCGAGGCAGCCGCGCCCCGCAGTCTCACCGCCGTTCGGGCCACCTGGTCCAGGACCGGCCGGTGCTCGTCGAAGGAGGCGCGCGCGTCCTGGAAGACGTACTGCACGGCCGCCAGCCGGTCCCGTCCACGGTCACGCAGACTGCGCGGGAGCGCGAGCCCGTCGAGCAGTACCTCTCCCTCGTACGTGCGATGGAGTCCGGCGAGGCAGCGGGCGAGTGTTGTCTTGCCGCTGCCCGAACGGCCGAGCACGGCGAGGCATTCGCCGGGACGCACGGCGAGTTCGGGGACGCGCAGTACCTCGACGCCGGGCCGGTGGCGGGCCCGGAGGCCCTGGACCCGCAGTACGGCCGCCGGGCGTGGGCCACGCTGAGCGGCCTCCGCCAACGGCGCCCGGACAGCCAGGAGCCGACGTGTCCAGGGATGGGTGGGAGCCAGCCACACCCGCTCCGTCGGGCCAGACTCCACGACCCTGCCGTCCCGCATGACCAGAACCTCGTCGGCGAGCGCGCGTACCGTCTCCAGGTCGTGGCTGAGCAGGGCCACCCCGATCCCGCGCCCGGCGACCGCCGCCAGCTCGTCCACGACCCGGCGTTTCGTGAGCGCGTCCTGACCGGTGGTGGGCTCGTCCGCGACGACGACCCGGGCGCCGAGCAACAACGCCTGGGCGAGTACGAGCCGTTGCTGCTGACCGCCCGAGAGCTGATGCGGGAAGCGCCGCAACAACGCGTCTGTGCGCCCGAGTTGGGCCGCATCAAGGGCGTTGAGGACTCGCTCCCGTGCCGCCGGGCGCCGCTCACGGCGGGGCACCTCGCGCACCTGGGTTCGCGCGATGTCGTGCAGCAGCGCCCCCACCCGCCGCGCGGGATTGAGCACCGTCGCCGGATGCTGCGGGACGTAACCGACCAACGCCTCCGTCACCCGTACGGAACCCTCGACGCGCGCTCCCGGCGGGAACTCGCCCAGCAGCGCACGCCCCGTGGTGGTCTTCCCACTACCGGAGGCCCCGACCAGCGCGGTCACCTTCCCGGGCAGCACCCGCAGGCTCACACCGTCGACGATGCGTCTGCCACCGACCTCCACGGTCAGCCCCTCGATCGCCGCCACCGCCAAAGGCTCGTCCGAACCACTCGAACCACTCGACGCGCTCGGCCTGCTCGGCCCGTTCATGAACGTGACCCCTTCCTGAGTGCCGCGTCCCTGAGTGCCGTGTCGCAGAGCAGATTGCAGCCCATGGTCAGGGCCACGATCAGCAGCGCCGGTACGACCACGGCCCAGGGCTGTACGAACAGCCCCGTACGGTTGCGGTCCACCATCACCGCCCAGTCGGCCGCGTCCGGTGCCACCCCGATGCCCAGGAACGCGGCCGTGGCCACCAGATACAGGACACCGGTCAGCCGTACCCCCGCGTCGGCGGCGAGCGGGCGCAGGATCGACCGGCCGACATGGCCCACGGCGATACGCCACCACGACTCGCCCTGCATCCGCAGCGCCTCCACCGCCGGCCGTGAGGCCACGTCAGCGGCGGCGGCGCGGACGATACGCGCGGCGTCGGGGATGTTCACGAGCGCCACCAGCAGCGCGAGACCGGTCGCCCCGGGCGAGAACACGGACGCCACGAGCAGGATCATCAGCAGGGACGGTACGGCGAGCAGCACGTCCAACGGCCGCATCAGTGTCTCCTCCAGCCAGGTTCGGTGCGTCAGCGCGCTGAACAACCCGATCGGCAGCGCCACCAGATAGGCCAGCGCGGTCGCCGTGAGCGCGACGACCACCACGGGCCGGCCGCCGAGCAGTACCTGCCGCCACACGTCACGTCCCACGAAGTCGGTGCCCAGCCAGTGCCCGCCGCCCAGCGTGAACGAGGCGGCCCGCGGCCCGGGAGCGCCCACCACCAGTGGTCCGCACAGGGCAAGCACGAGCGGCACACCCACCAGGACGGCCCCGAGCGCGAAGCGCCCGAGCGGCAGCCCTCTACGAAGAGGTCTCACGCGGCCACCTCCGCCCGCGGCGCGAACCGGTGGGCGACCAGATCGGCCCCCAGGTTCAGTACCACCGTGATCACCCCGAAGACCACCGCGAGACCCTGCACCACGGGCACGTCCCGTTCGGCCACGGCGTTCATCAGCACGGTTCCCAGGCCGGGGATCACGAACAGGGCCTCCACGACGATCACCCCGCACAGCAACCAGTCGACGGTACGGGCGAGTTGCTGAGCGGCGGGCGCGACCGCGTTGGGCAGGGCGTGCGCGTACCGGACCCGGGCGCCCGGAATCCCGTACCGCCGGGCGTGCGCGACGTACGGCGAGGCGAGCGCGTCGATCATTCCGGCGCGTACCAGCCGGGACAGTGAGCACACCGGACGGGAGAGGAGGACGAGCACCGGCAGGACCAGGGCGGCCGGATACGCGAGCAGATCCGTGCCGTAGCCGACCGCCGTCGGTGGCAGCCAGTCGAGCCGCAGCGCGAACACCGTCACGAGCAGCACCCCGAACGCGAACTCCGGTACCGCGTACACCCCGAGTGTCACCGCACTGACCAACCGGTCCACGAACCGCCCCTCGAATCGCGCGGCCAGCACCCCGAGCCCCACCCCGACCGGCACCAGCAGCACCACGGTGAGCGCGGCGAGCAGCAGCGTCGGCCCGAAGGCACCGGAGATGTACGAGGTGACGGGCCGCCCGGATGCCAGGGAAGTCCCGAAGTCGGCGTGCGCCAGCCCGGCCGCCCAGCCGGCGAGCCGTTCGTACGCCGGCCGGTCCAGCTCCATCGCCTCCCGGATGGCGGCGATCCGCGCAGGGTCGGGCTGGTCCCCGGCGAGGGCCACCGCCGCGTCGCCCGGCAGCGCCTCGGTGAGCGCGAAGACCAGCAGCACCACGGCCACGGTCTGCACACCGCCGAGCAGCAGCCGCCGGGCGGCCCAGGAACCGAGTCCGCTCACGCCAGCCAGACCTTGTCGAACCGTGCCCAGTCGAGCGTGTTGGCGGGCGCCTTGCGGTCAACTCCCTTGACAGTGTTGGCGGTTCCGATGATCCAGTCGGCGAATCCCCACACCAGGAAGCCGCCCTCGGCGTACAGCCTGCGCTGCATCCGGCCGAAGACGGCGGCGCGCTCCTTCTCGTCCTTCGTGGCCTGCGCCTGCTGGTAGAGCGCGTCGAAGTCCTTGTGGTGCCACTTGGTGGCATTGGTGGTGGAGTCGGTGAGGAGCCGCTGCGAGATGTGCGCCTCGATGGGCATCGCGCCCGAGCGGTAGCAGCACAGGGTTCCGGAGTCGAGGATGTCGGCCCAGTACGAGTCCTTGCTGCCCATCTTGACGTCGACGGTGACGCCGGCCTTCGCGGCCTGGTCGCGGAAGATGCTCGCCGCCTCGGTGAACCCGGCGGCGACCGCCGAGGTGTCCAGGGTGACCTTCAGCTTCTCGGCGCCCGCCTTCTTCAGGAGGGCGCGGGCCCGGTCGAGGTCCTGCTCGCGCTGGGGCAGACCGTCGGCGTAGTACTCGTACCCCTTGCCGAAGAGGTCGTTGCCGACCACGCCCGCCCCGGACAGCGCCCCGTCGATGAGTTCCTGGCGGTCGGCGATGAGGAAGAACGCCTCCCGGACCCGCTTGTCGTCGAAGGGCGCCCGGTCGGTCTTCATGGCGAAGGCCTGCATGGCGCTGTTCCGCAGCCGTACGATCTCGATCCGGCCCTTGCCCTCGTGGGCGCGGGCGGTCGTCGGGTTCAGCTCGTGGGCGTACTCGACCTGTCCGCCGAGCAGGGCGTTGACCCGCGCGGACTCCTCGTTGGCGACGACGAACTCCACCTCGTCGAGGTGCGGTGCGCCGTCCCAGTGGTCGTCGTTGCGCCGGAAGACCGCCGAGCGGCCGGGCGCGAACGACACGAAGCGGAACGGACCGGAGCCGACCGGCTTCTTGTCGAAGTCGGCGGCGGAGGACCCGTCGGGAACGATGTACGCGCCGAACGCGGCCAGCACGTTGGGGAATTCGGCGGTCGGCCGCTTGAGCACGAACTCCACGGTCCGCTCGTCCACGGCCCGGCTCGCCTTGAGATCGATGGGTTCGAGGGACGCCTTGGCACGGAACGCCTTCTCGGGGTCGGCGATCCGGCGGTAGCTGAACAGGACGTCCTCGGCGGTGACGGGCTTCCCGTTGTGGAAGTCGGCCTGGCGCAGGGTGACCTTCCAGCGGTCGAGCCCCGCGTTCGGCTCCCAGCCGGACGCCAGGCGCGGCCGGGCGGAGAGGTCGTCCCCGTAGTCGGCCAGCTTGTCGAAGAGCGCCTTGGCGCGGGCCACGTCCGCGAACAGGTTGGCCAGGTGCGGATCGAGCGTCTCGCTCGCGCCGCCGCCCGCGAAGGCGGCCCGCAGCCGCCCGCCGCGCCTGGGTTTCCCGTCGCCTCCCTTGCCGGAGCCGGAGCCGGAGCCGGTGCCGGGGTCGTCCGAGTCGCCGCAGCCGACGAGGGCGAGTGCGCCGATACCGGAGGCCGCCGTGAGAAAGCCTCTGCGACGGAGGCCGGGGTAGTCCTGCATGAGGATGTCCTTGCTGTGGGAGGTGAGAGGTGAGAGGGGGAGCTGGGCCGGTGATCTGTGTGAAACAGGGGCGCGCGGGGCGGTCAGCCGGTGAGGCGTGCCACCACGTGCAGTCGGTCGGCGTCGGCCGAAGCGCCGGGCAAGTCGCCCTCCTGCCACGGAGGTTCGGTGCGTGGCCCAGGACCGTCGTGCAGCTCCAGCACGGTGAAGCCGTGCGCGATCAGGAAGTGGCGCAGTTCCTGCGGGAGGAGCAGCCGCCAGGCCGAGCGCTGCTCGACGGGAGCCGAACCGTCGTCGGTGGTCCAGAGGCGGGTACGGCGCAGGAGCTGCGCGGTGCGGTCGATGTGCAGGGTGGTCGTCGAGCGGTAGGAAACGCCCTGCCAGGTGAGGGAGTTGTCCCTGGGCGTGTCCAACAGGTCGTTCCGGCCGAGGAAATAGGCGCCGTTGCGCATCTCCGCGACGAGGAGCCCGCCGGGAACCAGGTTCCGGCGGCAGGAGGCGAGAAAGCCGTCGAGGTCGTCGTTGGTGTGGCAGTAGAGGAGCGCACTGTCCAGGCACACCACCGCGTCGAACAGCGCGGGACCGAGGGAGAAGTCCCGCAGGTCGGCGCGTACGTACCGCGGACCGGGGTGCCGGTCGCGGGCGTACGCCAGCATCTCCTCGGAGAGGTCGGAACCGACAACTGCCCTGCCTGCGCTGTGCAGTTGGGCTGCGTCACGTCCGGTGCCGCATCCCAGGTCCAGGACTCGCGACCCGGCCTCGTACCGGCGCAGACAGTCCTCCGTCCATCGCCCGGCCAGTCGTTCGGGATCGGGGAACCTGGCCTCGTACAGCGCCGGGTTGTCGGTCAGCAGGTTGCCGCTCGTCATACCGTCGCCTCCACGGGGGGCGCGGGACGCACGGGCAGCGCACCGAGGCGGCGCAGCCAGGTGAATCCGCCCGCCGACGCCAGCCCGAAGAACAGACAGCAGGCCCAGGGCAGCCAGGCCGCCTCCTGCCGGTCCCCGGCGTCCATGGCCCAGCCCACGGCCGTGTTGCCGACGGCGGCGGCGATCCCCGACACCATGTAGAAGATGCCGAAGTACGTGCCGGTCAGCTCCGGCCGCCCGAAACCGGGGATCAGCTCCATCACGAAGGGCTGCGCGACCATGACCCCCACATAGAGGAGCAGGACGCCCACGAGGACGGGGACGGCGTGCCACACCTCGGGGGAGCCCGCCCCCGACACCAGCATCGGCGGCAGGAAGGCGAGTCCCATCAGGCCGAGTCCGATGCCGATCGCCCGCCTGCCGTACGGCTTCAGCGCCCGGGTGAGCCGCATCTGCAGCGCCAGATTGGCGAGCGTGCCCACGAGGAAGACCAGTCCGGCGGCGCCGTCCCAGCCCGTGGCCCGGCGGGCCCCGTCGGGCAGCAGCAGATACAGCTGGTTCTCCAGGGTGAACATGCCGACCATGGCCAGCGAGAAGGCGAGGAAGGCGCGGTTGCCGACCACCTCGCGCCAGTCCGCGAGCACACCGCCCGCACTCGGTGGCACCGCCCGCGCGGGGAGCACCATGGCCTGCGCCACGGTGAGCACCGCGAAGATCCCGGCGGCGGTGAGCGCCGAGGCCCGGAAGTCCACCAGCAGCAGCACACTGCCGAGCAACGGCCCGACCAGCGCCCCGGTGGTCGCGAAGACGTTGAACAGCGCGAACGCCTCGGGCTTGCGCTCGCCCGCCTCCTGCGCGAGATAGGTCCGCACGGCAGGGTTGAACAGTGCCCCGGCGAGCCCGCTCAGCACGGACGCGGCCAGCAGCACCGCGAGCCCGTCGCCGAGCGCGAACAACGCGAAGCCCGCGGTACGCACCCCGCAGCCGGCGATGATCACCCCGCGTGCTCCGAGCCGGTCCGCGGCCGAACCACCGATCAGGAACAGCCCCTGCTGGCTGAGGTTGCGCACCCCGAGCACGATCCCGACGACGGCCGCCGACATGCCCAGGTCCTCGCCCAGATGCGTGGCCAGATAGGGGATGAGCAGGTAGAAGCCGGTGTTGACACCGAACTGGTTGACGAGCAGGAGCCGGATCGCGGGCGAGAAGCCGCGTATCTCGTACAGCGTCTTCACGGCCGGCCGCCCGTCCCGCGCTTCTCTTCCGCTCCCCGCTCCCGCACGCCTGTCCAGCCTGCGCCCTTCTCCCGTAAGCCGAGTCCGGGCAGCTCACCCGCCCGGACGACCCCGTCGGCGCCGCCGATCCCGGTCCACGGGTCGTCGGCGAGCAGCAGATGCCCGTCGAGGTCGGCCCAGCGGGCACGGTCGGCGAGGTGCACGGCGGGTGCCAGGCCCAGCGTGCTGGCGGTGAGGCAGCCGAGCATCAGCTCGGTACCGCTTCCGGCGAGCAACTCGGCCATACGCAGTGCCGCTCGGGGGCCGCCGCACTTGGCTAGCTTGACGTTCACCCCGTGCACCCGGCCCGCCAGACGGCGTACGTCTTCGAGTCCGACGGCGTCCTCGTCGGCGATCACGGGCAGCGGTGAACGCTCGGCGAGCCGTGCCAGTGCTTCCGGGGCACCGGGGGCGAGGGGCTGCTCGACGGCCTCGACGCCCAACTCCGCGTATCGGGGAAGGAGATGGCGGGCCTGGTCGGTTGTCCAGGCGCCGTTGGGGTCGAGCAGGAGCCGGACGCCGGGCGCGGCGGAACGTATGGCGCGTATGCGGGCGAGGTCGTCCTCGGGGTCCGGGGTGCCGGCCTTCACCTTGACGAGGACGAATCCGGCGGCCACGAGTGCGCGCGCCTGAGCGGCGGCGCGCGGGGCCGGGACGATACCGATCGTACGGGCGGTGGCGGCGCTCGGAGCGCTCTCGGCCCCGAGCAGCCGGTACACGGGGGCGCCGGAGCGCTTGCCGCACAGGTCGAGAAGCGCGGACTCCACGGCGGCGGTGACCGCGGGAGGCCGGTCGTCCGCCTGTCCGTCCTGCGCCGACCACTCGCGCAGCGCGCTCTCGGGGTCGGGGAAGCGGCCCAGGTCGCGGCCGGACGCGTACAGCCGCTGTTGCAGTGTGTCGGTGTCGAGGCCGTAGTAGACGCTGGTGACGGCCTCGCCGTGGCCGTGCAGGCCGTCGTGCTCGATCGTGAGCCAGACGGCGTCGCGGGCGGTCGTCGTCGAACGGGATATGCGCAGCGGCTCGGCGAGCGTGAGCCGTACGGTGCGCAGTGTGGCCTTCACGGGCTCCCTTCCAGGGGGGTGAGCAGGGGGTCGGTCACCGTGGTGCAGCGGACCCAGCCGGTGGCCTCGACGGCGCGTGCGTGCGGGATCTCGACGGGCCGGGTGGCGGCGGCAGCGGGGTCCAGACCGTGCGTCGCCGCGAAGTCGTCGTCGTAGACCGAACCGAGATAGCGGTGGGGGCCGTCGGGGAAGACGGTGGCGACCACGGCGCCGGGGTGGACCCGGGCCGCCCATGCGGAGACCAGCGCGACCGCGCCGGTGCTCCAGCCACCGCTGACGAAACTGCCGCGGGCGAGCCGTCGGCAGGCGTCCGCCGCCTCGGCCGGGCCCACCCAGTGCACCTCGTCGAAGGCCTCGTAGGCCACGTTGCGCGGATGGATGCTGCTGCCCAGGCCGCGCATCAGCCGGGGCCTGGCGGGCTGGCCGAAGATGGTGGAGCCGGTGGCGTCCACCCCGATCAGCCGCAGCCGCGGCCAGTGCCTGCGCAGCGGACCCGCGATCCCGGCGCTGTGTCCGCCCGTGCCCACACTGCATACCAGGACGTCCAAATGGTCCAGCTGGGAAGCGAGTTCGGCGGCGAGGGACGCGTAACCGGCGATGTTGTCGGGGTTGTTGTACTGATCGGGCCAGTACGCGTCCGGCAGTGCCCCGAGCACCTCACGCAGCCGGGCCAGCCGGGCCGCCTGCCAGCCACCCGCGTCGGCGGGGCGGTCGACCAGTTCGAGACGGGCCCCGTACGCGCGCAGCAACTGCCGCATGGACGGTTCGAGTTCGGTGTCCCCGACGAGCACGATGGGGTGCCCCAGTGCCTGCCCGGCGAAGGCGAGTCCGATGCCGAGCGTCCCGGAGGTGGACTCCACCACCGGTGCGCCGGGGCGCAGTTCACCCCGCTCACGCGCGCCGAGCAGCATGGACACCGCCGCGCGGGCCTTCATGCCACCGGCGGCGAGACCTTCCAGCTTGGCCCAGAACCCGGGCTGCGGGCAGGGCAGATCGGTGGTCACCCTGGCCAGCGGTGTGCGACCGAGCAGGGCGAGCAGATCGGGGTTGGCGGTGAGGGGACGCAGCGCGGCCGTGGTCACAGCGCGGCCTCCGCACCGCGGTAGCGGTGGATGACACCGGGACCGCCGTCCAGCCAGAAGAAGGGGTACGGCTCCGCGCACACCGCGCTCACCCCGGCACCGAGGAACCAGGGCAGTACGGCACTGCCGGTCTGCGCGAACATCACCAACTGCTGATCTCCGCCCAGGACATGTGTCCGCAGTGGTTCGAAGGAGCCGTTGCCGAGGGTCATGCCGGAGGCCAGCACGGCGTCACAGCTGCCGAGTTCGGCGTACATGTCGGTCACGACCGGCTCGCCCCACTCCGTCGTGCCGCCCTTGAGGTCGCACGGTATGTACGAGACGCCGCGTGAACGCAGCGCCTCCAGGAGAGAGTTGACGACACCGACGACGAGCACGGTCTGCCCCGGCCGGACGTCCAGCAGTTCGACGACGGCCCGCGCCCGCGCCCGGGACCTCTCCAGGGAACTCCCGGCGGGCAGGGGACAGGGGAGTGCCCCGTACTCCGGCGTGTGCGGGCGCACATGCATCAGGTAGGCGTCCAGTGCCGCCACCCGGACCGACGCGAGCGGATGCTCCAGCAGCCGTGCGATGTCGGCTCCGGCGCAGTCCTCCACCGCGCCGTCCGGCAGTGCGCCGGGCTCGACCGCGCAGGAGCCGACCGCCCGGCCGAGGCGCAGACTGAGCACCTCGTTGCGATAGCCGCCGCGGCGCCCGTCGTGCCGTACGGCCTGACTCGTGGTGAACGCCACGGCGACGCGTAGGCCTTGGGGGCCCGGCCCCAGCTCACCGGCGAGAACCCGCCGCACGAGATCGTCGTACGAGACTGGTGTGCGTGTGGATGCGGATGCGGGGGCGGATGTGGGTGTGGGTGTCAAGGCCTGTGTCGATGACGCAGGTGTTGTCGGTGCCGGCGCCCTCATCGGGTGGTCACCCGCAGTCGCAGCCCGGACAGCAGTGACTCGACCCGGGCTCGCGCGCCGAGTCCTTCGGCGTCGCCCGCCATGACATGGCCGAGGTATTCGTTGTTGCTGCCCGCGGCTTTCACCGTCCGGCCCGGCTCGGCGAACTGGACCTCCAACACCCCGTCCGCCGAACGCACTTGGTCGACCCCTGAGATCGACTCCAGCGTCCCCTCGGTGTCCGGCACGAGGAAACCCACGGCCGCGCTGCGCAGCCCGGTGGCACGCGGTCGCAGGTCGGGGGTGCGGTCGAGGGCCACGTCGACGCAGGCGGCGGCCAGGTCGACGCCGGTGACATGACGGACGAGCTCGGTGATGCGGTTTCCGGCCGGACGCGGGTTGACCTCGACGACGCGGGGCCCGGCGGCGGTCAGCCTGATCTCGGTGTGGGCCACGACGGAGTCCAGTCCGAGCGCCTTTATCGCCTGTACCGCGGTGTCCTGCGCGGCCTCGGCGTCGGCCGGGGCGAGGCCGGCGGGGAACATGTGCCCGGTCTCGACGAAGGCGGGCGCCCCGCCGAGGCTCTTGTCGGTCACGCCGACCACGTGCGTCGAACCGGCGAACGACACGGTCTCCACGCTGACCTCGGGCCCGTCGAGGAGCTCTTCGAGGAGGAGCACGGGTGCGCGCAGCTGACCGCGGGCGTTCAACGGGAAGTCCGCGATGGCCCGGCAGGCCTCGGTCAGCTCACGCGCGTCGTCCACGCGCCGCACGAACATGCCCGCGCAGAGGTCGACGGGCTTGACCACCAGCGGAAATCCCAGCTCCCGGGCGGCCTCCTCGGCCGCGGCCCGGTCGGCACAGACGGCGAACCGGGGGCCCGGCACGCCGGCCTCGCCGAGGACACGACGGGTGGTGTCCTTGCGGCACGCGTTCTCCACGGCCTCGGGCGTCGGCCCGGGAAGCCCCAGCCGCGCGGCGATCCGCGCCACGGTGGGCAGGTAGTAGTCGCAGGACGTGACCACTCCGTCGAAGCCGAGTGCCTCGTTCAGCCGCTCCACCACCGGGAGCAGGGAGGCGATGTCGTTCGTCTCGGCGGTCAGTACGTTGCGGGCCGCGAGCAGGGGATGGGCCGTGCCCTCCGGTGCGGAGCGCAGATAGTGGTGCAGGTCCCGGGTCAGGAAGGTGAACTCGTGCCCACCTTCCCGGATCGCCCGTGGCAGCAGTCTGCTCATCGACCCGACCCAGCTTTCGACCACCAACAGATGAGCCACAACTCCCCTTTCGCGCACTCCGGTTGAACTTCCGGGCACGCCGAGGGCGCCCCATGGCAGGGTGCGGACGACGTGACCGACGCACACGGTATCGACAATCATTTTCATTGTCATCCAGGGGGTCGGACTTTGTTGCCACCTCGGCAAAAACCCTTGGACCCGGCGAAAACCCTTGGACACGCGAGGTCCGCGGATCTAGCCTCAGCCGGTCCGGCCGAGTGACGGTTCCTGTCGAGTGAGGTGTCGGGAGATGACGGAGATGGCGGAGATGACGGTGCAGACGAGCGCGACCGCGTGCGACGGGCTGCGTACTCCAGCCCCCGCGACCTTCTCGACCTCCTCGGACCGAAGGAATCCCAGAAGTGGATCTGCCACGTAGCTTCACCGTTCGCGAGAGCGGACACCGCATTCACAACCCGTTCACCAGCGAGAAGCTGGCCGTCCTGGGCCGGGCCCTCGACCCGGCACCGGGCACCGCCGTTCTCGACCTCGCCTGCGGCAGCGGCGAGATGCTGTGCACCTGGGCGCGCGACCACCAGGTGACCGGCACCGGGGTGGACATCAGCACCGTGTTCCTGGCGAAGGCGCGCGCCCGCGCCGGGGAACTGGGTGTCGCCGACCGCGTCGCCTTCCTGCACGGGGACGCGGCGGGCCATGTCGCCGACGAGCCTGTCGGCATCGCCGCGTGCGTCGGTGCGACCTGGATCGGCGACGGGGTTGCGGGCACCGTCGAACTCCTGCGCAGGAGCCTCGCCCCCGGCGGGATCATGCTCATCGGTGAGCCGTACTGGCGCCGGGAGCCCCAGGACCGGGCGACCGTCGAGGGCTGCCACGCCGGCGGCAGGGACGACTACCGGTCGCTCCCGGAGCTGATCGAGCAGTTCGGCGGCCTCGGCTGCGACGTCGTCGAGATGGTCCTCGCCGACCAGGACAGCTGGGACCGGTACGTGGCCGCGCAGTGGCTCAGCACCCGCCGCTGGCTGGACGCCAACCCGGACGACGAACTGGCCGACGAGATGCGCGAGGACCTGGCGACCGGGCCCCTGCGCCACGTCCGGTACCAGCGCGAGTATCTGGGCTGGGGCGTGTTCGCGCTGATGGACCGCTGATGAACCGCTGATGCTTGCCGGGTGTGGGCCGCCCGGTACGCGCACCCGCGCACCGAAGGTCCCACCCGGTTCGGCACCGTGCGCCGGCGTGCCGGGGCGCGCCTGTTCGGTATCGCGCTCCGGCCCGGCCTCGCGTCGTTGAACCGCCGGGCGGAGTGACCCGTATCCCTTCTCAGTAACGCCCGGGAGGAGAGCAGGTTGTCGACACCGTTCGACCCCGAAGAGTCACCGCGTCGTTCGGCGCTGGAGCTGACCAGTGTGCTGCGCCGCCGACAGCCAGGGTCCTTGGCGGATCTGCTGCGGCAGGTGCAGGAGAGGGAACGCGAACCGGACGAGGGCTACGAGGTCGTCACCGTCGCCGCACCGGCGGCGGAGGATGCCGCCCTGCCCTGGGTCCCGGAAGACGATACGCAGGAACCGCCGCCCGTGGTCGAGGGCGACAGCAGGCCGGTGCCGCGTGAGCGCCCGGCCGGAAAGGGGCCGGCCCACGGCCGCAGCACCTTCCTGCGCAGTACGGTGCTCGGTGTCGCCGCGACGGTCGCCGCGCTGGGGGGATTCAGCGCCGCCCTGCTGCTCACCTGGGACAACGACGACGACGCCGCCCAGGCGCGGCCCCCCGTCGCGTCGTCCGCGCCGCCCGCCTCGGCCCCCGCACAGGAAGGCGGCGGCCCGGCGGGCGTCGACCCCGACGGCCCCGGCACCCTGCGCGAGGGCGACAGCGGCCCGGAGGTCAGCGACTTGCAGGAACGGCTGCTGCGTATCCCCGACGTGTACGACCAGGGCACGCCCAGCGGCGTGTACGACGCCACGCTGACGGCGGCGGTGGCCCGCTTCCAGCTCTGGTACGGCATCCGGGGGGACGAGACGGGCGTGTACGGCAACGACACCCGTACGGACCTCGAAGCCCGCACGGCGGCCGGGGCGCGGCCCGGAGCCTGACGGGCCGGGCCGGGGTCAGAAAGCCGAAGAATCTCGTGCGGCATGTCTTGAGACCGACGCGCCCGTACCTCTCTTCCCTGAACGGAACGGCCACAGCGCCCCGCGCGCCAATGGCCCGAGCACGAGCGTGCCTTGATCCAGGACGATCACGTCCTCCACACCGTCAAGGCGCTCGGCCGGTCGCGCCCGACGACGACGTCGCCCACGCCGGGGCGCGGTGCGCTGCCCGGTGCGCCGCGTGGTGAGGCCGCGGCCGGGCCGGCGCCGGTGAGAGGGCGAGCCCGCCTCGTGAGTGCCCGATCCCCACGTCGGCCCGCTGAAGCAGCGTGTCCGTGAGGTCTCGGGCGAAGGGCGCCGGACCGCACTCGCCCTGCCCCCGCAGACCGGCGGCGATCACCCGGTACCCGCGCTCGGCGAGGGCCGGTCCGACCGCCCTCTGCGGGGCGGGCCGGTCACACCGCGTCGGCCCGGCCCGGCCCGCTCAGCCGGCGGCCCGGCCCACGAACTCCCAGCCCCCGTGCGCCACTTCGTACACCACGAACCCTGGCTCCACCCGCACGTACTCCGCCCCGCCCGGAGCACGTACCGCCGACCGCGCCGGTGCCGGCACATGCACCTCGGCGGTGGATCCCACCGGCACGCGCACCGAGAGCCGTACCGAGTCGTCCACGACCGACCAGGCCGCCGAGGCCTCTCCGCGGACGGTCCGGACGGAGGTGCGGGCCCAGTCCACTCCCGTACGGCCGTCGGGGCGCACGGTGAAGGTCCGGTACCCGGCGTCGCCGGGGCGGAGTCCGGCCACGTTCTCGTACAGCCACTGCACGACCGTGCCCTGGAAATAGTGGTCACGGGAGCGCGAGTCGACCGGCCACATCTCCCACATGGTGTCGGCGCCGTTCTCGAACCAGTAGCCCCAGCTCGGATACGTGCGCTGGGTGGCGATCGCGTGGGCCACCTCGGGATGCCCCTGCGCGGACAGCTGCCGCAGCAGGACGCTGGTGCCGAGCGCGCCGGTGTTGAGGTGGTTGCCGCGCTCCTCGATGTCGGCGAGCAGCGAGTCGACGACACTGGCCCGCGCGCCCGGCGGGACCAGTCCGAAGGCGAGCGGTATGCAGTTGTTCGTCTGCCGGTATCCGGGATCCTTCGCCGTGCGGTAGTGGCCGTCCGGGCCCAGGAAAGCCGCGTTGAAGGCCTCCTTGAGCCCGGCCGCGGCCCCGCGATAGCGAGTGGCGACCGCCGAGTCGTGGAGCAGGTCGGCGAGTTCGGCCGTGCCGGTGAGCGCCCGGTGCAGATACGCCGTCGCCGTGAGCCGGGTGTCCTCGGGCGGGTTTCCGCCGTACCCGGGCGGCAGGTAGTCGCCGAGCGCGGTCACGGCCAGCCCGTCCTTCAACCGTGATATCTCCCAGTCCAGATAGCGGGTGAGTGGCGTCCAGTGGTCGCGGGCCAGCCGCTCGTCCCCGTACACGCGGTACATCTCCCGCAGCAGGAACGGGTACACCGTCGTCCACTCGGGAGACGGGCCGAGGTCGCCGTAGCCCCAGCCGCCGCTCGGCACGATCACCGGCAGCTGTCCGTCCCCGTTCTGACTGTCTTTCAGGTCGCCGAGCCACTTGGAGAGGAAGCGGTGCACGCCGAGCGCGTACGCCATGACGGGCGCGCCCAGCTGGGCGTCGCCGGTCCAGCCGTTCTTCTCGTACATCGGGGTGTCCGTCGGGATACCGTGCAGGTTGTTCAGGAGCGTGCGCCGCATCGCGCGCTCCAGCTGCTGGTAGAACGGCACGGAGCAGGCGAAGGAACCTGTCGCCTCCACCGGAGTGTGCACGACGCGGCCCAGCAGCCGAGACGGCTCGGGTTTCGCAGGAAGCCCGCTGACCTGCACATATCGGAAGCCCTTGTACGAGAACTTGGGCTCCCACACCTCGTCGGCGCCGCCGCCCGCGCACACGTATTCGTCGGTCTGGAACCGGCCGGGTACGTGCCCGGTCTCGGCGTGCACGCTTCCGTCGGACTTCAGCTTCTCGCCGTGGATCAGGCGTACGTTCGTCCCGGCGGGGGCGCGCACGCTCAGCCGCGTCCAGCCGGCCATCGTACGGCCCATGTCGACCACGTACACGCCCTCGCTCAACTCCTCGACGGCGACGGGGCGTACGGTCTCGATGACCCGGATCGGGTCGTGGGGCTGTGCGTGCAGTGTGCCCTTCGGGGCGTCCCGGCGTTCCGTCCGCTGCCAGTCGCTGTCGTCGAAGCCGGGGCGGGTCCAGGCGCCGGGTGCCTTGCGGGCGTCGTAACTCTCGCCCGCGTACAGGGAGTTGGATCGGGTCGGGCCGTCGGTGATGCGCCAGTCGCCGTCCGTGGCGACCGTGGTGCGTGAGCCGTCGGGGTGGTCGATCTCCAACTGGCCGAGGAGGCGCGGCTCGTCGTGCCACGGCGGGCGGTGCCAGTTCCAGACGTTCGGTGTCGTCATGCCGAAGAAGCCCCGGCCGAGGGTCACTCCGATCGCGTTGGCGCCCCGGCGCAGGTGGTCCGTCACGTCGTGGACGGCGTACAGGACGGTCTCGTCGTAATCGGTGAAGCCGGGGTCGAGGACCTGGCGGCCGACGCGTTCGCCGTTGATCTCGGCGTCGTAGTAGGCGAGTCCGCTGATGTAGAGGCGGGCGCGGGAGACGGGCCTGGTGACGGTGAACTCGCGGCGCAGGAGCGGGGCGGGCTGCTCGGGCGCCGCGATCGACACGCCGGCGCCCCAGGGGCCCTGCCCGTACGGGGCGAGTACGGCCGCCGCGGCCCACGAGGAGTCGTCGAACTCCGCCTGCTGCCAGCCCTGTTGCTCGGTGTCGGCGCTTCGCCAGCCCTCGCCCGTGACCAGTTCCGCGGTCCCCGTCCCGTGCTCCAGGAGGAGCCGTACGAGCAGTCCGCCGGGGTTGACCGACGCGTTGCCGCGGTTCGTCGCGAGGGCGGCGACCACCAGGGGACCGGAGCCCGCTGCCTTCACCTCCTCGGTGACGTCGAGGAGATGGCCCTGCCGCCAGGCGTCGGTCTGCTCGTCCTGGTGCATCACCTGGACGCCGTCGAGATACAGGGTGAAGTCGTCGTCGGCCGTGGCCAGCAGCGTGGCTCTTCGGACCTCGGCACCCGCGGGCGCGGTGAGCGCTCCGCGGAACCAACGAGGCCCGTTCGGGGCGTCGTTGGAGGTCGCTCCGGGCGACCAGATCCAGGACGCGCCGTCGAACGCCGGCGGCTCGGGCGCGGCAGCCGCACCGATCCAGAACCCCTGCCAGGAGTCCTTGGACAACGTTGTCTCCCACCAGCGCGGCGCACTCCACGCCGACGGTCGGCCCTTGCCGTCCCAGACCCTGACCTGCCAGTGGTAGCGGGTGCGCGGCTTCAGGGCGGGCCCCTCGTACGCGATTCCGACGCTGCGGTCCGACGCGACCCGGCCGGAGTCCCAGACCGCGGGCCGTCCCTCGCGCAGGCCCTTCTCGCTCAGCGCGACTCTCACGCGGTACGCGCTCTGCCGGGCTCCGTGTCCGTCGGCCGCCAACTCCCAGGTGAGCCGCGGCTTTTCCACCTCCGTGCCGAGCAACGTCTCGGCGTACTCGACGGTCGTGCGCTCGATGTGCAGCCTGCCCGGCCGTGCCGCGCCGGCGTCCGGGGCCGAGGCGGCGGCTGCGGTGGTGCCGGAGGCGAGGGCGGCGGAGGCGCTCGCTCCGGCCACCGAGGTCCGAAGGAAAGCGCGGCGGTTCCAACCCTTGGTCATGTGGTGTCCCTTGGTTGCGTACGTGCGCGGGTGCGGGTGAACGGAGCGGTCGGTGGGGGGAGGAGAGGCGCGAGGGAGACGTGTAATCCGCTTGAAACGTTTCACACAATTCTTGAACGATCCTATGGGTGCCGCTGTGGGGCTTCAAGAGGCGTGCGTGTGCCAGCATGGCGCCGTGGATGGGGGGATCCTCGAACGGGAGCACGAGCTCGACCGGCTGGCCTCGGCCGCCAGGGAGGCGGCCGACGGAGCCGGTTCCGTGGTGCTCGTCCACGGCGAGGCGGGCATCGGCAAGTCGAGCCTGGTGAAGGCCATGCCCGGAGTGCTGTCCGCCGCGTCCCGCGTCCTGGTGGGGGAGTGCGACGACCTGGCGACACGCCGGCCGCTCGGCCCCTTCCGCGATCTCGTCGGCGGTGTCGGCGCGGAACTGGCGCGGGCGCTCACGGCGGGCGGCGACCGTCCCCGGGTCTACGACGCGCTGCGGGCGGAACTCACCGCGGCCCCGCACCCGGCCGTCCTCGTCGTCGAGGACGTGCACTGGGCCGACGAGGCCTCCCTCGACGCCCTGCGGTTCCTGGTGCACCGGGTGGAACGCCTGCCGGCCGTACTGGTCCTGACCTACCGCGACGACGAGCTGGACCGCCGCCACCCCCTGCACCACCTCCTCGGCCAGGTGTCCCGGGCCGAACGCGTGCACCGCCTGCCGCTGTCCCGGCTCTCTCCGGACGCCGTGCACAGGCTCAGCGCGGTGAGCGGCCTGGATCCGGCGGAGGTGTACGAGGTCACCTCCGGCAACCCGTTCTTCGTCGCCGAGGTGGTGGCGGCCGGCGGCACCGGAGCCGTACCGCCGACGGTGGTGGACGCCGTCCTCGCCCGGCTGCGCGACCTGGACGACCGTACCCGGGACGCCCTGGAACAGCTCGCCGTCGTGCCCTCCGCCGTCGAACGGCGCCTCGTCGACGCGCTGTTGCCGGGCGGTGTCGCCGAACTGGCGGTCGCCGAACAGCGCGGGCTGCTCACCGTGAGCCCCGAACGTGCCGGATTCCGCCACGAGTTGATCCGCCGGGCCGTCGCCGACTCGCTGCCCGCCGCACGGCGCATCGAACTCAACCGCCAGGTCCTGGCCGCACTTGTCGTGCAACCGGGCTCCGATCCGGCCCGCGTCGTCCACCACGCCGCCCAGGCCGGCGACCAGGAGGCGATCGCACGGTACGGACCCGATGCCGCCCGGGACGCCGCCGACGCGGGTGCGCACCGGGAGGCCGCGGCCCATCTGCGACTCGTCCTGCGACAGCGCGACCGCTTCGACGCGGCCGAACTCGCCGATCTGCTGGAGCGGTTCGCCATCGAGAGCTACACCATCGCCGACTCCGCGGCAGCCGTGGACGCCGAACGGGACGCGGTCGCGCTGCGCCGGTTCCTCGGCGACACCCGGGCGCTCGGCGCCGACCTGCGCTGGCTCTCACGGATCCACTGGTGGGCGGGGAACGCGGACGAGGCCCAGCGTGCCGCGCGGGAAGCCATCGCCGTCCTGGAGGCGGCGGGCGACGAACGGCTGCTCGCACTCGCGCTCAGCAACACCTCCCAGCTCCACATGCTGTCCGAACGCACCACCCAGGCCGTCGACTTCGGCGAACGCGCGATCCTCCTGGCCCGTCGTACGGGCGACCATGCGATCCTCGCGCACGCCCTCAACAACGTCGGCTCCGCCCGCTGGCGCGCCGGAGACCCGCTGGGCCGCGCCCAGTTGGAGGAGAGCCTGCGGGTCGCGCTGGCCGCGGGCGAGGTCGAACACGCCTGCCGCTCGTACGCCAACCTCATCTGGACGCTGCTCGAACGCCTCGACCACACCGAGGCCGACCGTTACCTCGCCCCAGGGATGGAGCTGGCCGACCGGGCGGAGCACGTCGGCTTCCTCAGCTATCTCCATGTGGCCATGGGGCTGCGGAAGTTCGCCGCGGGCGCCTGGGACGAGGCGGAACGGCACGCCGAGATCGGCGCCCACGACTTCGTCCCCGCCCGCTGCCCCGCGCTGACCGTCCTCGCCCGGGTCCGCGTCCGGCGCGGTCGCCAGGGCGGTGACGAACTGCTCGACGAGGCCTGGGAGATCGCCGTCCGCACCCGTGAACTCCAGCGCACAGGCCCGGTCGCCGCCGCCCGGGCCGAGGCCGCCTGGCTCCGCGGCGATCACGCGGCCGTGGCCGAACTCGCCCGTGACACCTTCGAGCAGGCACGCCGGCTGAACGTCGTCCCGCACCGCGTTGAACTCGGCTACTGGCTCACCAGGGCCGGACACCCCGTACCGGCGGACGGCTCGGACCACCCGTACGCCCTCCAGAGCGCCGGCCGCTGGCGGGAGGCTGCCCGGGCGTGGCACGCGGCCGGCTGCCCGTACGAGCATGCCGCCGCCCTCGCCGAGAGCCCGGACCCGGACGACAAGCTCACCGCCCTCGCGGGTCTGGACGCGCTCGGCGCCGAACCCCTGGCGCGGCTGGTCCGCTCCGAGCTGCGGCATCTCGGCGTCCGCCGCATCCCGCGCGGGCCGCTCGCCGCCACCCGGGAGAACCCCGCCGGCCTCACCGAGCGGCAACTGCAGGTCGTGCGGCTGCTGGCCCAGGGTCTGACCAACCCGGAGATGGCCGAGCGGCTCGTCGTATCGGTCCGTACCGTCGACAACCACGTCGCCGCCGTCCTGGAGAAGCTCGGCGCCCGCTCGCGGCGCGAGGCAGCCGCCCGTGCCGCGGAGCTCGGAATCCTGCCGAGCCGTGAGTCGTAGGTGGAGATACGCCGGATGCGGGCGCACCTGGACGGCCACAGACAGACCTAGGTAGGCGAGGACGTCGAGCTGAGTGGCGGGGACGGATACCTGAGTCCGGGCCGCAGGACTAGAACAGGTCCATCGGAGGGGCCCGGAAAACAGGGCCCCGGATCGGGGGATGCCATGTCCGTCACGCCCGCACAAGCGGCACACCAGGAACTCACGGGGTTCAAGGGGCAGTTGATCGGCCCGGAGGACGCCGGCTACCAGGAGGTCCGCGCCGTCTACAACGCGATGATCGACCGGCGGCCCGCCCTGGTGGCCCGCTGCACCGGTACCGAGGACGTGGCCCGGGCCGTCGGCTTCGCCCGCGACCACGACCTGCCGCTCGCGGTCCGCGGCGGCGGGCATCACGGAGCGGGACTCGGGACCTGCGACGACGGCGTGGTCGTCGACCTGTCCCCGCTCAAGGACATCGAGATCGACCCCCGCGCCAGGACGGCACGCGTCGGCGCGGGCTGCGTCTGGGGCGAGGTGGACCGTGCCACCCACGCGCACGGGCTGGCCGCACCGAGCGGCATCATCTCCACGACCGGAGTCGGCGGCCTCACCCTGGGCGGCGGCCTCGGCCACCTCAGCCGCAAGTGCGGGCTGACCATCGACAACCTCCTGGAGGCCGACCTCGTCCTGGCCGACGGCACACAGGTGCGCGCGAGCGCCGACGACAACGCCGACCTGTTCTGGGCGATCCGTGGCGGCGGAGGCAACTTCGGCGTCGTCACCTCGTTCCGGTTCCGGCTGCACGAGGTGAGTACGGTCGTCGCGGGACCCACCTTCTGGCCCGTCGAGCAGGCCGCCGAAGTCCTCACCGCCTACCGGGACTTCATTCCCCACGCACCCCGCGAACTGAACGGCTTCTTCCTGTTCGGCGCCGTCCCGCCGGCCCCGCCGTTCCCCGAGGAGCTCCAGGGACGCAAGGCCTGCGGTGTCGTGTGGTGCTACGCCGGGGACGACGCGGACACGGCGGCCCGGCTGATGGCGCCCCTGCTCGCCGCGCTGCCCGAGCCGATGCTGCACGGCCCCGCGCCGATGCCGTACCCCGCGATCCAGTCGGCCTTCGACGGGCTCTACCCGCCCGGCGACCAGTGGTACTGGCGCGCCGACTTCGTCAACGAGATCCCGGGCGACGCGATCGACCAGCACGCCAAGTTCGGGGCGGGACTGCCCACGCTCAAGTCGACGTTCCACCTGTACCCGATCGACGGCGCCGTCCACGACCACGCCCCGACGGACACCGCCTGGAGCTACCGGGACGCACGCTGGGCCTCGGTGTACGCGGGGGTGGACCCCGACCCGGCGAACGCCGACCTCATCAGGCGGTGGACCGTCGACTACTTCGAGGCCCTGCACCCGTACTCGGCGGGGGGCGCCTACGTGAACATGATGATGGACGAGGGACAGGAGCGGGTCCGCGCCGGCTACCGCGACAACTACGCGCGCCTGGCCCGGATCAAGGCCGACCGCGACCCGGGCAACCTGTTCCGGCTGAACCAGAACATCCTGCCGGCCGCACGGTCCTGACCGGCCGCACCGACCGTCCGCGGACGGGCCCTGGCACCGACGGGGGGTGTCAGGGCTTGCGGGCGACGCCGCCGTACACGTCCGTCGGCTGCGGGTCGGTGCCCGGCTCGGGACGCCACAGCGGGCAGGAGACGATGCCGGGGTCCAGCAGCTCCAGGCCGTCGTAGTACGCGGCGACCTGCCGGGGGCTGCGCAGCACGTACGGGACGGCACCGGTGTCGTCGTAGCCCTCCTGGGCCCGCTGCAGCTCGGCGTCGGTGTCGGTGCTGTCGTAGTGCACGAAGTAGCTGCCCGACGGCAGGGCGGCCTGGAGGCGGCGCACGATCGACCTGGACTCCTCGTAGTCCTGGATGTGGCCCAGGATGCCCATCAGCATCAGCGCGACGGGCTGCCCGAAGTCGAGGATCCTGCCCGCCGCCTCGATGATCCTCCCGGGCTCGTGCAGATCCGAGTCGATGTAGTCGGTGACACCCTCGGGCGTGCTGGTGAGCAGCGCCTGGGCGTGCCGCAGCACCAGCGGGTCGTTGTCCACGTAGACGATCCGCGCCCGAGGCGCCACCCGCTGGGCGACCTGGTGGGTGTTGTCGTACGTGGGAAGACCGGTGCCGATGTCCAGGAACTGGCGGATGCCCAGCTCGCCGGCGACGAACGTCACGGTACGGATCAGATAGCCGCGGGAGGCGCGGGCCATCGTCTCGATGTTCGGCGCGATCCGGCGGTAGGCGTCCCCCGCCTCCCGGTCGACCTCGTAGTTGTCCTTCCCGCCCATCCAGTAGTTCCAGATGCGGGCGGAATGCGGCACCGAGGTGTCGATCTTCGACAAGGCGTCCTGGTCGGGGGTGCGCTGGCCGTCCGTCATGAGGAATCTCCTGCCGTGCGTCGCCGGTCATTCCCAACATATCGTCAACTACTGCGCAGGGGCGCCTTGTTGCGGCTTAGGGCGGGAGCGCGGGTCAGGCGACGAGGAAGTCGGCCCGGCCGGACTTCGCGCCTTCCAGGAACGAGATCATCTCGTCCCGGGTATAGACCAGCGCGGGCCCGTTCGGATCCTTGGACTGACGCAGGGCGACGCTCCCGTCGGCGAGCCGCTTGGCCTCGACGCAGCTGCCGCCGTTGGTGCCGCTCCAGGGCTTCTCCCAGCCCTCGGCGCCCAGTTCGATGGCGGGCATGCCGCTGTGGACGGGGTCCGTGGACGTCATGGCTCACAACTCCTTACGCAGTTCACCCAGGATGCTCCTGGTCCGGGCGACCGGTTCCGCCTGCACGGACATCCGGTCCAGTACTTCGAGATACGTCACGACGTCGGCGGGCTGGTCCACATAGACCGAGCCGACGAGGCTCTCGGTGTAGACGACATCGGGAAGCTCGGAGAAGCCGAAGCGGAAGTAGTGGAACGGCCCGAACGCGCCGGGGTGCGCGCCCACCGAGAAGCGCAGTATCTGGATGCGGACCTTCGGCATGTCCAGGGCCTCGATCAGCCGGTCGATCTGGGCCCGCATCACCTCGGCCCCGCCCACCGGCCGGCGCAGCACGGTCTCGTCCAGGACGGCCCAGACCGCGGGGGCGTCGGACTTGGCGAGCAGATCCTGCCGCCGCAGACGCAGGTCGACGCGGCGGGCGACGTCCTCCTTGGCCGCGTTGGGAAAGCCGACGCGCATCAGCGCGGCCGCGTAGTCGTGCGTCTGCAACAGGCCCGGGACGTAGTGGGGTTCGTAGAGACGGATGACGCCGGCTTCGCTCTCCAGGCTCACGTACGCGCTGAACCAGTCCGGCAGCACGTCACGGTAGGAGTACCACCAGCCGGGCCGGTTGGCCTCCCGGGCCATCGTGAGGAAGTCGTCCACCTCCGCGGAGGGGACTCCGTAGACGCGCAGTAACTCCCTGACGTAAGGGATGCGGAGGCCGACCTCGGCCTTCTCCATCCGACGGACCGTCAAAGGGGTGACCTCGATGGCCCGGGCGGCGTCCTCGAAGGAGATCCCCGCCCGTTCCCGCAGGTGCCCGAGCCGCTTTCCGAGGACCATCCGCAGGACGGTCGGCGCGCTGCCGCCGGAGCGGTGGGCGCTCACGTCCTACCTCCCGGAACGGCCGTCACAGCCAGCAGTGTGCCACGCCGTACCTGACACAGACAGAGCCGTGCGGATCGTTCTGAAATTATCAGAACGCTTGTTACGAGTTGAGTGTGTACGCAATCATAGGGACCGAGTGACGTGCCGCACAGTCCGGCGGCGACGGCGCACAACGGCGCTCGGTCGCAGCGCACTTGGCGCCCTCGGCGTGGCGGGCGAACCCGCAGCAGCATGAGGCGAGACCTGGATGGCCACCGTGAGTGACGGACAACCGAGGAACCCGGGCAGAGTCCCGGCCGCGGTTTACGGGGCGTCGGTCACCCGCCGACCGGACAGGCGACAACGGCGGTCGCACCCACCGGAGTTGATCGCGCAGCCCGCACTCGCTGCCGACGTGCGCCGCATCGACCACGAGGTACGCGGCACGGAACCCGGCGGGACGGGGAAGCGGGTGTGGTTCTCGTCGGACATTCGGCAGCTGCCATGACCGCTCCCGGCAGCGGCGAACAGGGAGGGAACGCGGCCACGACGGGCGCGGGCCACCCCATCGTTCTCCCCGCGCTCGCGACCGCCCTCGCCCGCGAACTGCTCCGCCGGGTGGACGAGGACCACCGGGCGACGGGGGAGGCGCACCGCAGACCCACACCGGCGGCGCGGCACCGCCTCGCGCAGTGCCGCAAGGGCAACGCCGACGCGCTCAGGACGATCGTCCGGCGCCATGCCTGGCCGACCGCGGACCTGGTCGGCGCGCCGGCCTCGACCGCGGCCCTGATGATCCTGCTGCACGCCCCGGATCCCGCTTTCCAGGTCATGTGCCGCGACCTGATCGCCCAGGCCGTGGCGGACGGACGCTGCCCGGCGCCGCATCACGCGTACATCGCCGACCACTGCGCCGTGGAACTGGGGCAGCCGCAGTTCTACGGAACCCGTATCGACCCCGTGACCTGCTGTCCGTATCCGGTCCGCCGGCCCGAAACGCTCGACGAGCGGCGCCGCGATGTCGGTCTCGCGCCCCTCGACGAACAGATGCGGACGCTACGGCTCAGCGGGTGACGCCGTCGGGCCCGGTTGGGCCCGACGGGTGAGAGCGCGCCACGGGGAGCCGGGACAGGGACGCACAGGAACCAGGGCGGGCACCTTCGGCATGGACCCACGGCGGGGACATACGGCGTGGACCTACGGTTCGAGGCGCAGTTCCCGCTCCTGCTCCTGGTCGCCCGAGGCCGCCCCCTCCTCGTGGACGGTGAACGCCGCCGAAAGCGTCTCGTCGGCCTGGTGCACCGCCTCCGGGCTGCCCTGCAGGGTGACGGTGACGGACGTGGAGAGCTTGGCCGTCTCGCCGTCACTGCCACTGTCACTGTCACTGCCACCGCCGGTCGGCGCGTCGCCGCCGCTGCCGAAGGTGGCCGTGTAGACCGTGGCGCCGTTGTCGCCGGGCAGGGTGTCCGGCGATCCGAAGACGGGTTCGAGCGTGTGGACGACAGCCCGCGCGTCGGCGGCCGAACCGCCGGTGAGAGTGAGCGTCAGAGCGAGATGCGTGCCGGACGTCATGAACAGCCACCTTTGCTTGTACGTGTACGAATGCGGGCCATCCGCTCGTGTAACCGGTTGCCCTGGACACAAACGGCGGCCCGACCCCGCGTGAGCCTGTCTCCATGACACAGCCATCCGCCGGACCCCGCAGCCGCTGCGGCACACCCGAGCCGCAGCGACGCGCCGATCCGCTCGCCGGTCGCACGCCGATCCGTCGCAGGTCCGCTCGCCGGTCAGCCGGAGGCGGTCGGTTCCGCCTGGACCAGCCCCTCGCGGTACGCGATGGCCACCGCCTCCGTACGGCTCGCGGCGCCCAGCTTCGCGAGGATGTTGGAGACGTGCACGCTCGCCGTCTTGCCGCTGATGAACAGTTCCTCGCCTATCTGCCGGTTGGTGCGGCCACGTGCGAGGAGCAGCAGGACGTCGTTCTCCCGGGCGGTCAGCGCGGGGACGCCCTCCACCGGAGAGGTCTCCGCGAGGCGGGCCCGGCGGATCAGCCGCTCCACGTCCGCACGCAACGGCACGGCGCCCAGCCGGACGGCCGTGTCCTGGGCCGCCCGCGCCTGCCCGGCGGCTTCCTCGCGCCGCCCCGCCGCGAGCAGTGCCTCCGCGAGCCGGAGCCGGCAGCGAGCCTGCTCGTAGACGTCCCCGTAGCCGAACGCGTCGACCGCCTTCTCCCACGCTTCCGCCTTCTCCCGGGCTTCCGCGCTCTCCCGGGCGGTCCCGGTCTCCGCCCGGGCCCGCGGGGCCGGCTCGGCGCGGCCCCGCGCCCACTCGGCCTCGGCCCGCGCCAGCCACGCACGGCCCTCGGGACCCTGGGGCGAGCCGTCCTCGCCCTCCGTAGCCGTGACCCGGGCCATCCCGACCAGCTCCGCCCCGATCTCCGACCAGCGCCGCACGCCCTCCTCGTCGCCCGCCAGCCGGGCGGCCACGGCCGCGTCCGCCACGGGGGCCAGGGCGAGCGCCGCGAGCCGCACCACCACATCGGGCGTCGTACCGGAGTCGTCGACGAGAGCCGCGACGCTCGTACGTACCTGTTCGACGGCCACCTCGGGATCGTGACGCAGGACCGCCGCGTCGGTCAGCAGGATGCCCGCCACGAGCGTGGCCATCCAGTCGAACGGTCCGTCGAGGAGGGCCCGGGCCCGCTCGGCGGCCCCCTGCTCACCGCGTGCCAGCGCCACCGACAGCGCCGGGCCGATCGCGTAGCCACCCGCCGCGGGGAGCCGCTCGGCATCGCTCTCGGCGGCGCGGACGCATTCGTCCCACTGGCCCAGGGAGTAAAGCACCAGCGAACGCAGGTAGCGCATCTCCAGCGGATACGGCGAGGCGAGCAGCCCCGCATGATCCGCGCGCTCCAGTCCGTCGGAGAGCCAGGTCAGGCATTCGTCCAGGTCGCCGGACTCGTACGCGCCGATGGAGAGGTTGAACAGCGCGCGCATCTCGATCGAGGTGTTCCCCGCGTGCCGGGCCAGCTCCCGTGCCTCCCGCAGCCGGGCCCGTCCTTCCGCGGTGGTCCGGCCCGCTCCCTCCAGACCGACGAGGGAGATCATCAGGTCGGCCCGGGCGTCGGGCAGGCCCAGTCGCTCCGCGATGCCCAGGGCCCGGCGGGCCACGCCACGGGCGGTCTCGTCCTCGCCCACGTACCGCGCCGCCATGACGTGGGTGGACGCGGCCCACACCCACGTACGCGAGGGAGGGTCCGCGGGGATCATCGCGAGGGCCTCACTGCTGTACGTGAACGCGGCGGTCAGGCTGTCGATCCGCATGAGGTTGCCCGCGAGTGTGTAGCGGACCCTGGCGGCCAGTTCGGAGTCCTCGTCGGAGCCCATGCGCGCGAGCGCGGCCCGGGTGAGCGAGACCGCCCGGTGGGTGTCGCCCGCGTGGGCGGCTGCCGCCGAGGCGCGCAGTGTCAGGGTGACCGTGTCGAAGCCGTCGGGCCGCGCGTCGGCGGGCACCGCCGACCACAGGTCGAGGGCGGCCTCCAGGTGGCGCAGTTCCTCGGCGGGCGCGCGGACCCGCGCCGCGTGGTCGGCGGCCTCCAGCGAGGCCGCCAGTGCGTCGGGCAGGTCATGACTCTCGCGCGAGTGGTGGGCGCGCTCCGCGGCGCACTCGGCCGGCAGGCCCCGCCCGGCCAGTACGTGGGCGAACGCCCTGTGCAGCCGCACCCGTTCACCCGGCAGCAGATCGGCGTAGACCGCCTCACGGATCAGGGCGTGCCGGAAGGAGTAGGTGCTGTCCCCACCGGAACTCCCGCCCGAGCCCCCACGGGAACTCCCGCCGAAGCTCCCGCCGGAGTCCCTGCCCGACCCCCCACCGGCGACGAGGAGTTGTCGTCCGACGGCTTCGCGCAGCGCCGACTCCAGCTCCTCCTCCGGCAGTTGCACGGCGTCGCGCAACAGATCGTGCTCGACGCGGCGGCCGGCGACCGCCGCCGTGCGCAGTACCTGCTGTGCGGTCGGCGACAGTTGCTCGAAGCGGCTGAGCAGCACGTCCGCCAGTCCGCTGGGCACCGCGGGGGCGGCCCCGGGCACGGTCTCCGAGGTGGCGGCCAGCAACTCCTCGGCGTAGAAGGCGTTTCCCTCGGCGCGCTCGACGATGCGGCGGATCGTGGCGTCGGGGACCGGCGCCGTCCGCTGCGAGCGGACGAGCCGGGCCACCTCGCCGTCGGGCATCGGCCGCAGCTCCAGCCGCTCGATGGCGGGCAGGCGCACCAGCTCGGCGAGCAGGGGCCGCAAGGGATGTCTGCGGTGCAGATCGTCGGCGCGGTACGAGGCGAAGACGGCGAGACGCTGACCGGGCGCGCCGCCCGCACTGCCCGCGCCTCCCAGGATGCCCCTGCTGAGCAGGAAACGCAGCAGGTCGCGGGAGGACTGGTCCGCCCAGTGCAGGTCTTCCAGGACCAGCAACAGCGGGGCCGCCCGGGTCAGTTCGGCCAGGAGCGCGGCCATGCCCTCGAACAGCTGCGGACGGCCTCCCGCGTCCCGCGCCCCGTCCCCGCCCTGTCCGATCAGCCGGTCGACCACGGGATGCGCGGCCAGCGTGCCGCAGAACCGCTCGTCCCCGGCGAGCACGCCCAGGATCTCGGTGAACGGCAGATACGGCAGACCCACGTCACCGAGGTCGACACAGTGCCCCGTGACCACGGTCGTGCCCGCCGCCGCGGCATGCCCGGCGGCCTCGGTCAGCACCCGGGTCTTGCCCACTCCCGCGTCCCCCGCGACCAGCACGGCGCGTGCCTCACCGGCCCGGGCCCGGTCCAGAACGCGGGTCAGCCTGGCGAGCTCGTCCGCACGCCCGATGAAGGGCCCGATGAAGGGTCCGTTGAGCGGCGCGGTGAATGCGGTGGTCGACACGGATCCATCCTGGCACGCGCCACCGACAGTCCACTGGTCCCGAGACCTCCACCCCACCCCGCGACCCCGCGACCCCGGCCCGAGGACCGGCGGCGAGGCGGTGCGGGAGCGGGAGCGGGCCGGATCAGCGGAGCGTCTGCGCCCAGTTCGCCGGCACCCGTCCCGCGGGGCCGGGCGCCGGCTGGTCGGCCGGGTGGCTGAGCGGCGGGGCGAGGTCGGGCCCGGACTCGTACAGTTCGGACGTCTCGAAGTTCCAGAACCAGGCCTCGCCCGGCTCGAAGCTTCGGATGAAGGGGTGGCCCGTGCTCTGGTGGTGGGCCGTGGCGTGCTTGGAGGGGGAGTCGTCGCAGCAGCCGACGTGTCCGCACCCGGCGCAGCGCCGCAGATGGAACCACCAGCCCTGCGAGGATTCGCACTCGACGCATCCCGGGCCGCTCGGCGGCATGCTCGGGTCGATTCCGGCAGTGTCCGAGGTGGTCATGACGCCTCCTGAGGGGTGTCGGATCCGGTGGAAGTGGATGCCGTGGTGGATTCTGTGGGGGATTCCGCGACGAGTTCGGAGCCGGGAGCCGACCTGGGCTCCGAATCCGGCGCCGAATCCGGCCGCGAGCCGGGCTCCGGGTCGGGTTCCTCCGCGGTGAGCGGGAGGAAGACCTGGAAGCGGGTGTCGCCGGGCTCGGAGTGCACCTGCAGATGCCCGTGGTGCTTGTTCACGACGATGCGCCAGGAGATGTCGAGACCGAGCCCGGTGCCCTCGCCCACGGGCTTCGTGGTGAAGAACGGGTCGAAGATCCGGCCGCGGATCTCCTCCGGCACCCCGGGCCCCGTGTCGCGGAACTCGACGAGCAGCTGCTCCCGTTCGAGCGCGGTGCGCACGGTCAGGGTGCCCTCGCCGCCCATCGCCGAGGCGGCGTTGTCGATGAGGTTCGTCCACACCTGGTTCAACTCGCCCGGATAGGCGGGGATCCTGGGCACCGACCGGTCGTAGTCCTTGACGATCCGGACGCCGGAGCCGATCTTCCCGGCGAGCATCATCAGGGTGCTGTCGAGCAGTTCGTGCACATCGGCGACCTGGTAGGGCGCACGGTCGAGCTGCGAGTACTGCTTGGCCGCGTTCACGAGGTTCGAGACCCGGGTCGTGGAGTCCTCGATCTCGTTCATCAACAACTCGGTCTCGACCGTGTAGTTGAGCCACCTGATCGCACCTTCGAGCGTCCCGTCGTCTACGGTCGCCGCCACCTGGTCCAGCCAGTCGATGTCCAGCCCGGCCTGGACGAACGTCGGCGCCAGTTCCCAGCCGCCCGAGATGCCGTGGTCGTCGAACCAGTCGCCCAGCGCGTCCTCCCGGTCGGAGGCCTCCAACGGGCTCAGCGGTGTCGCCTTGGCGACCTGCTCCGCCGTACGCTCCTGGATCTCGACCAGTGTCTCCAGGGCGTCGCGCGCGTACGGGCCCGCCGCGATCATGCCGAGCTTGTGCCGCATCCCGGCCACCCGGCCCCGCAGCGCGGACGTGGCCCGGACCGCCGCCGCGGCCGGGTTGTTCAGCTCGTGCGTCAGCCCGGCGGACAGCGAGCCAAGCGCCAGCAGCCGCTCACGCTGCCCGATGGTCCGCTGGGTGTTCTGGCTGCCGAAGAACAGCCCCTCCAGCAGATGCACGGCCATCGGGAACCACTCCCGCAGCACCGCGGAGAACGTCTCCGCGGGCAGGATGAAGAACCGCGAGGGCTCGGTGACCCGCAGCGAGCCCTTGTAGCGCGCCTCTTCGGGGGCCGCCAGATACGCCTGCATGGCGCCCGCGTACACCCCGCGCTGGGACGTGCGGTTGATCTCCACGTCGTCACCGCCGACCCGCCGCGACATGACGAGCGTGCCCTCCAGGAGGACGAAGAAGCAGGTGGCCGGCTCGCCCTCCTCGTAGACGTGACCGGGCTCGAACAGCTCCACCCGGCCCTCGCCGCACAGCCGCCCCAACTGCTCGGCGTCCAGCTTCTCGAACAGGAACAGCGTGCTGAGTTCCTTGATGTCGCACGGCATCGGCCGCCCGCTCATGACTGCTCCAGGTACCGGTGGACGAGCATCACGGCCATGGCTCCCTCTCCTACGGCGGAGGCGACACGCTTGGCCGACTCGGCGCGCGCGTCACCCGCCACGAACACCCCGGGCACATTGGTCTCCAGGTGGTACGGCGGCCGGTCCAGTTCCCAGCCGGGCGGCGACTCCCCGCCGACCGCCAGGTCGGGCCCGGCGACGATGAACCCGCGCTCGTCCCGCAGAACCGTGCCGTCCAGCCAGTCGGTCAGCGGCGCGGCCCCGATGAACACGAACATCCACTGGGCGTCGGCGAGTTCGGTGTGACCGCTCTCCAGATCGCGCAGGGTGAGCTGTTCCAGGTGGTCGGAGCCGTGCACCGCGTCGACGACCGTGCCGGTGCGCACCGTGATGTTCGGCGCGTCGGTGATCTGCTCGATCAGATAGTGGGACATCGACGCGGTCAGGGAGGAGCCGCGCACCAGCAGGGTGACCGACTTCGCACCCCTGGCCAGGTACATCGCGGCCTGCCCGGCGGAGTTCGCCCCGCCGACGATGTACACGTCCTGCCCCTGGCACGCGGGGGCCTCGGTCAGCGCCGATCCGTAGAAGACCCCGCAGCCGGTCAGGTCCTCGGCGCCCGGCGACTCCAGCTGTCGGTACGAGACGCCCGTCGCCAGGATCACGCAGTGCGCGGAGATCGCCGAACCGTCCGAGAACCGCACGGTGCGCGAGGCCCCGGTGACCTCCAGCGCGGTCACCTCGCGTGCCGTCAGGATCTCGGCGCCGAACTTCGACGCCTGCCGCCGCGCCCGGTCGGTGAGCTGCGCCCCGGACACACCGTCCGGGAAGCCCAGATAGTTCTCGATGCGCGAGCTCTGCCCCGCCTGCCCACCGGTCGCGGACCGCTCGACGAGTACCGTCCGCAGCCCCTCCGAGGCGCCGTACACCGCCGCGCCGAGTCCGGCCGGGCCGCCGCCGATGACGACCAGGTCGTAGAACTCGGCGGTCGGCGTCGTGGCGAGACCCACCTGGGCGGCCAGCTGCTGATCGTCGGGCTCCACCAGCACCGCCCCGTCGGCCGTGACCACGAGCGGCAGCCGCTCGCCGTCCTGCCCGGCGCAGGCCAGCAGCCGCTTGCCCTCCGGTTCGTCCGACGAGTACCAGCGGTACGGCACCTGGTTACGGGCCAGGAACTCCCGTACGTCCGAGGACCGCGCGGACCAGCGGTGACCGACGACCTTCGTGACCGGGACGGCCCGGTGGTCGGAGGTCCGCCAGGCGGCCAGGAGGTCGTCCAGGACGGGATAGAGCTTTTCCTCGGGCGGGTCCCAGGGCTTGAGGAGGTAGTGGTCCAGATCCACCACGTTGATCGCGTCGATCGCCGCGTTCGTGTCCGCGTACGCCGTCAGCAGCACCCGGCGCGCACTCGGGTACACGTCCAGGGCCTGCTCCAGGAACTCGATCCCGTTCATCTGCGGCATGCGGTAGTCCGCCAGGATCACCGCGACGAGATCACCGCGCAGTTTCAGCTCGCGCAGCGCTTCGAGAGCGCTCTCCCCCGACTCCGCGCGCACGATACGG
Source organism: Streptomyces sp. NPDC017991 (assembly GCF_044328075.1). Lineage (NCBI taxonomy): Bacteria > Bacillati > Actinomycetota > Actinomycetes > Kitasatosporales > Streptomycetaceae > Streptomyces > Streptomyces sp. NPDC017991. The sequence goes on along the minus strand of NZ_JBIRGP010000001.1, from coordinate 843,735 downwards.
TACGTCTCGCCGTAACGCCGCCGCAGGTCACGGGCCACGGCACGCGAAACTCCCGGGTCGTCGTCCACGGTCAGGATGACGGTCCGTGCTGCGTCTGTGCCCTGTGCCATTCGTCTCCCACCCCGAGAGGTCGGCGCCCCCGCGCGGTCGCGCGCGACGCCCTTCCACTTGCACGCCCATCGTATGTTCGATCCCCCCGAAGTGCTTCGGAAAAGGGACGTACCGCCCGGCCCGGCCCGCCGGGTGTCGTACGGCCGAGCCGGGGCAACCGGAGACGGGAGGCAATGATGAACGCAAGCACGTTGACACGAGGCAGCCGGGCGGGGAAGCAGAAGGCGGCCCCTGCCATAGAGGGGGCGGCGCGGGCGGGTTTCACCGCGCGCGGTGTCATCTACTTGTTGGTGGGCCTGCTGGCGCTGCAGATCGCCTTCGGCGGCAGCGGAAAGCAGGCGGACCAGGGCGGTGCGCTCCAGGAGGTCGCGGGGAAGCCCTTCGGGGAGGTCGTGCTCTGGGCGCTGGCCGTCGGACTGGTCGGCATGGCGCTGTGGCGGCTCTCCGAAGCGGTCTTCGGCGCCGCGGGCCCCGACGGCAACAAGGCGAAGAAGAGGGTCGCGTCGGCGGCACGGGCCGTGTTCTACGGCTTCGTCGCCTACTCCGTGATCTCCTTCGCCGCGGGGGCCGCCGGCAGCGGTTCCAGCGACGGCAAGTCCCGGGACGCCACGGCCAAGGCAATGGACCTGCCCGCCGGGCAGTGGCTCGTGGGCGTGGCGGGCGTGGTGATCGGCTGTGCGGGCCTCTGGATGGTCGTGCAGGCCGCCCGCCGGAAGTATCACAAGCACATGCGGCTCGGTGAGATGTCGCGCAAGGTGCGCCAGGCGGTCGACGTGACCGGTGTCGGCGGCGGTGTGGCCCGCGGTCTGGTGTTCGCCGTCGCCGGAGGCTTCGCGGTCCGCGCGGCCTGGGACTACGAGCCGGACAAGGCCAAGGGCATGGACGACACCCTGCGTTCGTTCGCCGAGACCCCGGCGGGCCCGTGGCTGCTGGTGCTGATAGCCGTCGGTCTGATGCTCTTCGGCCTGTTCTCGTTCGCCATGGCCAGGTACCGCAAGGTCTGACCGGACGCTGGACATCGGTGTGGCCCCGAATCCGTCGTCCGGATCCGGGGCCACACCCCTGTCGAGCGGCTGATCAGCGGGGGAGTCCTGCGGGCGCGGTCGCCCACCGGGTGTCGGGCTCCGTCGCCAGCGTGAACCTGAGCGTGCCACCCGTCCGCAGGAGGCTGCCGTCCGTCCAGGACCGGTCGTGCGTACGGCCGTTCAGCCGGACTCCGCCGACATACGCGTGCGTGGCGTCGGCGTCGGGCGCGTCGATGACGAGGTCGCGGCCGGGCCGGTCGATCACGGCGTGCGGGAACAGCGGCGCGCCCAGCAGGAGGTCGGCGCTGCCCGGGGTCTGCGGGTAGACGCCGAGGGCCGAGAAGACGTACCAGGCGGACATGGTGCCGAGGTCGTCGTTGCCGGGCAGCCCCGTGGGCCCCGTGCCGTAGACGGTGTCGAGGATCTGCCGGACGGTCGCCTGGGTCTTCCACGGCTGGCCGAGCGCGTTGTAGAGCCAGGGGGCGTGGATGCCGGGCTCGTTGGTCGGGTCGTAGCGCAGCGCGTCGCCGCCCTTCACCGACCAGGACCCGTCGGCCTTGTGGAAGAAGCCGTCGAGCCGACCGGCGGCCACCTCGCGTCCGCCCATCGCCTCGGCGAGCCCCTGCACGTCCTGCGGCACCATCCAGGTGTACGTGGCACTCGTGCCCTGGGCGAACCCGCGGTCGCTGCCCGGACTGAACGGCGTGACCCAGGACCCGTCCAGGTTGCGCGCCTGGATGTAGCCGTCGGTGCCCGCCCCGTCCGTCGCGGCCGGGTTGAAGACGTTGCGCCACCAGCCACCGCGCTCGGCGAAGTCGGCGGCCTGCCCGTCACGGCCCAGCAGCTTCGCCCAGCGGCCGAGCGCGTCGTCGGCGACCGAGTCCTCCAGCGTCTCGGCGGCACCGCCCCAGCAGTGGCAGACGTCCTGCGCCGCGTACCCGGAGGTCATGTACTGCGCCAGGTTGGGCCGTTGGCCGGTGCACTGGCCGGGGCAGCCCGCGTCGGAGAGCCCGTCCGGGTGCGGCACGGTGGCCTGCTTCGCCAGCGAGTCGAAGGCGCCGCGGTAGTCGAAGTTGCGTACACCCATGGCGTAGAAGGTGGCGAGCGTGGCCGCCGTCGGGTCACCGGTCATGACATGCGTCGGGCCGTTGATGTGCACCCACCGGTCCCAGACCCCGCCGTTCTGCCGCGCGAAGTTGTAGAGCGACTGGGCGAAGTCCCCGGCTATACGCGGCTTGAGCAGGGCGAGCAACTGGATCTGCGCCCGGTACTGGTCCCAGCCCGAGAAGTTGCTGTACTGCGCCCCCTGCCCGCGCTCGATCCGGTGCGGCTTGCCGTCCATGCCGGGATAGCGGCCGTCGGTGTCGCTGACCAGGTTGGGCTGCTGGAGGGAGTGGTAGAGCGCGGTGTAGAAGACGGTCCGCTGGGCCTCACTGCCGCCCCCTACCCGCACGGAACGCAGCTCCCGGTCCCAGGCCTTGCTCCCGGCCGCCGCCACCTGGTCGACGCTCGCCCGTGGCCCTATCTCCTCGCGAAGATTGGCCTCGGCTCCCGCGAGACTCACGTACGAGATGCCGAGCCGCATGTGGACATCGTTGTCGGACCCGGTGTCGAAGCCGACGTAACCACCGGAGCCGCGGCCCGCGCGGTCGGCGCCCGTGGCGTACCCCTCGCCGCCACCGCCCGTGGTGGCGCCGGGGGAGAGGGTGCCGTCCTGCCACGTACCCGTGCCGGCGAAGGCGCGGTCGAAGGAAGCGCTGAAGTAGAGCCGGTAGTAGCTCTTGCGGTTGTTGACACCGCCGTTGGCGCGCCGGCCGCAGAACGCGCCCGTCAGCACCGACCCGGTCACCTTGCGGTTGGCCCGGTCGATCTCCACCTCCGCGTCCTCACTCCCGTTGAGCGAGTTGGAGACCCGGAAGAGCAGGTTGGCGGGCTTGTCGGCGGGGAACGTGAAGTCGGCGACGCCGGCCCGCTGCGACACCGCGAGGTCGGCGCGGGCGCCGGAGTCGAGTCCCACGGAGTAGCGGCCCGGCACGGCCCGCTCGTCGGCGTGCGAGAAGTTCGCCGCGTAGACGGCGTCCTTGGTGTCCGCCGAGGGCGAGGAGGTGACGTCCCCGACGAACGGCATGATCGGTACGTCGCCCGCGGCGCCCGGGTTGCAGCCCGCGCCGTTCACATGGGTGAGGCTCAGCCCGCGCAGCCGGGTCGCCCCGTACTCGTAGCCGTTGGCCGCGCCCGTGCTGGTCTGGTCGCCCCTGGTACTGGTCGGCGACCAACCGATCATGCCGTACGGGAGGTTGGCGCCCGGGTAGGTGTTGCCCCCGTTCGCCGTGCCGATGAGCGGATCGACGTACGCGGTGGGGCGGGCGGGCGCGGCGGAGTCGGCTGCCGCGGAGACCGGCCCGGGCAGTGCGGCGGCGAGCGCGGTGGTCAGCGCGAGAGCGGCGGCTCTCCTGCCGAACCTCCGCGACACGGCGGTGGATCTGAGGACCATGTGCGAGGAAACCTTCCGTGTGGACGAGCGACGGGCCCGACCGCCTGACGACGGTCCGGCCCCGCGAAGTGCCGCGGACGAGCGTAGGCCGCCGACCCGCGCAGCGAACCGACATGAGCGACAACCTTGATGAACGCCCGATGAACCCCCACCACACGCCCCCGACCACCCCCGCAAGGGTCACGGCGAACGGCACGCTCAACCCCCAGCGTCCTGCACACGACATCCAACCGTCACCCCCGCAAGGGGCGCGGGGAACGGCGCGACCCGCCCCCACCGACCCGCACACGACACCCAACCGTCACCCCCGCAAACCCCGCGCGGAGCGCCGAGGCACGGCCCGAACGGGCAAGGACGGACCCCGCCGCCTCCAAGCGACGGAGCCCGTCCGACGAAGCCGCGCCAACATCACGCCGTGTGCAACGTCAACCCATAGCGATTGAGAATCTCGTTGATCGGCTGGTACCAGGTCTCACCACCGGTGGAGCAGTTCCCCCACCCACCGGAAGTGACCCCCTGCGCCTGGTCACCGCTGATGAACGACCCACCCGAGTCACCAGGCTCCGCACAGACACTGGTCTTGGTCATCTGACGCACAGCACCCTGGCTGTAGTTGACCGTCTCGTTCTTGGCCAGCACGTTCCCGCAGTGCCAGTGCGTGGTCGACCCCGACCGGCAGATGGACGCACCGACCGGCGCCTCGTTGGACCCGCGCACGAGCTGGTCGGAGACGGTACCCCAGCCGAGTACGACGGGCACGGTCCACCACCCGCTGCCCACGTTCACCCACGCGTAGTCGTTGTCGGGGAACGACGAGCCCTGGATGTTGCCTATGTACGAGCGGTCCCAGCCGCTGACACCCTGCCCCGCCCCACCGCAGTGCCCGGCGGTGACGAAACCGCCGTGCACCGAGAAGCCGATGGAACAGCGGACGTTGCCGGTGTAGAAGGGGTCGCCGCCGACGGTCCCGGCCGCGAAGGTCTCGGGCGCCGAGGCGGTCTTCTCGACGAGGACGGGCCCACTGGCCCGCGCCTTCGCGAGGAACGCCCGGACATCGTTGTCAGCTCGCTTCGCGGCGACGACGCCCACGACGACCGAGCTCGACTCGGCGTCGACGTACCAGTTGCTGACTCCGTCCGGCGCGGCCAGCTTGTCGATGCGCGCCTTGGCCGCGTCGAGCTGCCGCGCGCTGTACTTGACGGTGCGGACACTCGCCCCGGTGTCGCGTACGGAGGCGAGCGTGGCGGCGGACGCGCCGTTCTTGACGGCGACGGTCAACTTCCCGCTGTCGGCGTCGAACCAGGAGCCGCCGTACGCGGCGCCGGCCGCGCGCTCGGCCTTCGGTTCGGCGGCCGTCGCCGTCTTCTCGGCGGCGAGACGTGCCTCGGCGCCGGCCCGCGTGAGGCCGAAGTCCCTCCGCATGGCGTCGATGAGGGCGTCGGAGGCGGGCGCCTTGGAAGTGGAGGTGGGGGTGGTTTCGGGGGCGGGGGCGGCCGAGGCGGATCCGGCGGCGACGGTTGCCCACGCGCCGACGAGGAGGAGGGAGGCCAGGCCGGTGCTCAGGGTCGTGGTGCGTCTCAAGGCGATAGCCCTTCGTTGTTCCAGCAAGGTGGGGGCGGAACAGCTGAACAATGAGAGCGCTCTCATCTTCAGCGGGCCAGAGCCTAGCGGTAGACCATCGTCAGGTACAGACCAAAAACAGGGGTTGTCGGCGGGCGGAGTGTCCGTCAGCGGGCGAGAGGAATGCCGTACGCGCGCTCGACATGAAGCCGCAGGACCAGCCGGCCGTCGCGGACCATCGCGGCCCGGTAGTCGTCCCAGTCGGGATGTTCGCCCTGTACGTCCCGGTAGAGCCGGATCAGCTCCTCCACGGTCTCGTCGCCGGGCTCGCGGGCCACGGGCGAGAGATCGGCGATGCCCTCGGCGACAGTGTAGGCCCAACGGTCCGCGCTGGTCACGTGGTACGAGGCCCGTGGGTCGCGGCGCAGATTGCGCGTCTTGGCGCGGCCGTCGGTGAGCGACACGCGCACGATCCGCTCGTCGGGACTGTACGCGTGGTTGACGTTCGACAGCTGGGGGCGTCCGTCGCGCCTGAGCGTCGTCAGCACCCCGCCGTCGTACTCGGAGAGGAGTCGGAGCAGTGCGTCCTGGCCGGGGCCGGTGTCATCGGTCATGCGCTGAGCAACGCCCGGTCCGCACCGGACATTCCGGCGGTACGCGGTAGGCGGGAAGCGGTACGAAGGATGTGGCGCAACGAATCTCTTCACCACGCCACAGCCCTCGCACCGCCGGTCCCGCCGGAAGCACATCAGGAAGCGCGTCAGGAAACGTGTCAGGACGCGCTGCACGAACCGATCACGGGCGCCGCGGAGTTGCCGTTCTTCATGACGGTGAACCCGAAGCTCGTCGACGCTCCCGCCGCGATACTCCCGTTGCCGTTGGGCTTCATGGTCATGACGGTGCCGCTGGAGTCCCAGCTGGGCGTGCCGTTCCAGGTCGTGGAGACCTTCTGCGGAGAGGTCACCGTGACGGTCGTCGTCCAGCCGGTGATGCCGGCACTGCCCGCGGTCACCGTCACCTGCCCGTTGAAGCGGTCGCTCCAGTCGTTCGTCCTGCTGTACGTGACCGTGCAGGCGGCGTTGCCACCTCCGCCGCCTCCGCCCCCGCCACTGCCGCCGAGCGCGGTGAGTACGGCGGTGTAGGCGGCCTTCTTGGCGTAGTTGCCGTCGAACAGCAGCGGTGTGCCGCTCGCGCGCCAGGAGTACTTGTCGGTGACGCCCCAGACGGTGATCCCGGTGCAGCGGGAGACACCGAGGCAGGCGTTCACCACGTTGGTGTAACTGGTGGCCTGTGCCGTGCCCGAGCCCTCGATGTCCAGCTCGGTGATCTGCACGTCGACGCCCAGATCGGCGAAGCGCTGCAGGTTCGCCCGGTAGTCGCTCGGCACGGGGGAGGCGCTGTTGAAGTGGGACTGGAAGCCCACGCAGTCGATCGGCACGCCGCGTGCCTTGAAGTCCTTCACCAGGTTGTAGACGGCATTGCTCTTCGCGTTGACACCGTCGGTGTTGTAGTCGTTGTAACAGAGCTTGGCGGCCGGGTCCGCCGTCCGCGCGGTGCGGAACGCCTCCTCGATGAAGCCGTTGCCGAGCTTGTCCTGGAAGGGCGAGCTGCGCCGGGCGCCGCTGCTGCCGTCCTGGAAGGCCTCGTTGACGACGTCCCAGGAGTGGATCTTGCCCTTGTAGTGCTGCATGACCTGGGTGATGTGGTTGTTCATCGCCGTCCTGAGGTCGGCGGCGCCGAGCCCGCCGACCCAGCCGGGCAACTGGGAGTGCCAGACGAGGGTGTGCCCGCGGACCTTCATGCCCCTGCTCTGGGCATGGCTGACGATCTGGTCGGCCGATCCGTACGAGAAGGAGTTGCGGCTGGGCTCGACGGCGTCCCACTTCATCTCGTTCTCGGGGGTCACGGAGTTGAACTCCGTGTTGAGCGTCGAGGCGTACGCGGCCTCGCCCAGGTGGTTGGCCGCGACCGCCGTGCCGAAGTAGAGGCCCTTCTCGGCCGCCGCGGCGCCGAGCGTACCGGCCGCCGTGGCCGTTCCCGCGAGAGTGGTGACGCCGGCCGCGGCGAGCAGGCCGGCCGTGCCGAACACCAGGGCCTTTCGAGCCCGTGACCTGCGGGGCGGAGGTGTGACCGTGTGGTCCGTGAACGTGCGGGTGAGCATGTCGTCCCCTTCTGGGATATCGAAAGTTTCGAGCATGTTTCCGAATTGCTGCGCAGACCTTACGGCCCGTCATACGGACCGTCAACGGGCTGTGCCGCACCGGGTTTCGGTTGGCTCAAGTTGACCGGGTCGCCCCGTGCGTCGCACGGATCCTCTTGCTCTACGGCCATCTCCCGCCTATGTTCCCCTGAATAATCGTCAGACGGGCCGAATGTTTCGAAGGAGGAAGTGCCAGCGTGAGGGGTGAGTGATCCCGCGCGCCTGACAAGTTCCTCATAGGCGTCGGTCAGGGTCGACGCATGATCACGAGCACACGCGGCGCCGGACGCCGTCCCGCCGCCGTCCTGGCGGCCGTCCTCCTCCTTGCCGTCCTCCTCGCCGTCCTTGTCGGCTGCGGCGCCGGAGAGGCGAGGACGCCGGAGCGCGCACCGGGCGCGCACCCGACCAGGGTCGGCGGGACCGAGCCCGCCCCCGCACCTCGGATCTCCCTGGACGTGGCACCGCGGCAACTGCCGGGCCTGGGCCCCGAGACGGCGGCCGAGATTCCCCCCGAGACGAGTCAGGTGCTCGTGGTCACGGGCCGGGGGCGGAACTCCGCCGTGTCCACCGCGATGCTGTACAGACGCACGGCGTCGGGCTGGCACGCCGGGACCCTCTGGCCCGCGCACAACGCCTTCAGGGGCTGGACCGACCGTCATGTGGTCGGGGATCTCCGCTCACCCGTCGGCGTGTACACCCTCACCGACGCCGGCGGCCTGCGCGGCAATCCCGGCACCCGCCTCCCGTACGACCACTCCGGCGGCTTCTCCGTGGACGGAACCGGCTTCGAGGGCGAGCCGCTGGCCGGCTCCTTCGACTACGTGATCGCCATCGACTACAACCGCGAGCCAGGCACCTCTCCGCTGGACTGGACGCGGCCCCTCGGAGCGGGCCGGGGCGGCGGCATCTGGGTGCACGTCGACCACGGCGGCCCCACCCAGGGCTGCGTCAGTCTGCGCGAGGACCACATGAAGGCCCTCCTCCGTGCCGTCGACCCCGCGCGCCACCCGGTGATCGTCATGGGAGACGCGGCCGCGCTGAGACGCTGAAGGCCGTCGCCACTTGTCCGGTGGGCGCCGTCGTTGACCGGTGGTCCGGATACCAGGATCCGCGGTCCTGCCCCCAGGAGAGACCTGGTTGCTCCGGCACCACCGGCGCACTGTGGACGCATGGACACCACCCAGCAGCCGGAGGCCAGGATTCGAGTGACGCCGCTGCGTCGCCTCAGTGGAGGCACATACGTGCCGCGCGGCGGTCAGGAAGCTCCCGCGCAGGCCCGCACGGGCCCGTGCGCGGGAGGCCGGGAGCGCCCCGCGCGAACGGGCGGCCGTCGCGCGGCATGACGACAGCCGCGCGGCGGAACGACGAACGGCGGCTGTCCGACACCCGAGAGTGTCGGACAGCCGCCGTTCGTCGTCCCGCCGGGTCAGCTCGTCGCCGCCCGGTCCGGTTCGGCCGGCTGCCCGGCCAACTGCCGTACGTCCGGCCGCGGGCGGGGCCTCGACGAGGCCAGCAGCGAGACCAGCGCCGTCAGGGCCGCCAGCGCGGCCAGCACGGCCGCGAGACCGGCGAGCCACGGCGGCGCGAGCGTCAGATCCAGGGCCCGGGACAGGCCGCGCGACTGGATACGGCCGTCCAGGAGCTGGGCGACGGCGAGCGCCGCGGGAACGACGATCCCCAGGGCGAGCACGGGCAGCACGCTCCGGCGGAGCAGTGCCAGACCCAGCAGGACGCACAGACCGCATGCGCCGATGACGAATCCGTAGGCGCTGAGGGAGGCGCCGTCGCGGTGCGGCGGGAAGTGCGCCAGCCCGCACACCACGAGCATCAGGGCCGCGGCCAGGCGCGGCCAGGCGGGGGAGTCGACGCTCTTCGCGGGCCGGTTACGGCGCGTCCGGGCCGTACGGCCGATGGCGACCGTGCCGCCCTCGGCGAGCAGCCGGTCCCCGGAGGGGGGCCCGTCCTTCGAGGCCGCGCGTGCCGCCTCGGCCGCCTTCTTCTCCTCGCGCGTGGGCGGGTTACCCTGCTGCCGGCCCTCGCGCACGCCCTGCTCATGGGCCATGCGGCCGATCAGCTCCACGAGTTCCTCCACCGGCCGGCTGGTGGCGGCGGCCCGCACCGCGGCCTCGCCGCAGTGGGGTTCCAGCGGGGGGCGGTGCAGCAGCGCCATCAGCCTGGTGACGTCCTCCACGGGCCGGCCCTCGGCCGCCGCGCGGATCGCCTCGTCGGCGCTGTCGGCGTTCCGCGGCGGCCGGGTCAGCAGGGCCACCAGCCGGCTCACGTCCTCCACGGACCGGTCCGTGCCGACCGCCCGCAGCGCGTCGACCGTGGCCCTCGCGTACTCCGGTGACTGCTCCAGCAGCTCGATGAGCTCGATCACCTCTTCCAGTGGCCGGTCGGCCACCGCGGCGTGCACCAGTCCGTCGACCGGGTTGATGTACGCGGGATCGGCCTCGATCTCACCCTGGTCGGGGTACTTCCTGTCGAACTCGGCGGCCGAGTCCGTGGACCGCTGGTCGACCTGGGCCACCGGGGAGGGGGCGACCGGGGCGGGGGCGGAGGCGGGGTACGCGCGGCGGGCCTCGTCGGCCGGTTCCGCGTACGGGCGGTCGGCCTCCTCGGCGGGCCCCGCGTAGCGGCGCTCCTCGCGCTCGTCCCGGGGGTCCCGACCGTCCCTGTCGTCCCGGTTGTCCCTGTCGGCCGGGGCGGCGGTGTAGCGGCGGGGCGCCCTGTCGGCCGTGTCGGGATACCGCGGGGCGACCTCGTCGGACGGGTCGGGGTGGCGGTGGCCGATCTCCTCGGCGGGGTCGGCGTACCGGTGCTCGTCGGCGTCGGCCGGGTCCGCGTACCGCTGCTCGACCTCGTCGAGCGGGTCGGGGTACCGGTGGTCCATCTCGTCGGCGGGGTCGGCGTACCGGTGTTCCTCGGCGTCGGCCGGGTCCGCGTACCGCTGCTCGACGGCATCGGCCGGCCCCGCGTACCGGGGGTCCGCCGCGTCGGTGTACCGGCGCTCGGCTCTGCGCGCCGGCCTGTCCGGCGCCTCGTCCGGCACGGTGTGCCAGGGGGCGGAGGCGGGTAGCGGCGGGATGGTGGCGTCGACCACGCTCTCGGGAGATATGCCAGGTCGATCGGCGTCGAAAGGCGAACGGGTTGTCATACTCGGCTCCCTACGGAGGGTGCAGTCGCTGTCGTGGCCCGGACGTGCGGCCCGAGAGTTGCTGTGCGACCTTTCTAAGCGCCCTCGCCGAACGCCGCCAACGGGAATACGGCGTACGTGTGACGGGGACCGGCACCGGACCGCTCACGGCGTCAGTCGTCGGGGGTGCCGTACAGCCACAGCCGCAGCAGCCGGCTGAGCCCCGGCATGATCAGGTAGGTGAGCACGGGCAGCAGCACGACGGGGAAGACGGCGGCGCGCAGCGGCAGGGGCCACGAGGCCGTACCGGGTGCCGCCAGCCACTGGATGAGGAACGTCATCGGGTAGGCGCCGAGGAACGTCGTCAGGACCATCTTCCAGCGCGGCGGGGCCTTCACGGTGGTGCCGGGGAGCCGGAACCAGCTCTCCATCCCGGTGGTCGACTGGCGTTCGTCACGGACCTCGGTGGCGATGCCCTCGATCCGCGCGTGCCACTCCGCGCGCTCGGACGAGGTCAGCCAGTCGGTGAGCCGCTGCGGATCGGCGAAGCGGAGCACCGCGTGGAACCGGTGCCCGGGCTCCGGGCGCAGCCAGGACACCCCTTGGCTGCCGGGGAACCGCGAGACGCAGTCGGCGACGCCCCGGGTCCACTCCTCGAACTCGGCCTCACGGCCGGGACGTACCTGCCAGGTGAGGACCGTGGTGACGGGTTCGGCGCATGGGACCTGCGGGGTGCTCATGACCACCTCTAGTTCCATGGGCCGGGCGGGTCATGCACGGACCGTCGAAACGGACCGGTGAAGAGGGGTCAGCCGTCCGCGCCGTGCACACCCGGGCTGACTATCTCGTCCAGCGCCTTGCGCACGGCCTCATAGGTGTGTCCGCGCAGCTCGGCGTCGCGTGAGCTGTCCGGATCGCCGGTCCTGAGCTCCTCGCTGCGGGCCTTCCATGTCTGCTCCTCCCGGCCGGCCCACGAGCGGGCCCGCTGGATACGGCGCAGGAGTTCGTCGGAGTCCACCACGTCAGTCATGAGATACGGGTACCCACGCGAGTCCTTTCGACCCCGGGCACTCAGGGGCGCGGGACGGTCAGGCCTCCAGGAGGTCCAGCAGGTCCGCGAGCGGCAGGGGTTTCGCCAGGTGGGCGTCGAATCCGGCCTCGCGGGACAGCGTACGGTCGGTGCCGCGGCTGAAGCCGGAGACCGCGATGAGGCGCAGCGAGGCACCCTGCGGGCGAGAGCGCACGGTCCGGGCCACCTCGTAGCCGTCCATGTCGGGCAGCCCCAGATCGCACACGACGACGTCGAAGAGGCGGCTGTCGGTCGCGGTGAGGGCGTCCGCGCCCGTGTGGACCACCGTGACGTGGTGCCCCTGGCGGTCCAGCAGCGTGCGGTAGGTCGCGGCGAGATCCGTGTTGTCCTCGACGATCAGGACGGCCAGCTGCTTCCGCCCACGACGGGCCGTCACGGGGCGGGCCGGCGGAGGGGCGTCGCCGGGCGCCGCCAGAGGCAGCAGGGCCGTGAACGAGGCACCGGTGCCGGGACCGTCACTGTGCGCGGAGATCCGGCCGCCGTGGAGATCGAGAATGGTGCGGACCACCGAGAGCCCGAGGCCGAGACCTTCCGGGGTCCGGGGTCCGGCCGGGGCGGCCCGCATGAACACCCCGAACAGCTCCTCGGCCTGCCCGGGTTCGAAACCGATCCCGTCGTCCTGGACGGTGAGCCTCGCCTGCCCCTCCCCGGCCCACAGGTGTATGGCCGTACGGCCGCCCGGCAGCGTGTACTTGAGCGCGTTGGACAGCAGGTTGGTCAGCACCTGGGCCAGCCGCAGCCGGTCGCCGTCGACGAGGACCGGGTGGTCGGGCAGCCGGACGTCCAGCATGCGCCCCTCGTGTCCGAACAGGCCCCGGATGTCCGCGCAGGCGCTCTCGACGGCCGAGCGCAGGTCCATCCGCTCGGGGACCAGCTCCAGACGTCCGGTCACCGCGCGGGTGCCGTCCAGCAGGTCGTTGCTCATCCGGGCCAGGATGCCGAGCTGCCGTTCCAGGACGGACAGCGCGGGATGGCCGCCGGGCATGTCGAGCCCCAGCAGCTCGGTAGCCGCGGTGGCCGCGGCCAGCGGGTTGCGCAGCTCGTGGGAGAGCGTGGCGATGAACCGGTCCTTGGCGCGCTGCTCCTCCCGCAACCGGTGCCCCGCCGCGTCGAGGTCGCCGTTGAGCCGCCGCAGCTGCTCGTTGACCTCCCGGATCGCCCGTGCGCGGACGAACAGGTCGATCTCCATTCCCTCCGCGCGGGTCTGCGCCTCGGCGGCGGCCCGCTCCTTCTCGTGTCCGGCCCGTCGCACCAGCACGAACTCGGTGACGTCCTCCACGCGGTGGATGATGTGCGTGACCCGGCCCTCGGTGTCCAGCACCGGAGTGTTGACCGGACTCCACCAGCGCTCCACGAACCCGGTCCCGCCGTCGGCGTCCTCGCCCGCCGGGATGTCGTACCGCTGCAGCGCCATGGTGTCGGTACGCGCCGTGCCCACCACCGTCTCCAGCGACCGGCGCAGGTTGGCGACGCCGTCGGCCGAGGGGTCGGCCGGGTTGTCGGGGAACACGTCGAAGATGAGGCGCCCGACGATGTCCCGCCCCCTGCCGGTGGCCGCGAGATAGGCGCGGTTGACCTCGACGATGACGAAGTCCGGCGCCAGGATGAGCAACGGGGAGAGCGCGAAGGCGAAGAGCTGCCGGAAATCCGGGACGGGGTAGGGGCCGGGGCTGCTCGACGCACTGCTCGACGGACTGGTCGTGGACACGGCGGCTCTCAGGGGTCGAGGCGGTACCCGTAGCCGCGCACCGTGGTGATCCTCGGGGCGGGCACTGGGAGTCGGGCGAGTTTTCCGCGCAGCCGGTACACGTGCTCGATCACGGTGGCGGACTGCTGCCAGGACGCACCCCAGATCTGCTCCAGCAACTGCTCGGCGGAGAAGACGCGGCCGGGGGAGCGCGCGAGGAGTTCCAGGAGGGCGTACTCCTTGGGGCGCAGGCTCAGAGCGACGCCCGTACCGCTCGCCAGACACGCGGCCGTGTCGACGCGCAGGGAGCCCACGTCGAGGACGGCCGGGATCTCCGGCGGCCGGCACCTGCGCAGTACGGCCCCGATCCGCGCCACCAGCTCCCGCTGCGAGAACGGCTTGACGACATAGTCGTCCGCGCCGATCTCCAGCCCGGCCACCCGGTCCGTCTCGTGGCCGCGTCCGCTGACGACGATCACCGGCAGACGACTGGTGGCCCGCAGGGCCCGCAGCAGTTCGAGTCCGCTGCCGTCCGGAAGCCCCAGATCGAGGACGACCAGATCCAAACCGCCGTTGTGCATGACGGCCCTGCCGGCCCGGGCGTCCATGGCCCAGGTGACCGTGAAGCCCTCACGCTCCAGATAGGAACGGCACATCAGTGCGAAGTCGGTGTCGTCGTCGATCAGCGCGAGATGTGGACGCAACTGTCACCACCCGGCCCCACTGCCGCCCGCTCGTTGTCTCGCTGGTGAGCGGGCGTTGATGCCCCGACCATGTGGCGAAGGTAGAACAGTAGGCACCCGCGGTTCAAGGGGGAGCCGACACGGGGGAGTTCCGGCACGGGCTCGTGCGGCGCGGGGAGCGCGCACACCGCCGCACAGGTCCGGGCCGGAACAGGGCCGTCGACGCGGGACGCCGCACGGCCGGCCCTGCGCGGGGAACGACTGGAGTCGCGGACGGAAACGGGGCGGAACGGCTTGCACATGAACGACCTGAAGCCCGTCGTCACGGCCTCGTGGCCACCACCCGCCGAACACTCCGGGCTGTACGACGGGAACGGTCTGGTCGTCGTGGAACTGCACGGTGACATCGACCTGGCCTGCGCGGCCCGGCTACGCACCTGGCTGGACTCGGTGGTCGCCCTGAGCGCGTCGGCGTACGTCATCGACCTGCGTGCCGTCTCCTTCGTGGACAGCACCGGCCTGAACATGGTCGTACGTTTCCGTCGGCGGGCCCTGACCCGGGAGGCGACCGTGGGCGTACTCTGCCGGCCCGACACCCTGCGACTGGTCCGCGCCCACGGCACCCATGAGGTCCTGCGTCCCGTCACCACCTTCAAGGAGGCGGTGGTCCGAGCCGCCGAAACAGAGGGCGCACACGCTACGCCGCACGCCCCCGCGAGCCTCGACACCACCTGAACCCGCGGCGGCCCACGCGGTGCGGAGCGTCGGGGAACGGTCATGACGACCGTTCCCCGAACGGCGGCGCTACGGCTCGTCAGCGCTCGAAGTGGTGACCGTCATCGTACTGGGAGCCGTGGTTCTCGCCCTCCCAGTGGGACTCGGCGCAGCCGTTGCCGTAGTAGGCGTGGCCGTCACCGGCGCCCGAGAACACGCCGCACGCGCGGAAGCCGCCCTCGTAGCGGCTGTCGTTGCGGCCATCGTTGTGGCGCTCGTCGTGGTCGTCGGCGATCGCCGCACCGGCGCTGCCCAGGATCGCGGTGGCGGCGAAGACGCCGGCGGCAAGGATGGTACGCACACGCATGGTTGCTCCCTGATGGAGAGGTGATGGACGGACGAGCGGGAGATCCGGCCACGCGATCGCGCGGCCTCGCCGCTCCTACAGCCATGCTCGGGGCGGGGCGTGCCGTCGGCGAGCATTCATCACCCAAACGTGGGCGCCCCGCGGAAGCGGGAGCGGAAACACCCGCAGGAGCACGTACGGGCGCAGGCACGGTCACGGCTTGCGGCCCACTCCGCCGTGGGCGTCCACCTGTCCGCTCGTGTACGGGCAGGTCAACGGGTGTGCACCGGACGGGTTCGGCCAACAGGTGGGTTAGGGTCGTGACCTTGATCGACGGTACGCACGCAAGGAGAAGAACATGGCGGTGGAGGTGAGCGACGCTCCCGAGGCGCGGCGCTACGAGGCCCGGCTCGACGGAACGTCCGAGGTCGCCGGATACGCGGACTACATCCGCACGACGGAACTCATCGCGTTCGTGCACACCGAGGTGAGCCCGGAGTGCGAGGGCAAGGGTGTCGGCTCCGCACTGGTCCGGGTCTCCCTCGACGAGGCGCGCGCCGCCGGCCTGCGGGTGCTGGCCACCTGCCCCTTCTACGCCGGCTGGATCGCCCGCCACCCCGAGTACGGCGACCTGCTGTACCAGGCGCGCAGCAAGGTCAGCGACTGAGGCACGCCGCAGGGAGGGCCCGCTATACCTCGTGGGCCGACGGCCGCCAGCCCAGTGCCGGGCCGAGCCCGGTGGCGATGTCGGTGAGGATCTGCACGTAGTCCGCGTGCTCGAAGGTGAAGGGCAGCGCGAACGCGACCTCGTCGATCTCCCGGAACGCGGCTTGGGCGTACAGCCGTTCGGCGATCTCGGCGGAGGTCCCGACGAGATCCGGCGCGAACATCAGGCGCGCGGGACCGTGCGGCGTGGCGGTGCGCGGGGTCCGCTTCTCGACGTACGCCTCGTACTTCGCGCGCTGCTCGGGAGTGGCACTGTCGGTGGGGATGACGACGAGCCCCTGGGAGACGCGGGCCCGCTCGCCGTCGGGGTGATGGGCGCGGAAGGCGCGTACGTGGGACAGCTGGATCTCGGCGAAGTCCTCGGACTCCTCCGCCTTCACGACACTGCTGGTCAGGAAGTTCATGCCGTGCTCACCCGCCCACCGGGCCGACCGCAGGCTGCCGCCGCCGTACCAGAGCCGGCTTCCCAGACCGGCCGAGTGCGGCTGGACGCGATCGGAGAACACCTCGAACCCCTCGACCCCGCTGAAGTCGGTGGCCGGTTTGCCGCGGACGAAGTCCAGCAGGCGGCTCACCCGGTCGTGGCCGAAGTTCTCGGCGTCCGCGGTGTCCGGATACAGCGCGTCCTTGACCTGGTCGAAGTGCATCGGCGGGCCGACGCTGACGCCCGGATTGAGGCGGCCCCCGGACAGGAGGTCGACCGTGGCCAGGTCCTCGGCCAGCCGCAGAGGGTTCTCCCAGCCCAGCGGGATGACCGCGGTGCCCAGCTCGATCCGGGTGGTGCGCTGCGAGGCCGCGGCGAGGACGGCCACGGGGGAGGAGATCCCGTACTGGAGATGGCGGTGGCGCAGCCACGCGCTGTCGAAGCCCAGCCGCTCACCGAGTTCGATGATCTCCAGCGTGGACTCGTGGCCCGCGCGGGGCTCGGCCTCGTCGAACAGGCCGATGGTCAGGAAGCCCAGCTTCCGCAACGGTTGTGTGGGCAGCGGCACGGGGCTCCTCCAGCGTCCGGCACGAGTTCTACGGGTACTGCTCTGCTACGGCCCGGCTGCTACTGCTCGGTCTTCTTGTCCTTGAGGTCCTTGATGCGTGCGGTCTCCTTGCGGACCTCGGCCTGGGTGGCGCGCTCCTTCTGGAGCCACTCCGGGGAGTCCTTCTTCAACGCCTCGATCTCGTCCGTGGTGAGGGCGTCGGTCACCCCGCCGCGGGCGAGCCCGGAGATGGAGACGCCGAGCTTGGCGGCGACCACCGGCCGGGGGTGCGGCCCGGTGCGCCGCAGTTCCTGCAGCCACTCGGGCGGATCGGCCTGGAGCGCGGTGAGCTCGGAGCGCGAGACGACACCTTCCTGGAACTCGGCGGGTGTGGCCTCTAGGTACACACCCAGCTTCTTCGCCGCGGTCGCGGGCTTCATCGTCTGGGTGTTCTCGTGCGACGTCATAACCGCAAGGGTATCGAGCATGTGAACCAGCGCCGACCACGACGGGTAACCTGGCCAGGTGACAGGCTCGGAAGAATCCCCTTCGTTCCGGCTCGCCTATGTCCCGGGAGTGACGCCCAGCAAATGGGTGCGGATCTGGAACGAGCGGCTGCCCGACGTCCCCCTGACTCTCCACGCGATGTCCGTCGGCGAGGCCTTCGACGCGCTGCGGGACGGCGACGCCGACGCGGGTCTGGTCCGGCTGCCGGTCGACGGTACGGACCTCAGCGCGATCCCCCTCTACGTTGAGACGAGCGTGGTCGTCGTCCCGAAGGACCACGTCGTGGCCGCGGTGGACGAGGTGAGCGCCGAGGATTTGGCGGACGACATCGTGCTGCACCCCCTCGACGACACCCTCGACTGGGAGCGGCTGCCGGGCCGCCCCGCGATCGAGCGCCCCGCCACGACGGCCGACGCGGTCGACCTGGTGGCGGCGGGAGTGGGGCTCCTCGTCGTTCCGCAGTCGATCGCCCGACTGCACCACCGCAAGGACCTCACCTACCGACCGGTGACGGACGCCCCCGAGTCACGGGTGGCCCTGTCGTGGCCGGAGGACCGGACCACCGACCTGGTGGAGGACTTCATCGGCATCGTCCGGGGCCGGACGGTCAACAGCTCACGCGGCCGTGCGCAGCCCCCCGCGGAGCCGAAGGCCGCCCGCTCCGACAAGGCAGGCCGTTCCGACAAGGCCGCCCCCCGGCGCAAGCCCGCCGCCGGCAGACCCAAGGGTGCCAAGAGCACGAAGAGCGTCAAACGAGGCAAACCCCGCGGTCGCTGAGCAGCACCGCTGCGCCCGTAAGGGGCGCGGGGAGTTGCGCGGCCGGCCCCCACCGGGCCCGCAGGCTCACGCAACCTCGTCCGTGTCGCGTACGAGCCCGGCCACATGGTCGGTGATCGTGTCGAGGATGTCGGCCCACGCCGAGTCGTCACCGAGCACAAGGAAGTTGAGAGTCAGCCCGTCGGTCATGGCCGCCAGATAGCGGGCCAGCACCGGAACGGGCACACGCAGCGCGAAGTCCATGTCGCGGCCGAGCTCCCCGATGAGTTCGGCGTACGTGTCGGAGTACAGCTCGTACTGTCGTCGAGCCAGATGTTCGAACCCCGGCTGGCGCAGGGCGTACTGCGTCAGCTCGTAGGTGAGCATGTGCTCGCCCGGGTGGGCGGACACATGGTCCCAGTAGGCCCGGAAGCCGGCCGCGACGGTCTCCCGCAGGGTCGCCTTCGGCCGGATCGCCTCGCGCACCACTGCGACGGAGTGACCGGTGATCGTCTCGATGACGGACTCGATCAGGGCCTGCTTGGAGTCGAAGCAGTAGTGGAAGACGCTCAGTGACACGCCCGCCTCGGCCGCGATGGACCGGGTCGTCGTCCTGGGGACGCCGTCCCGGGTCATCGCGCGGATGGCCGCCTCGGTGAGCTGACGGCGCCGCTCCGCCGACGGCATCCGTGCCATGAGGTCCCTTTCGCGCCTGCTCGTTCCCGGTGGGCGTCAGCTGCTGTGGACGCCCACCTCGTACAGGGAGTAGCCCCAGTCCGTACCGCGATCCAGGCCGTGGACGCGTACGTAACGGGCGAGCACACCGGCGAACTGCGCTGTGTCCAGGCCGCCGTCCCCGGTGGTGGTGGACCAGACGGACTGCCAGTCCGTGCCGTTGGTGGAGACCTCCACGCGGTACGACTTCGCGTAGGCGCGCTCCCAGCCGAGGGTGACCCGCTTGACCGTGCTCGTGGCGCCCAGGTCGACCCGCAGCCACTGGTCGTCGCTCCAGTCGCTGGCCCAGCGGGTGCCCGTGTCCCCGTCCACGGCCCGGCCGGGCGCGTAGCTGGTGAAGGGGTTCGACTCCGACGAACTGGCCGACGCGGGCGCGCCCTTGGCGAGGTTCACCCCGGCCTCGTGCCGCTCGGAGGCGCCCCAGGTGTCGAGGTAGGACTCGGCGCCCCGGAACAGGTCGTCCACGACTCCCTGCCCCGCGACCAGCCGGATGTCCTCGATCCAGTCAGGGACCAGACCGTAGTGGGCGGCCCCGTCGGTGTTGATGTCCCAGGTGCGCTGCCCGGTGGTCTGCCGGTCGATGACGGCGGTGCCGTCGGTGCTGCGGAACGGGTACTGGACGGGGTTCGGGGCATCCGCGCCGCGCGGGGCGGGCCAGCCGCCGACGCCGTTCATGTCGGTGCCGTAGCCGTAGCCCACGTCGTACTTGTCGCGCAGGGCCTTCGTCCGCGCGGCCTCCGCGCCGAACGCCTCCGAACCGTGCATGTACTGGGCGATGAACCCGCCGACACGGTAGACGCGCTCGGTCCAGTTCAGGTCCATCCAGCTGTGCGAGGAGATCACGCCGGGGTAGGACTCGGCCTCGAAGATGTCGAGCGCCCGGCCGGTGGCCTTGACGCCCATGTGGTCGATCTCCAGCATCATCTTGCGCTTCATCAGCCCGCGCACGGCGTACTCGCCGAGATCCGTGAGCCCCCGCTTGTTGCACTGCGCGTCCTCGTCGTACGACGGTACGTCGACGCCCGCGGGCAGTTCCTTCTCCGCGCCCGGCGCCGCCGCGCCCCCGATGGGGTTGTCGTGCTGCGGGCCCGTGCACTTCTCCGTCTGCCAGAAGGTGCCCGTCGACAGGAACTGCCCGACGTTGATCGCCGTACCGAGGCCGCCCTCGTCGAACCTGACTCCGCACAGGGCGTTGTCGAACTTGTGGCACAGGAACATGCTGCGCACGCCGAGGTCGTACAACTCGTCCAGGCCGGCGTCGATGTCGGCCTTGTCGCACTGCGCGATGTCCAGGATCTGCTTGCAGCCGAACGGCTCGGACGTCTCGACGCCCAGGACGACGGCGAGTCTGCCCTGCTGGGCGACCTCACGGGCCTGCGCGCTGTCGGTGACGATCCTGAACCAGCCCTTGCCCGGACCGCCGTACATCGCGTCGATGTAGTCCTGCATGTCGTACGTCAGCTTCGCCTGCAGCCGGATCGAGGTCATCTCGTCGCAGCTGCGGTCCTTGAAGGGGTAGACCGAGCAGATCACGCCGTTGGTGACGAGGTCGTTGACGAGTACGCGCTGGCCGCCGCGCCAGGCCCGCTCGACCCAGGCGTAGTAGTTCTGCTGGTGGGTCAGCGAGTCGTGGGCGGGCCAGTCCTTGAACGTGGGCCAGCCGTCCGGGTCGTGCTTGCCGTCACCGCCGTTGGTGATGAAGTCGAAGATGGCCAGCGAGCCGTCGGGGTAGTGCTCGGGGCAGTCCTTGAGGGCATCGGCGACCCCCGCCTTCGAGAAGGGCTTGCCGCAGATGAGCCGACCGCCGAAGGCCTCGTTGGCCATGATGTGGTTGTGCGCGTCGACGAATCCGCGTACCTCGCCCTGGGAGTTCGTGCCCTTGAAGGGCTCCCCGGTGACGTTGATCTGCGAGTCGGGCGTGGGCCGCGCGGTCGGGTTCCACCAGTCCGTTCCGGCGGCGGAACTGGGCGTGGGGCCGAGAGCCATGGCCATCACGACGAGCAGCAGCGACAGGACGGTGAGTGGCCTGCGCCGGTGGAGAGGCTGTCGGGTCATGAACATCACCCACGTCTTCGGTCGGCGGCACGCTGCTTGTCATGACTCCTGCAAACGCGTGGAACGAGAATCCCGACTGCCGCAAGGAGAGTCAAGGGTCCGGGACGGATGACCTGATGGCCCGCAGGGCCTCCCGGGGGTGCGGGGAACTGCGCGACCGGCCCGGCCCGTGCCGCACGGCGGGCGCGGCCCCGGGCGTGCACGCACGGCGCGCTGTCGACCGTGGCCTCGCTGACCACCGATGCCTTCGGTGATCAACAACACGCCTGACAGGGGCGGGACCGGGATGGTAGAAGCAGGACATGACCACTTGTTCCACCCGTACTTCTTCCCCCCGTACTCCTTCCCTGCGCACCTCCTCCCCGGCCGGCGCACGATGACCGCGGGCGTCGACACCCCGGACCGCAGGGGCCGTACCGGACTCGACCGGGTCGGCCTCGACCTGACGGGGAACCCCCGGGTCAAGGTGCGGGACGTGACCCTGCTGTCCTGCCACTGGTACGTGGAACGCACCACGACGTTCGACCTCCAGCTCGCCGACGGCACCTGGTCCACCCAGGAGCGCGAGACGCACGACCGCGGCAACGGCGCCACGATCCTGCTCTACGACACGGAACGCGAGACCGTGCTGCTGACCCGGCAGTTCCGCTATCCCGTGTACGTCAACGGCCACCCCGACGGCATGCTCGTCGAGACACCGGGCGGTCTGCTCGACGAGGACGACGAGCACCCCGAGGTCGCGGTACGACGCGAGGTCATCGAGGAGACCGGGCACACGGTCGGCGAGGTCGAGCGGGTCTTCGAGGTCTATATGAGCCCGGGCTCGGTCACCGAGCGCGTCACCTTCTACGCCGCCTCCTACGGACCGGCCACCCGCACCCACGAGGGCGGTGGACTGGACGAGGAGGGCGAGGACATCGAGACCGTCGAACTGCCCTTCAGGGAGGCCCTGGGCATGATCCGTACGGGCGGGATCGCCGACGCCAAGACCATCATGCTGTTGCAGTGGGCGGCGCTGGAAGGGCCGTTCAGCAAGTAGGCCCTCCCGTCGAGCGGGCGGCGGTCGTGCGCCGGCGGTCAGCGCAGCAGCAGTTGGACGAGGGCTACCGTGCCGATCGTCACGATGAGGACGCGCAGGACCACCGGGCTGAAGCGGCGGCCGACCGCGGCGCCGAGCTGCCCGCCGATCGCGGAGCCGACGGCGATCAGCGCGACCGCCGTCCAGTCGAAGTCCGCGACGAAGAGGAAGAAGGTCGCGGCGACCGTGTTGACGACGGCGACAAGGACGTTCTTGACGGCGGTCTGGCGTTGCATCGTCTCGTCCAGGAGCACCCCCATCAAAGACATGTAGATGATTCCCTGCGCCGCCGCGAAGTAGCCGCCGTAGACGCTCGCGAGGGTCAGACCGACGAACAGCAGCGGGCCGCCGTCCCGGTGGATCGGCCCGGCAGGCGCGTCGGTGGTCGCCGCAGCCCGGCGGCGCCCCTTCAGGGGGGTGGGGAACCGCGCTACCAGCCCCCGCGGACCCGCGGACGACGAACGACCCCCCGGGCGGCGGCGCAGCCGTTTGGTGATCAGCGGCTGGAACGCGACCAGGACGAGCGCCAGACCCACCACGACCGGCACGATCTTCTCGAACGCCGTCGCGGGCAGGGCCAGCAGCAGCACGGCACCCGTGAAGCCGCCCAGCAGCGCACCGACGCTCAGCTTGAGGATGCGCCGCCGCTGACCGCGCAGCTCCTTGCGGTAGCCGAACGCTCCGCTGACGGCGCCGGGGACGAGACCGAGCGCGTTCGACACCGTCGCGGTGACAGGCGGCAGACCGGTGGCGAGCAGCACGGGAAAGGTGATCAGGGTGCCGGAACCGACCACGCTGTTGACCCCGCCCGCAGCCACACCCGCCGCGAACACCGCGACGGCCTCCCACGGCGTCACGCGACGCCCCGCCGCGGACCGGTGGTCATGAGACCGACGTCGGACGGCCGACGGGCCGGCGGGCGCCGCACCACGGTCGGCAGCGCCGCCGCGCCGCGGCCGGGCCGCGCGTCACTCGAACCGTGAGACGTCGCCGGCTCCCTTGCGGACGATCTCGGCCTCGCCGCTGGAGAAGTCGATGACCGTGGTCGGCTCGGTGCCGCAGTCGCCGGAGTCGATCACCGCGTCGACGGAGTGGTCGAGGCGCTCCTTGATCTCCCAGCCCTGGGTCATCGGCTCCTCCTCGTCGGGCAGGAGGAGAGTGCTGGACAGCAGCGGCTCACCGAGCTCGGCGAGCAGGGCCTGGGCGACCACATGGTCGGGGATGCGGACCCCGACGGTCTTCTTCTTCGGGTGGAGCAGCTTGCGCGGGACCTCCCTGGTCGCGGGGAGGATGAAGGTGTAGCTGCCGGGCGTCGAAGCCTTGATGGCACGGAACACGTCGTTGTCGACCTGCACGAACTGGCCGAGCTGCGCGAAGTTCTGGCACACCAGTGTGAAGTGGTGACGGTCGTCGAGCCGGCGGATGGAGCGGATCCGGTCGATACCGTCACGACTGCCCAGCTGGCACCCCAGTGCGAAGCAGGAGTCCGTGGGATAGACGACCAGCGCACCCGCGCGAATGGAGTCGGCGACCTGGGTGATGGTCCGCGCTTGGGGATTCTCGGGATGAACATCGAAGTACTCTGCCACGCGTCGAGCTTATGCCCCTCGGGCCCCCGGCCCGTCAGGGGCGCGGGGCTGCGGCATGTGCGGCTCCGCCGCGGGGCGCGAGCAACCCCCGCCGGCCGGCACCGGGCACACGACCGCACCCGGTGCCGCAAACCGCGAAGGCGTCCCGCGCCCGATCAGTCCCGAAGCCGATCGATCTGCCGGATCTTGTTCGTGGCATCGAGCGCGGCGACCTTGTAGGACTCCGCGAGCGTCGGGTAGTTGAAGACGGCGTCGACCAGATAGTCGACCGTCCCGCCGCAGCCCATCACCGACTGCCCGATGTGGATCAGCTCCGTGGCACCCGTACCGAAGCAGTGCACACCGAGCAGTTTCCGGTCGTCGGGGGAGACGAGCAGCTTGAGCATGCCGTGCGAGTCGCCGATGATCTGGCCCCGGGCCAGTTCCCGGTAGCGGGAGACGCCGACCTCGAACGGCACGCGGTCCTCGGTGAGCTGGTCCTCGGTCTTCCCGATGAAGCTGATCTCGGGGATCGTGTAGATGCCGATCGGCTGGAGGTCGTGCATCCGGGCCACCGGCTCGCCGCACGCGTGGTACGCCGCCGTACGCCCCTGTTCCATCGAGGTCGCCGCCAGTGCCGGGAAGCCGATGACGTCACCGACCGCGTAGATGTGCGGCACCTCGGTGCGGTAGTGCTCGTCCACCTTGATCCGGCCGCGCCGGTCGGCGGACAGACCGGCCTTGTCCAGGTCGAGGTCGTCGGTGAGGCCCTGCCGGCCCGCGGAGTACATCACGGCGTCCGCCGGGATCTTCTTGCCGCTCTCCAGGACGGTGAGCGTGCCCCGCGCGTGACGCTCGACCGCGGCGACCGTCTCGCCGAAACGGAAGGTGACGGCCAGCTCCCTGAGGTGGTACTTCAGCGACTCGATCACCTCGACGTCGCAGAAGTCGAGCATCCCGGGGCGCTGCTCCACCACGGTGATCTTGCTGCCGAGGGCGGCGAACATGGAGGCGTACTCCATGCCGATCACGCCGGCCCCGACGATGACCATGGAACGGGGTACCCGCTCCAGATTGAGAACGTTGTCGGAGTCCAGGACCGTCAGTTCGTCGAACTCGACGGTCGCGGGCCTGGCCGGCCTGGTCCCGGTCGCGATGACGATGTTGTCCGCGGTCAACAGCTTCTCGTTGCCGGTCACCTCGCGCAGGGCGACCGTGTGGTCGTCCACGAAGCGGCCGGTGCCGGCGAACAGGGAGACGTGGTTGCGGGACAGCTGACTGCGGATGACGTCGACCTCGCGGCCGACCACGTGCTGGGTGCGCGCGGTCAGGTCGGCGACGGTGATGTCCTCCTTCAGCCGGTAGCTCTGGCCGTACAGGTCCCGTTGGGTGAGACCGGTGAGATAGAGGACCGCCTCGCGCAAGGTCTTCGAGGGGATGGTTCCGGTGTGGATGGAGACCCCTCCGACCATGTCGGGGCGGTCTACGACGGCGACCCGGCGGCCGAGCTTTGCCGCGGCGATGGCGGCCTTCTGGCCGCCCGGGCCGGATCCGATGACGAGGAAGTCGAAGTCGCGCACCACCAGAGTCTGTCAGCCGGGGCTGTCCCCCGAAAGGGTGAGTTCGCCCTCCGGGCGGGGGAGGGGGCGGGGTTGTGTCTGTACCGCGGGGCGGGGGGGGGTGGGGGCGGCGGGGGCCCCCCCCCCCCCGGGGGGCGGGGGGGGGGGGCCGCGCCCGGGCGCCCCCCCCCCCCCCCCCCCCCCCCCCACCCCCCCCCCCCCCCCCCCCCCCCCCCCGGGGGGGGGGGGGGGGGGGGGGGGGGGGGGGGGGGGGGGGGGGGGGGCGGGGGGGGCCCCGCGGCCGGGGGGGGGGGGGGGGGGGGGGCGCGGGCCCCCCCCCCCCCCCCCCGCCCCGCAGCTCACATTCGACCCCCGCCGGCCGGCGACTGCGGCACCGAGCGGGCGACCCGGAAGCCCACGTCGTCGACCTGGTAGCTCGGATGGCTGCGGCGCCGCGCACCGGCGCGAACACTCCAGTGCTCGTCGAACCACCCACCCCCGCGTAACACCCGGTACCCGCCGTAGACCTCCGCGTCGTAGACGTCCCAGCACCAGTCCCAGACGTTGCCCAGCATGTCGTGCAGGCCCCACTGGTTGGGCCGTTTGCCGCCCACGTCGTGGACGCGCTCCTGGGAGTTGTCGCGGTACCAGGCGATCTCGTCGAGCGGCCCGTACCGGGGCCCCGGCGTACCCGCACGGCAGCCGTGCTCCCACTCGGCCTCCGTGGGCAGCCGGTAACCGTCGGCGGCCCTGTCCCAGTCGACGTCCCGGTCGACACCCTCGCCGTCGGCCCGGATGGCGTAGGCAGGGGTGAGCCCCTCCCGCAGCGAGAGGGCGTTGCAGAACCGGACCGCGTCCCACCACGAGACGCCCTCGACGGGCAGTTGGTCCCCGTCGGCGCTGCTCGGCCACGTGCCCGAGACCCGCGCGTACAGCGCCTGCGTGACCGCGAAGGCCCCGAGCCGGTAGGGCGCGAGCTCGACCGACCAACTGCGCCGCGTCCGCCGGTCCGACAGTGTGACCTGCCCCGGCGGGACAGCGATCATCTCGTACACCTGGCGTGTGTCCATGAGCAGGCAATCCTACTGACGATCCGGTGGGCCCACGTCAGGTGGCGGCACGTACCCCGGGCTTATGCCAGACTCAGTCCCCCGGACTCACCCACGTGCCGTGCTCGGCGGAACGGGCCATGGCGTCCAGGGCAGTTGCGCTGTGAACGGCGTCCTCCAGCGTGGCGCCGTACGGCGTCCCCTCGGCGATGGAGCGCAGGAAGTTGTATGCCTCGATGACCTTCAGGTCGTCGTAACCCATGCTGTTGGCCGAGCCCGGCTGGAACGCGCCGAACTCCCCGTGACCCGGTCCGACGTACAGCGTGCTCACCGGCTGGTCCTGGAACGACGTGCCGCGGCTGACACCCAGTTCACCCATACGACGGAAGTCCCACGAGACCGCGCCCGTGGTGCCGTGGATCTCGAAGCCGTAGTTGTTCTGCTCGCCGACCGAGACCCGGCAGGCCTCCAGGACACCGCGGGCGCCGGAGGCGAAGCGCAGCAGACAGGACACGTAGTCCTCGTTCTCCACCGGCCCCAACTCGCCGCCGCTGGAACGGGTGTGGCCGGCGGTGGCGCCGGTGGGCCGGGCCCGCTCGGGGACGAAGACGGCCGTGTCGGCGGTCAGCGTCGCGATCTCGCCAAGCAGGAAGCGGGCCAGGTCCACGCCGTGCGAAGCGAGGTCGCCGAGCACTCCGCTGCCGCCGCGCTCACGCTCGTACCGCCAGGTCAGGGCGCCCTCGGGATGGGCGGCGTAGTCGCTGAAGAGGCGGATACGGATGTGCGTGACGGTGCCGATCCCGCCGGAGGCGATCAGTTCGCGGGCGGCGGCGACGGCAGGCGCGTTGCGGTAGTTGAAGCCGACCGTGCCCTGGACGCCGGCCTTGGTGACGGCGCCCGCGACGGCCCGCGCGTCGTCGGCGGTGAGACCGACCGGCTTCTCGATCCAGAGGTGCTTGCCCGCCTCGGCCATGGCGACGCCGATCTCGCGGTGCAGGAAGTTCGGAGCGGCGACACTCACCGCCTGGACCCGGGGATCGGCGGCGACCTCACGCCAGTCCCGGGCCGCCGTGGCGAACCCGTACCGCGCGGCGGCCTCCTCGGCC
The DNA here is from genome assembly GCF_044328075.1 of Streptomyces sp. NPDC017991. Taxonomy (NCBI): domain Bacteria; kingdom Bacillati; phylum Actinomycetota; class Actinomycetes; order Kitasatosporales; family Streptomycetaceae; genus Streptomyces; species Streptomyces sp. NPDC017991. The sequence goes on along the minus strand of NZ_JBIRGP010000001.1, from coordinate 816,579 downwards.
CGGCCGGGCACCTCGTCGGCGACCGCGATCAGTTCCGGTCGTACGGACAGCCCCGGGAAGTGGTGCGGCACGCGCGCGTACGCCTGGGTGTGCACCCGCCCCATCCAGCCGAACCCCACGACGGCGACGCCGAGCGTACTCCCCATGACTGTCCCTACTTTGGATCGGTCCATATCAGTATCCGATCACACTGGAGTTCGTCACAGCAGGTGTCAACCCCTTTGACTTTCCCTCGCGGCCTGTGGAACGGTCCATTTCATGAGACCACCGACGATCCGCGATGTCGCCGAACGGGCCGGAGTGTCGAAATCCCTGGTCTCGCTCGTACTGCGCGGCTCCGACCGGGTGCGCCCCGAGAAGCGGACGGCCGTCCTGGCCGCCGTGGAGGAGCTCGGCTACCGGCCCAACGCCGCCGCGCGCAGCCTCAGCGAGCGGCGTGCCCACCCGCAGGCCCTCGACCACGCCCGGTCAGGGGGCACCCCCATGGTGGGCGTGCTCCTGAACGACATGCGCAACCCCTGGTTCGTGGAACTGCTCGACGGCCTCAACTCCCTGCTGGACGCGCACGGCCTGCACATGCTGCTGGCCGACGGCCATCTGAACCGGCGGCTCGGCGAGGACCTCACCCGCATGTTCACGGACCTGCGGGTCGACGGACTCATCGCGGTCGGCACACTGCCCGGCCCGGAGATGCTGCGTACGGCGGCCGGGCGACTGCCGACCGTCGTCGCGGGCGCCCGCGAGCCGGTGCTGCCCCGCGCGGACATCGTCGCCAACGACGACGAGTACGGCGCCCGCCTGGCCACCGAACACCTCATCGGGCTCGGCCATCGGCACATCGCCCACATCGCCGGGCAGGGGATGGTCGGCGAACTGCGCCGCCGCGGCTTCGAGACCGTCATGCGCGAGCACGGGCTGGGCGACACGGCCGTCGTGGAACAGGGCGACCTCACCGAGGAGGGCGGCTACCGGGCCACGGTCCGGCTGCTCAGCACCGGCCGGCGGCCCACCGCCGTGTTCGCCTTCAACGACATCGCCTGCGTCGGCGCGCTGTCGGCCGCCGAGGAACTCGGCCTCCAGGTGCCCCGGGACCTGTCCCTCGTGGGCTACGACAACACCTACCTCGCCCGGCTGCGCCACCTCTGGCTCACCACCGTGGACAGCGCGGGCCACGACGTCGGCCGCCGCGCCGCGCAGTGCCTGCTCGACCGGATCGCCGACCCCGCCCGCCCCGGCCAAGTCGTCCTCAGCCCGCCCTCCCTGGAGGTGCGGGGCACGACCGCGGCGCCCTCCTGAGGCCCACGCCGACCCGCTGGGGCGAGGAGCGGCGGTCCCGTCAGCCGGCAGGCGTGTCGCACCGCGTGTCCGGCGGGCAGAACCAGCGCAGCGCCGTGTCCACGAGTTCCCGCTCGTCGTCCGGCCCGTCGGCGTCCGAGCCGTACGCGACCAACGCGTACCGTTCGCCGTCGGCGCCCTCGAAGCGGTGGTCGATCACGTGCCGGGTCCCGCCACCCTGCTCGCCCGAGATCTCGTCCGCACGGTACTCGTGCTCGGCGGCCTGCTCCTCGCCACCGGGGACCTCCGTGAGGGAGAGCGCCTCGTATCCGTCGAGCTTCTGCGCCTCCACCTGCGCGACCTGCAAGGACTCGTACGGGGAGGTCTCCATCACCTGGAACACCTGGAGCCGTCGGGTGCCGTCCGGGCTGCGGTAGTCGACCACGTCGATGCCGTACTGCGACGACCTGCTGTCGCGCTCCCAGCCCGTCGGGAACGCCACCCGGAATCCCGCCACGTCCTGCCAGGGCTCATAGCCCGCGGGCAGGGAGGCGGAGGGTTGAGCAGGTGGCGCGCTGTCCCCGGACCCGTCCCCGGGCCCCTCCGAGGTCTCCTTCGCGGTGTCCGACCGGGCGGCGGTGAAGTCCCGGTAGGGCTCCGGCTCGTCCTTCCAGGCCAGGGCCCAGACGCCGAAGGTGAGGCCGGCCACCGCGAGGACGATCGCCGTCTTCCGCCGGATCACCTTCTGCCGTCGTACGTCGAGGTACTGGTCGGGGTGGAAGAGGCGTTCGCGGCGGGAGCCGGCCCACTCCTGCCGCTCGGTGTCGAACACCCTCATGGCGCGGTCCTCCCTGTCGCCGTCGCGCCGGTCATCCGAGGAGCTGGGCGATGCCCTGGACGACGGCTGTGGCCGAGGCGACGGCCCCCGCGGCCGCGGCCTGTGAGCCGAGCCAGCCCCGGACGCCCACCAGCAGCCGGCTGAGGCGCTCCGGGGGAGCCGCCCCGGTGCGGACGATCTCACTCTCCGCGTCCGCCAGTTCGCCGTCGAGGGACATGTCCTCGGCGCTGCGCTCCTGGGCGGGCAGGGCCTCGCGGAGGGCGCGGATGGCCCGGAGCAGTTCCTCGTGCGGCAGAGCGGTCTCGGCCGTGGTGCGGTTGACGGACGTCGCGTGCCCGTGGCTGCCGGTGGCGATCGAACCGCCGCTCATGGAGCCGATGTGCACACTGCCGGATCCGCTGTCCTGCGCGGGCCGGCCGCCGTTGGGGTGTCCTGTGTCGTTCATGTGCTGGTTCCTCGGGGCCGGGGTTCGGGGTTCGGTGTCTAGGCGCCGGTGCGCGGCGGTGTGCCGTTCGCCGCGGCGGGGGCGTTGGTGTGCGCGGTCGCGTTGCCGTGGCTGCCCGTGGCGACGGCGCCGCCGGACATGTCCTGGACGAAGACGCTGCCACCGCTGAGCTGGTACACGTGCTGTTCGAACTGGTCGGTCCGGTAGCCGTGGGACTGCAGCGCCTCGCGCATGCCGTTCACGATGCGTTCCTGGACCGTCTTGATGTACCGGGTGACGTCCATCTCCTGATACGGCGGGAGAACGGTCGTGCCGGCCAGCTGGCGCAGCGAGACACGCGGCACGTCGGGGTCCGTCTCCCGGTCGGACCAACTGGTGCCGATCTCCCGGGCGAGGGTCCTCAGCGCGCCGAGAGCGGTGCTCACACCGGTCGCGGGCCCGTGTCCGAGGGCACGTACGGCACCGCCCGCCCAGGTCTCGGGCAGCCGGTCCACGAGGGCGTCCACACTCCTGAAGTCCTTGCGGACCGGGCCGAGTACGTACGGGACGACCTCCATCACGAGCATGCCGCCCTGGGTGTGCACGCGGACCAGGACGGTCACCACGACCTGCTCGTGCCAGGCGCCGACGCGGACGCGGAGGAAGACGCGCCGTCCCTCGCCGCCCTCGTCCACGGCCTCCGCGAGATGGGCGGCGACCTGGGCGGGGTCGTAGACGGTCCGGCCGTCACCGTCGCGCTGTCCGTCCGCCCTCACGGCGTGCACGTCGTCGCTGCCGCCGAGGCGCAGCAGCTCGTCGCGGCCGACCCCACCGGGCAGACAGACGAAGCGGTCGACCTCCAGCTCGCGCAGCCGGTCCTTCCCGGTGAGGGCGGCGGACTCGCGCAGCCGCACCAACTGCGGCTCGATCATGGCGAGCGCGCTCTCCGCGGTGAGCGGGCCGTGGTTCTGGTGCGGAACCAGCGAGCCGTCGGGGGAGCGGGAGCCGGTGTCCGGGGCGTCGGGCCCGTTCGGCGGAGCGGGGCGCTTGCGCAGTTCCATCGCGAAGGACCAGGCCCGGCGGGGTGTGCCCATCCCGACGAAGGGACTGTCCGGCTCGTACAGGGTCAACGCGGCTGTCTGCTCGCGGCGGATGCTGCCGACCAGGTCCTCGTACAACGGGCCCGCGGGCAGGTCAGGTTGAGCCGTCGTCGGGAACGTCCAGCGGGACAGCCAGCGGCACAGCGCCCTGCGCTGAGTGGTCTCGTGCCACCAGGCGATCAGGGCGATGAGCAGCGGAAAGAGCAACGGGTAGGGCGTCTGTACGTCACCGCCCAGCACCCCGGCCACGAACCAGAGCCAGTAGAAGAGGGCGAACAGCACGGCGCACAGGGTCACCGCGAGGCCGAGACCGGCGGCAGCCTTCGCCACCGGAGCGGGAAGGCCCGCCTGGCGGCCGTCGGTGCCCTGCGCGCGCACGGAGTGGGCGCACCAGAGGCCGAGGGCGACGAACGCGTAGAACTGCGACCACGGCATGGGCAACCCGGCGGTCAGCCGGTCGTCGCCCGCGTAGAACGCGGTGAACACGTCACCGAGGCCGACCTCGGCCCCGACGCCCCAGCGGTCGGCGACGCTGTCCCAGAACATCACCACGTCGGACAGCAGGAACCCCAGCCAGGCGGCCAGCATCAGCCCCGCGGTACGGGACTCCTGCCGCGTGATCCGTACGGCGTGCGTGAGCACGGGAAGCACGTCGACCCCCAGCGGCGGGGCCACGGGACGCTCCTGGTGCACCACCAGTTCGTCGATGACCCGCCGGCGGAAGGCGGCGTCCTGATACGTGCCGGCGCACAGCAGCCGGGTCGCCTCCGTGCGGTTGTACGGATGTTCCGGGAGGCTCACTCCGGCCACGTCGCTCCTCTGTCCCTGATACGCCCTGAGGTGCGGGCACATGCGCAGGGAAGGGAAGCTAGTGGACGCGGAGCCCGGCTCGTGCGGTCCGTCCGGATGTGCCCTTCGTTAGGATGAAAGGCATCTTTTCGGCTGGACAGGGCGTACTGCGCGTGCGGCGGGCAGGGGTCAGAGCACTGCGGCGACCTCGAAACCGGCTCCCGCGATGGCCGCGCAGACCTTCGACCCGTCGAACGCCTCACCCGTCACGGTCACCGACCCGGTGTCGATGTCGACGAGCACACCGTTCACCCCGAGGACTCCGCCGACCTCGGACCCGAGCTTGTCGGCGCAGCGGCCGCAGGTCATACCCATGACGTGGTAACGCTGTTCGGTCATCGATCCCTCGTCTCTTCCCGGAGTGCACACACCTGCCGCCCCTGCGGTGGGAGCGGTTCCGGAAAGTCATACGCGCCCGCCGACAGGGGCGTTCAGCATGATCCCCGTCGCGTCCACCGGCTCAGCGACGGGCTGCTGGAACGGCAGCGCCGCCAGGACGGGGCCGTGCGCCCCTGCGGCCGGCGGAACTGCGGGAGGGGCGTCCGCCAGGACGTCTCCCGAGTTCACGGCTCCGATTCCCGGGTCGCCGCCGGGCGGAGTGCCGCGAGCTCGGCCACCGCCGCGGAGAGTTGGCGGCGCAGGGCCTCGGGCAGGGGCTCGCCCGTGACGGCCGCCACCGTGTCCTCGGCGAGATGGTGCAGCTTGATGTTGGCGTTCTGAGAGACCGTGACCAGTACGCTCCACGCGTCCTCGGGGCTCAGCCCGAACGACGCCATCAGGACTCCGCGGGCCAGATCGATGACCGGCCGTGTCTGCATGGCGCGCTTCAACTGGACCACCTCGACGCGCAGACTGTGCTCGGCGTCGGTGGTGTCGACGATGTCAATGGCGTCCGTGGTGTCACCGGACAACGCTCTCTCCTCCATGGTGCTGCGCTTCGTGCCGTGGTGCTGGTTCCGATTCCCGCGGGCGATGTCACGGTCGGCATCGCCCGCGGGCGTGAACAGTGACGAGGTGTCCGAGAGGGCGAGCAGCCGCTCGACGGCGCGGCTCGCGGACCACATGACGACCCTCTTGCCGTCCATCAACGCGTACCGCCGGACGAGCAGCAGGACGTTGAGTCCGGAACAGTCGCAGAAGTCGACCCCGGCCAGGTCGAGACGCACACCGCGCACCGAATCGGCGAGGGCCTCGCACAGGGAGTGCCGCAGCGCCGCGCAGGTGTCCATGTCGATCTCGCCGGCCGCCACCACGGTCATCCACTCACCGGCGCGGTGCGTCTCGACCTTCAGGGACGCAGAGGTGTGCTCCGGGCCGGGCGGCCCTTCGCAGGAGGCTGTGTACGAACCGCCGACCTGTGCGGAAAGCGTGGGTTCCGACATGGCAGCCGCTCCCGGGGCATCCACCGTCACTGTCTCCTCCAGATTCCGCCCCAGAGTTTCACACGTCAAGTGATACATGAAAATTCTTTCACCCTTTGGTTTGCGTGAATCACAGGACGTATACTGTCGGTCATGGGTGAAGTACCTGAGACACATTCCGGCTGGACGTTCCTCACCAACCACGCCCGGGTGCTGGCCGCGATCGCCGAGGACCAGAACACCCGCATCCGGGACATCGCGGCGCGCTGCCGGCTGACCGAGCGTGCCGTACAGAAGATCATTTCTGATCTGGAGCAGGACGGCTATCTCACCCACACCCGGCAGGGGCGCACCAACGAGTACCGCATCGAGCCCGGGACGATCCTGCGCCACCCGGCAGACGCCGGCCTGTCGGTCGCGGGTCTGCTGTCGCTGCTGGAGCAGCACGACGCCGAGCGTGACGCGAGACCCCCGTCGACGCGGACGGCCCCGGCCCACGAGCCCGACTCCCGAGCCGGCCACTGACGTCGGTTCCACCCGTACGGGGGACCGGCGGGCGCGGCGGGGACGCGACCCGGATACGGCGGGGTTTCCGGGCACCGCCGCGGGGGACCCGGCACCGGTAGACGACACATGGCAGCGACATGACGCAGACCCGGCCCCCAGGGGAGGCACGGTCTGCGGAAGGAATGTGAGGAGTCGTGACCGCGTACGGCAGCACACCGGAGACCGTCCGTCGCCCCGAGACCGGCTGGGCGCAGGCCCGTCGCCGCCGGGTGGGAGGCGTGCGCTTCTGCCTTCCGGCGACAGCCGACAGGGACACCCGCCGCACTTCCGCGGAGCCGGAGGGGAACATCGTCAGGGGCGAGGACTGAGCGGGGCGGGGCACCACGCACCACCGTGAGAACCCGCCTCCCGACGGGCGTCGTCCGTGGGCCCGGTGATCGACTGGTGGGGACGGGAGCCCAGGGCTAACGTCGGTGTAGCGGACGTCCGGAACCGGACATCGCCAGGACACAGGCCGATCCCATGACGGGCTCACACGCGACACCTTCCGACACCGCCAAGACCCCGGAGCGGGGCCACGGCGGCGGAATCGCACTCCTCGTCATCGCCTCGTGCCAGTTGATGGTGGTCCTCGACATCACCATCGTGAACATCGCCCTCCCACACATCCAGAGTTCGCTCGGCTTCTCGACCGAGAACCTGTCGTGGGTGGTGAACGCCTACACACTGACCTTCGGTGGTCTGCTCCTGCTCGGCGGCCGGCTGGGCGACATCCTCGGCCGCCGCAGGGTCTTCGTCTTCGGCGTTCTCCTCTTCGTGCTGGCCTCTCTGCTCGGCGGACTGTCCCAGGAGTCCTGGCAGTTGCTCGCGGCGCGCGCCCTGCAGGGCGTCGGCGGCGCCATCGCCTCCCCGACGGCCCTCTCGCTGATCACCACCACCTTCCGCGAAGGGCCCGAGCGCAACAGGGCGTTCGGAGTGTTCGCCGCGGTGTCGGCCGGTGGCAGCGCGATCGGCCTGCTCGCGGGCGGCCTGCTGGTGGAGTGGCTGGACTGGCGCTGGGTCCTGTACGTCAACGTCCCCATCGGCCTGCTGATTGCGCTCGCGACGCCCCGTTACATCCGGGAGTCCGAACGGATGCCGGGCCACTTCGACGTCCTCGGCGCGCTCACCTCCACCGTGGGCATGGTGCTGCTCGTCTACGGCTTCATCCGCGCCTCGGAGGAGGGCTGGAGCGACGGCCTGACCGTGGGGTCGTTCGTGGCGGCCGTGGTGTTCCTCGCCGCGTTCATCTTCGTCGAGAGCCGGTCCAAGCAGCCCATCACGCCTCTGTGGATGTTCCGCGACCGCAACCGCGCCGGGGTCTACGCGATCATGCTGAGCCTGGCCGCGGCGATGTTCGGCATGTTCTTCTTCCTGACGCTCTTCGTGCAGAACGTCCTCGGTTTCAGTCCGCTGCGGGCCGGCCTCGCCTTCCTGCCGGTCAGCGCCGTCATCGCGGTCGGCGCCGGAATCGCCTCGCAGCTGCTGCCCCGATGGGGTCCCAAGCCGTTCATGACGGTGGGCGCGATCCTCTCGGCCGTCGGGCTCGCCTGGCTGACCCTGACCGAGGTCGACAGCACCTACGCGGGCAGCATCCTCGGGCCCATGCTGGTCTTCGGCTTCGGTATGGGGCTGAACTTCGTGTCGCTGACGCTGATGGCCGTGTCGGGTGTGGCGCCGCAGGAGGCGGGGGCGGCCTCCGGAATCCTCAACGCCACCCAGCAGGTGGGCGGTTCGCTCGGCCTGTCCGTACTGGTCACCGTCTTCGGTACGGCCAGCCGCAACGAGGCCACCGATCAGGTCCGCGCGTTCATGGCGGAGGCGACGCCCGCCCAGCGCCTGCGCTTCCGCAGAACCGGCGAACTCCCGTCGCCGTGGGGCGACCAGGTGCTGACGTCGGGCATCTCGCACGCTTTCGTCATCGCCGCGATCTTCGCCTTCGTTGCGGCCCTCGTCGCGCTGTTCGTCATCCAGGTACGCCCCGACGACCTGGAGCGCCTCCAGGGAAACGGCAAGCAGTAGCAGCCGTTGGGCAGGCCGTTGGCACGCCGTGGGGCACGTCGTGCGGCACGGGAGGAGTTCGGCTCAGGAGAGCGGTTGTTCCGTCCAGATGACCTTGCCCGCGGGCGTGTAGCGGGTGCCCCAGCGCTCGGTGAGCTGGGCGACGAGGAACAGACCGCGTCCGCCCTCGTCCGTCGAGGCCGCGTACCGCAGATGCGGTGAGGTGTTGCTGCCGTCGAAGACCTCACAGATCAGGCTGCGGTCGAGGATCATACGGACCTCGATGGGGCCGTTGCCGTACCGGATCGCGTTGGTGACCAGCTCGCTGAGGATCAGCTCCGTCGTGAACGCCAGGTCGTCCAGGTCCCACTCCGTCAGCTGCCGGGTGGCCGAGGCGCGCACCTCACCGACGGCCGCCGGGTCGGACGGCACCCGCCATTCGGCGACGCGGTCGGCGCCGAGCGCGCGCGTGCCCGCGACGATCAGGGCGATGTCGTCGCTGGGGCGGGGCGGGAGCAGTGCGTCGAGGACGGCCTGGCAGGTGTCCTCCGGGGAGCGGTCGGCCCCGGTCAGGGCGGTCCGCAGGAGTTCGAGGCCGACGTCGATGTCCCGTTCCCGGTCCTCGACGAGCCCGTCCGTGTAGAGGACCAGCCTGCTGCCCTCCTCCAGCTTCAGCTCGGCCGTCTCGAAGGGGAGACCGCCGAGACCGAGCGGCGGCCCGGCGGGCACCTCGGGGAAGTCGACACTGCCGTCCGGGCGGACCACCGCGGGCGGCGGGTGGCCGGCCCGGGCCACCGTGCACTGCCGGGTGGTCGGGTCGTAGACGGCGTACAGGCAGGTGGCCCCGGTGATCGCGGCGCTGCCGTCCTCCGTCGCCTCGTCCTGGTCGATCCGGCCGACGAGTTCGTCGAGGAGACCCAGCAGTTCGTCGGGCGGCAGGTCCAGCGCGGAGAAGTTGTGGACCGCCGTGCGCAGCCGTCCCATGGTGGCCGCCGCGTGCAGCCCGTGGCCCACGACGTCGCCGACGACCAGCGCGACCCGGGCGCCGGACAGCGGCAGCACGTCGAACCAGTCGCCGCCCACACCCGCCTGGGCGGGAAGGTAACGGTAGGCGATGTCCAGGGCGCTCTGCTCGGGCAGGTTGCGGGGCAGCAGACTGCGCTGCAGGGTCTCGGCCATGGTGTGCTCGCGGGTGTAGCGGCGCGCGTTGTCGATGGAGACCGCGGCCCGGGCGACCAGTTCCTCGGCGAGGGCCAGCTCCTCCTCGTCGAACGGCTCGGGCTTCTCGGAGCGCCAGAAGTTCGCCACGCCCATCACCAGGTGCCCCGCCCGCAGAGGGACCGTGATCAGCGAGTGGATCCCGTACTGCACGACCTGCGCGGTGCGCTCCAGGTCCTGGGCGAGCCAGCCGTGGGCCTCCTTGAGCGCGGGCGCGACCACGGCCTCGCCGGTGCCGAGGCTGTGCGCCTGCGGGGTGGAGGCGATGAATCCGATCCGCTCGCCCACCGCGTACAGGGGCGCGTCCTTGCGGATCCCGCTGAACGCCGTACGGCGCAGCGAGGTGCCCGCGTCCGGTTCCTCGCCGCTCAGCACGGCTTCGGCGAGATCCACCGTGGCGAAGTCCGCGAACCGGGGGACGGCCACCTCCGCCAGTTCCTCGGCGGTACGGGTCACGTCCAGGGTCGTACCGATGCCCACCCCGGCGTCGTACAGGAGCTTGAGGTGTTCCCGGGCCACCTCGGCCCTGCCGGACAGCGCGCGCAGCTCGGTCGAGTCGCGGAGCGTGGCGACACTGCCCGCCGGGCCGCCCTTGAGGTCCGTGGGCCGCTGGTTGATGGCCAGCAGCCGGTCACCGACCAGGCGTACCTCGTCGGTGACGACGTGTCCCGAGGCGAGCAGGGCGCCGGTGTCCGCGTCCAGGCCGAGTTCGAGGACATGACGTCCCTCGGCGTTCTCCGGGAGATCCAGCAGGCGGTGTGCCTCGTCGTTGGCGAGCAGCAGCCGGCCCTCGCCGCCGACGATGAGCACGCCCTCCCGGACGGCGTGCAGCACCGCGTCGTGGTGCTCGTACATCCGGGTCATCTCGAACGGGCCCAGGCCGTGGGTCTGGCGCATCAGCCGCCTGCTCACGAGTGCCGTGCCCCCCAGGGCCAGCGCCAGGGCGATCGCGGCGGCGGTCAGGAGGAGGGGCAGCTGGCGGTCCCCGACCCCTCCCACGTTCTCGGTCGTGATGCCCGCCGACACCAGACCCACGACCTTGCCGTCGTCCGTCTTGACGGGCACCACGGCCTGCACGAGGGGCCCGAGGGTGCCCGTGATCTCCTCGGTGAAGGCCTTGCCCGCCAGGGCGGGGCCGAGAGTGCCGACGAACTTCTTGCCGATCCGGTCCGGTTTGGGATGGGTGTAGCGGATGCCGTCGGTGTTCATCACCACGAGGAAGTCGACCTTGGACCCCAGGCGGGCGGCCTCGGCACGCGGCTGGAGCACGGCCGTGGGATCGGGGGCGGACAGCGCCTCGCGGGTGCCCGGAGCGTTGGCGAACGTCTCGGCGACGGCCAGGGAGCGGTTCCGCGCCTCCGTCGTGCTGTCGTGGCGCACCTGCAGGACCAGAGCACCGGCCGCGGTCACGACCAGCAGCAGCACGATCGCCACCTGCAGCAGGAAGACCTGGCCGGCGACGCTGCGTCCGCGCAACCCCGACCGGACTCCCGCGGACCCGGGCGGGTACCCGCCTTCCCGCGTTCCCCGCTGACCGGGCGGCCGGTGCGGCGCCTGGTGCGCCCGCCGCCCGTGTGCTCGGCCGGGGCGGTCACGCCTGCGTCGCGCGCGCAGGCCGCTGGGGCGGGAGGTCGACCGGGCCCAGGATCGACCCAAGTATCGGACCATATGCTCATGTCTACACTGCCGGGGGCCGAGAGGCGAGAGGCACCCCTGGTGGGTGTGACGGGTGAAGGTCCGGCCCAGGCGGCCCGGACCTCTGGCCGAACCTGGGCGAAGGGCGTGTCGGCGACTCGCCCGGTCCCGCCCCGGCCGCCCCTTCCGGCCGGCCCCTTCCCGTTCCCGCGCGAGGTCCGGCGCGAGGCCCGGACACTCAGGGCAGCGGCTCGGCGGACGGCGGCAGCGGCGCCTGGTAGCCGCCGCTGGCGAGCATCCGCACTTCTCCCGCCCGGCTGATCTCGGCGCGCAGGATGCCGGTGGGGTCGCAGTAGACCGGGTTGCCGCCCGGCCCGAGGGAGGTGGTCCGTTCCACGACCACCTCGTCCGTGACGGCCTCGCCGCCCGATCGCCCATGGGTGAAGGTCAGCCGGTAGCGGTCCGGGGTTTGCATGACGGCCTCCGTGCACGCTCTAGCCGCAGATCCGGGCAAATGCATCCACTTCCATGATGCGTCCGGATGCCGGCGACGGCAGAGCGTCCATGCGTGAGGCCGCCCGCGTCGGACACCGGCCGCGGCGCACGGCCCTGGCGGTCCCGCCCGACCGGCGGGGCTGTCATGTGCATGTACGGGGTGCTGCGGGTCCGGAGCCCGGTGCCTGTGCGCGGCCCGGGGTGCGTGGCGCTCGCGCGGGACGGTCGCTCGCGCGGGATGACCGGGACGCGGGGCCTGAACGGATGCGCGGCGGCCGGTGCGGGCGGGACCCCGCTCGCACCACACCAACAGCAGCGTAAGCCGCCCAAGGTGATGGCACGTTCCCTTCGTGGCCGTCGGAAAAACCCGCCACGAGTGGCGACTTGACCAGCGCAAACCGGTGGAAACGCTCTCAGGTGCGCCCTCACGGAGCGCATCGGAACGCCCTTCCCCAACCAGACCGCAGGAAAACGTGATTGCCCGGACACGGGTCTCGCAAACGTCTGGTTCATGAGAGGTTTCTATGAATTCGAGATGTGTCTGAACACTCGGAGCTTCATCTCCGTATGAAGCGGGGGATTGCCATGCCGGTCGGCAACGAAGCGTAGGAGTAGATCCTTGGGACGCAACACGCGCAGACGCCCAACAGGCGCACGACGCGCGACCATCGGGGCGGTCGCGCTGATGCTGGGAGGAGGCGGGCTGGTAGCGGCGAACGTCTACGCCACTGCCTCCGAGAGCACCTCGGGCCAGACCGACCAGGTCCTTGCCTCGGGTGCCGCCACGATCGACTGCCCGGATGTCGGCAGTGAACTGGCCGCGGTGCCGGACGGGTCCAAGACGGAGGTCGACAAGCAACTCGCCCTCCTGGACAAGCAGATCGCCGAGGCCTATCAGCGGCTGCAGAGCTCCGCGGACGCGATCAAGCAGGACGCCGCCTTCGCGCAGAACTCGATCATGAACCCGCTCAAGGACAAGCGAGCGGCGACCATCGAGCGCATCGTGGCGGCCATCGACGCGGTGGGGGACCGCCCCGAGGGGCTGGACGCCTTCGCGCCCTGCATCCTCCGCGCCTCCGGCAACCAGGACGAGCCGGAGAACGGGCAGGACGGTGAGGGGAACGGCGCTGCCGAGGGCGACAACGCGGGTGACGGCGCCGGTCAGGACGGCCAGGACCAGGGTCAGGGCGACGGCCAGGACCAGGGCCAGGATCAGGGCCAGGGCGGTGAGCAGGAGCAGGGCGAGCAGCCTCCCGGCAACGGCGGCCAGGCCGGAAACGGTCCCGTGGCGGCCGACTTCGTGGACATCTCCACCGTCGAGCCGAACGTGTCGAAGCCTGCCGCCCAGGGCAACGCCTCCAAGGGCTCCTTCGTCACCAAGTGCGGTGTGAACGAGAACGGGCTGTTCAACTCCGACAACGTGATCGTGGCTCCCGGTGTCAGCAACGGCGCCCACCACTTCCACGACTACGTCGGCAACCAGTCCAACGACGCCTTCGCGAGCGACGAGGACCTGGCGAACGCCGAGACGTCCTGCGAGGACGAGGGCGACAAGTCCTCGTACTTCTGGCCCGTACTGCGTCTGCAGAACGGCGCCGACGAGAAGGACGCCGCCTCTCCGGGCGGTGGCATCGAGGGCAACGCCGGCGAGATCATCAGGCCCAAGGCGGCCACGATGTCCTTCGAGGGCAGCCCGCGCGGCGAGGTCACGGCCATGCCGAAGCTGCTGCGCATCATCACCGGCGACGCCAAGGCGTTCGTCAACGGCCCCACCAACGCCAACGCGTCGTGGAGCTGCACCGGGTTCGAGGACCGGCAGCTGAAGGACAAGTACCCCCTCTGTCCCCAGGGCAGTGACGTGGTCCGCACCTTCAGGTTCCAGAGCTGCTGGGACGGCCGGAACATCGACAGCGCCAACCACCGCACGCACGTGGCGTTCGCCGCCGCCGACGGCAGCTGCGCGAACGACTTCAAGGCCATTCCGCAGCTGGTGCAGCGCATCGTCTACGACGTCGACGCGCCGAGTGTGGCCGACGGCGGCAAGTCGAAGCCGTTCTTCGCGGTGGACTCCTTCCCCGAGCAGCTCCACAAGCCGGGCACCGACCACGGCGACTTCATCAACGTCTTCGACGAGGCGCTGATGGGGGAGATGGTGGACTGCATCAACGAGGGCCGTAAGTGCGACGGCGCCGATGACGGCGGCAACGGCAACGGCGGCGGCAATGGCGGGGGCGGTAACGGAGGAGGCGGTAACGGCGGTGGCGGTGGCGGCGAGGAGCCGACCGACCCGCCGGCGACTTCGCCGGCCCCGGACCCGACCGAGGGCAACGAGCAGCCGGGCGACGACGAGCCCGGCACGGAGGAGCCCGGTACCGAGCAGCCGGGCGACGACGAGCCCGGGGACAACGGCCAGAGCGAGACCCCCGCGGACAACGGCGGCAAGAACACCGCGAAGCCCTCGGCCGGCAACACCGGGGCGACCGAGGCGGCGGACGGCGCCGACAAGGGCAAGAACGACCAGGGCAAGGGCGACGACGAGCCCAAGGCGGCCACGTCACCGTCGGCGACCCGGAGCGATGCCGCCGGCTCCACGGGCGGCGCGGACGCCGGCGGGGCCGTACCCGGCCCCGAACCCGAGGACGCGGGCGGCGTGGCCGCCCCGCAGACGGTCACGGGCGGACTCGCGGAAACCGGTACGAGCCTGTGGCCGGCCGCGGCCGGAGGACTGCTGGTGATCGCCGGCTTCGTGCTCCTGCGCCGTATCAGCAGCAGATCGAGGTAGCGGCACCGTCGCACATCACGGAGGGGGGGGGGGCCCCCGCCCGCCCGGGCCCCCCCCCCCCCCCGGGCGGGGGGGGCCCCCCCCCCCCCCCCCCCCCCCCCCCCCCCCCTCCGCGCGTGCGGACCGCTCCCGCTCGTTCCGTGCCCAGGGCCGTGCGCTCCGCGAACTGCGGCACACGCGGCGACGAGTGACTGGATCAAGACCTTCCTGAAGGGCCAGGAAGCGTGAACTCCACAGGGTCGGGGAACGGACAGCGCTCGCGGCGCATCGTGTACAGCCGGAGAACACCCCCTGCGAGCAGCGGCGATGCCGGCCGAGGTGGGCGGCCGTGCCGGGCGGTCCGGAGGGCACGGCAGGCGGCTGACGTTCCGCTGCCGCAAGGGAGGGCCCTGTGAGCGCAACGGATGCGCCAGGATCAGACCGGCACATGTCGGGTTTGTTCGGTATTTCAGATCACTGCCTTCCCCGTACTTCTTCCGGCTCGGTGTGGCCGACACGGCTCTGGTTTGACATATTTGCCTACCGAGTTGGGCGCGCTGGAGCCCGTGCCGGTGGTCGGTACCGAGGGCGTCGCCCCGGGCCCGTCCCCCGCACGACCGCCGAACGCCTTCGACCGGATGTACGGCAGGCAGGGTGGGATTCGGCGGACGCCGTGCGACGGTGCCCGTGCTGAGGTTCGCGGGGAGAGCAGTGCGCACAGGCAAAGCCAGAGAGATGCGGAATCTGATCGGTCAGCTGGTCGACGGGCTGACCCTGCCCGTGCCCACGGATCCCGACGTCCTGTTCGCCGCGCTGGTCACGACCGTGAGTGAACTGAGAGGCCGTGAGGTGCGGCTCGTGAAGGAGGAGTTCCCGCACCAGACGGCCAGCGGACTGTGGCTCGACCTCCCCGCCTACGACCTCATCGTGGTGGACAAGCGGGCGACGCCACTGCACCAGCTGGCGATCTTCTTCCACGAGGTGTGGCACATGCTCAAGGGGGACTGCGGCAACCACGTCGTGGGCAAGGCGGTGGCGGCCCACATGGTCTCGACCGGCGCCGAACTCCCCGAACTGCAGGAGCCGGTACGCAAAGTGGCGGCCCGCACCGAGTTCGACCGGCGCGAGGAGGCGGACGCCGAGCGATTCGGACTGCTGGCGGTCACCCGCTTCCGCGTCTGGCTGGAGGGCGAACCCGACAGCGCGGCCATGGACCGGGGCAAGATCGCCGGCCGGATCGGTGCGTCGCTGGGACAGCGCCGGCCACAGGGCTGAGCAGTGGACTCCTCGGACTACTACATACCGGCCGTCGCCACGCTGATCGGCCTCGCCGTCAAACTGCCGGGCCTGGTCAAGGACTGGCGCGACCCGCTCGTGCGGTCCGTCTGTCTCGTGATCGCCCTCGGCGGCGCGGGCTTCTTCTTCGCCGCGCCTCCCACGATCACCGCCGTCAACGAGGTCACCGGCACGGCCAACTTCTCCAGCCCGCTCGTGTACGGCATCATCAGCGCCTTCAGCGCGGCCTGTCTGCTGCTCATCGTCCACTGGCGCGGGGGCCCGCCCGAGCACGTACGCAGTGTCTCGCGACGCTGGCAGGCCGGGTACGCCCTGGTCGTCGTCACGCTGGTCGTCCTCTTCGCCCTCGGCGACGCCCCGGTGGACCGGCACACGGACTTCGACACCTACTACGCGACGACCCCGTTCATCCGCGAGATGATCGTGCTCTACCTGGTCGCCCACATGACCGCCGCGCTCGTCACGACGGTGCTGTGCTGGCGCTGGGCGCTCCAGGTACGCGGATGGCTACGGGCCGGTCTGTGGATCCTCGTGCTCGGCTGGCTGCTGAACCTGGCCTTCAGCGGCCTCAAAATGGCCGCGGTGGCGGCGCGCTGGGCCGGTCAGGACTGGGGAGCCCTCAGTACGACCCTGGCGCCGCTCCTCTCCGCGTTGTCAGCGCCCTGCGCCACCGTCGGATTCCTGATGCCCCTCGTGGGCCCCTGGGCGGTCTCCAACTGGCGGGCGGCGAAGACCTACCGCAAGCTCCGCTCCCTGTGGCGCGAACTCGGACGCGCCTCGCCCCGGACACCGCTCGCCGGCCCCGTCCCGTGGTACTCGTCGCCCCAGGTCCGCCTGACCCGGCGCGAGGCGGGCATCCAGGACGGGCTGAGCCTCGTGGCGCCGTGGTTCGACACCGGGGTCCGTACGCGCGCGCGGGCCGCGGCGGTCGCCGCGGGCCACACCGACGACGAGGCCGCCCGGATCGGCCACGCGGCGATGGTCGCCGCCGCGGTCCGCGCGGCCGGCCGGACGCTGCCCGCCGGCTCCCGTGCCCTCCCCGACCACTCCGAGATCAGCGCGGTGCGTACCGCACCCGTGGGCGTGTCGGTCGCACTGCGTTCGTCCCCGATCGTCGCGGCGGCCCGGGAGAGCGGTACCGCCGCCCCGGCCGAGGACGGCGAGAAGTCCCCCACATGAGCCACTCGAACCACGTACACAAGCACGTACACAAGCACGTACACAAGCACGTACACAAGCACGTACACATGCACGTACATATGCACGTTCAAGCACAGCCCTCCGTGGCCGCGGAAGGCCGGTGAAGTCGTGGACGTCGTCTTCTACATCCCTGGCGTGATCCTTCTCGTCACGGCCGTCCTCAATCTGCCGGCCATGAGGGGAGCCTGGCGCGACCCCCTGATGGCCGCGAGCATCTCGGTCCTGCTCATCGGCGCGCTCGTGTGCATGCTGTCCGCGCCTCCCACCATCGGCGTCGTCAACGACCTCACCGGCATCGCCAACTTCTCCGCACCGCTGGTCTATTCGGGGATGTCCGCGCTCAGCGCGTGCTACCTCGTCCTGATGATCGCCTGGAGGGGCGGAGAGCCCGGGCGCGTCGCCCGCGCGTCCGGGCTCGTGGTGTGCGTCTACGGGCTGGTGATCATCGGGATCGTCACGCTCTTCGTCCTGGCCGACGTACCCGTGGAACGGACCCGGGACCTGGACACGTACTACGCCAGGACGCCGTACATGCGCGAGATGATCCTGCTGTACCTGGTGGCCCACACCGCGGCGACCGCCGCCCTCGCGGGCATGTGCCTGGCCTGGCTGCGCAAGGTGCGGGACCTCACGCGCAAGGGCCTGACGCTGATCGTCGTCGGCGTGCTCTTCGACCTGTCGTACCAGGTCGCCAAGTACCTCGCCATCGGAGCCCGTTGGAGCGGCCTCGACTGGGACTTCCTCTCCACGAGCCTCTCGCCGCCCCTCGTGGCGGTCGCGGGCGTCACCGTCGCCGCCGGCTTCGCGCTGCCGCGCGTAGGCCCCTCCACCGCGACCAACTTCCGCGCCTGGCGCCGGTACCGGCTCCTCCGGCCGCTCTGGCTTGAGCTGCGCGACCTGCGGGCTCCGGTGGCCGACACCCACTGGTGGGACCTTCCGGTGGTACGCCTGGTCCAGCAGGAGATCACGATCCTGGACGGAGTCCTGGTGTGCTCGCCCTACCTCGACGACGAGGTCCGCAGGGCGGTGGCGCTGGACCACGCGGAGATCGTGGCCGAGGCGGCCATGCTCGCGGCGGCCAGGGTGCATGTCTCCGTGGACCCCGACGCGGAACTCCCCTCGGACGTGGGCCGGTTGCGGTCGGTGGCACACCCCCGGCTGATGGTGCAGCTGGCTCGGGCCCTGTCGTCCTCGCCCGTCGTCGCCGAGGCCCGGCAGCGGGCGGCCCGGGAGCGGACGGCCCGGCAGAAGGCACGCCAAGGCCACGACGAGCACGCGCAGGACCCCCACCGCGATCACCAACCCAACCGCGGCCCCGACCGTGATCGCGGCCCCAACCGTGATCGCGATCACGACCACGACCACGACAGGGCCTGACGGTCCGAGGTGGCCGGCCGGCCCGCTCATGGTTCGATCAACGGGCGGCCGGACCGGGGGTATCCCGGTTCCCGTGCTCCGCACCGCGATCAACCCGTACCCGCGCGCCCCGCCTGCCGCAGTCATGCGCCGACGCCGGTCAACAGAAAGGGCCCACACCCATGTCCGACACGAAGTCCACCCCCCGGCGCCGCGCGATCGTCGTCGGAGGGGGCATGACGGGCATGCTCGCCGCATCGGTGCTGGCCGGCCACGCGGATGTCACGATCATCGAACGGGACCTTCTGCCGGACGGCCCACGGCCACGCAAGGGCCTGCCACAGGCCCGGCACGCACACGTCCTGTGGTCCGGTGGCGTCAAGGCCCTCGACGAGCTGCTGCCGGGCGTCATCGACCAGCTCGTCGACCGCGGCGCCCGGAGAACACCCGTCATGGCCGACCTGGTGTCCAAGGCTCCCTCGGGGCAGTGGTTCCGCCGTTTCACCCATGGCGGCCACATCAGCCTGCTGTGCAGCCGGGATCTGCTCGACGCGGTGATCCGCGACCGGGTGCTGGCGGACCACCGCGTCACCCTGCGCCAGGAGACCGAACTGCTGTCCCTGGAAGGCTGCGCCCGCCGGGTGTCCGGCGTACGAATACGTTCGGCGGACGCCGAAGGCACGCTCCCGGCCGATCTGGTGATCGACGCCAGTGGCCGGGGCAGCCGGGCCCCCCACTGGCTCGGGGACCTGGGGCTGCCGCCGGTGCAGGAACGCACGGTCGACGCCGGCTTCGGTTACGCCAGCCGGATCTACCGCGCCCCCGGCACGGCTGCCGACGGCTTCCCGATCGTCAACGTCCAGGCCGACCCCCGTCAGAACCCCGGCAGGGGCGGCATCATCACCCCCATCGAGGGCGGCCGGTGGCTGGTCACGCTCGCCGGAACCAGGGGAGGCCGGCCGAGCGGCGACAACGAGCGGTTCGTGCCCTTCGCGCTCGGCCTGCCGCACCCCGTCATCGGTGAACTCCTCGCCGACGCCGTGCCCGAGACGGACGTCGTCACCACCCGCAGCACGGCCAACCGGCGGCGCTACTACGAGAAGGCCGCGCGCTGGCCCGACGGCTTCGCCGTGCTCGGTGAGGCGGTCGCCGGCTACAACCCCGTCTACGGCCACGGGCTGAGTGCCGCCGCGCAGAGCGTCGTCGCGCTGCGCCGCATCCTGGAACGCCGGGACCTCCGCGCGCCCGGCACGGCCCGGCGCATCCAGCGGAGCGCGGCGCGTCCGGTCGAGAACGCCTGGAGCCTGGCCGTGGGCCAGGACGTGTTCTACCCGGGTGCCAGCGACGAGCCTCCCACGCGGCTCGAAAGGGCCCTGGCCGCCTTTGTGGACAGGGCGGTCGACGCCGGATCGAGAAACCCCCGTGCCCTGCGCATCCTGCTCGACGTGATGAGCATGGAGAGGCCGCCGTCCCGGCTCCTCATGCCCGACATGCTCGCCCTGGTCTGCCTCGGCCGCAAGAAACCGCACCTCGGGGGCCCGCCGCTGACGGACCGCGAGCGCGAGGCCGCCACCACCCCCTGAACCCCTCCTTCCTCCGCTGCCACGCGCGGCGACCGGAACAGGGCTCGCGCTCGCCGCCGGGCCGCCGGGTACGGCCCGGGCGGCTGGCCTGCCTCTGCTCGGCACGTACGACGTCGTCGTGATCGGGTCGGGTGCGGCGGGAATGCAACCGCTTCAACAGCCTTGCCCGAGCGGCACCGACGCCGACTTCCACCGCGGCGACAGTGTCTACGACCACTACAACACCGACCCCGCGATCCTCCCGAACTCTTGCCCGGCGCCGCTGTGGCTGGCCCCGTACCACGCCTTCAAGACCGTTCCGGGGGACCTGGGCTCCAAGGGCGGCCTGCGCACGGGCGCCCGCGCGTACTGTGCCCGGACGGATCCGTCATCCCCGGCCCGTACGCCGCCGGGAACGCCGGCGCCGCGGTCATGGGGCACAGCTACGCGGGCACCGGGGCCTGAAGCCGGGCGGAAAGCTGGTGCTCGCTCGCTGGGAGCCGTCCATGTGAACTCGGTTGTGGGAGCGCTCCCGTGAGAGACAGGATGCTCGCCATGCGCCCACAGCCGAGCATCCGCTCCTACCGACCCGCCGACCGTGCCGCCGTCGCCGACATCTGTGTGCGAACCGCCCTCGACGGAGGGGATTCGCGCGAGCGGTATCCCGACGAGGAGCTGATGCCGTCCATCTTCGCCACGCCCTACTGCCACCTGGAGCCGGAACTCGCCTTCGTCCTGGACGACGGATCGGGCCGTGCGGTCGGCTACGTCATCGGCACCGCCGACACGGAACAGTTCGTCAAGACCTTCCGCGCGAGCTGGATTCCGCAGGTCGCCGGACGCTATCCCCAGCCGACCGCAAAACCCCGGACACCCGACGAGGAGATGATCGCTCTCCTGCACACTCCCGAGCGGATGATCCTGCCCGACCTGGCCGCGTATCCCGCACATCTGCACATCGACCTCCTGCCGGACTGGCAGCGGCGGGGCTTCGGACGGGGGCTGATGCGGACGTTCCTCGCCGCCCTGCACGACCGTGGTGCCCCGGCGGTCCATCTGGGCATGGTCACCGCCAATGTCGCCGCGCGGGCGTTCTACGACCGCCTGGGCTTCCACGAGATCCCCGTACCCGACCCCGGCCCGCTCACCTACCTGGGCAGGCCGACGGCCGTGGGCACGCTGTGAGGCCGCACCCGCCCGGGAGAAGGCCTGTCGTACCCGTCCTCTAAGCTCCCGCGCATGAGCGAGGCGGACTCCGGCAGACGGGTCATCGACGGGCGGTTCCGGCTGGAGGCGCGGCTCGGGGGCGGCGGGATGGGTACGGTCTGGCGGGCCACGGACCTCGCCCTGCACCGGAACGTGGCCGTCAAGGAGGTCCGGCCGCCGGACATCGACCTCGCCGAGTACGACCCGCAGGGCGCGCGGCTGCTGCGGGAACGGGTGCTGCGCGAGGCCAGGGCACTCGCGAGGATCGACCACCCGAACGTCGTGACGATCCATCACATCGTCGACGGCGGCGAGGGAACGTACCCCTGGATCGTGATGGAACTGGTCGGCGGCGGTTCGCTCGCCGACCGGCTGGAGCGGGGCCCGACGGACCCCGTGGAGACGGCCCGGATCGGGCGTGAGGTGCTGGCCGCGCTGCGGGCCGCGCACGCCGCCGGGATCCAGCACCGGGACGTCAAGCCCGCCAACGTCCTGCTGCGCCCCGACGGCCGCCCCGTGCTCACGGACTTCGGGATCGCGGCGATCCGTGAGTCGACGGCCCTCACCGCCAGCGGTTCGATCATCGGTACGCCCGACTACATGGCACCCGAGCGCATCGCGGGCCACGACGGCGGTTCGGCGTCGGACCTGTGGTCGCTGGCGATGATGCTGTACGCGGCCGTCGAGGGCCGGCATCCGCTGCGCCGGGGCACGACGATGGCCACCCTGGCGGCCGTCCTGTACGAGGACGTTCCGCCGCCCCGGAAGGCGGGCCCGCTGGCGGACGCGCTGATGCGGGTGCTGGTGAGGGACCCGGAGGCCCGCCCGGACGCCGGGACGCTCGACCGCCTGCTGACGGCCGTGGGCGCGGGCGTGGCCGCGGCCACGAGCGAGGGCGCGGCCGGTGCCGCACCCGAGGGCCGTACGGAGCCCACCTCCTACCGGCTCACACCTCCGCAGGACGCCGTGCCCGGGCCGGCCGGCCCGACCCCCGTACGGCCCGCGAGGCGGGGACGACGCACCACGGTCGCCCTGTCCGCCGTCGGAACGGTGCTGGTGGGCGTGCTGGCGTGGACACTGCTGCCCGACGGAGAGGGCTCGGGATCGTCGGCCTCGGGCGACCCGACGAACAGCGCGACGGCGAATCCGTCGGCCAGGTCCTCCACGGCGGACAGGACCGGTACGGCCGACAAGAGCCCCACACCCCGACGGACGGAACAGAAGACGCCCACCGACCTGCTGACGCCGGACGGCATCCGCACCGCGTTCAAGGCCTTGGAGAAGGAGACGGGCCGCGACCGGTACGGCACCCTGACGGTCTACCCCGACTACGTCTCCGCGCAGGTGATGGTCGAGGGCAGCCGGACCAGTTACGAGCAGTACACCTACTACGTGGGCCGGGGCGTCCAGGAGAGCCCGATCAAGGCGCAGCTGGCCGGCGGGGCCCAGCCGATGACCCTGGACGGCCTCGACTGGGACAGGCTCCCCGCGCTGCTCGCCGAGGCGGAGAAGAAGCTGAACGTCGACGACGTGAAGACCCGCTACCTGGTGGTCAAGTCACCGAACGATCTGTTCGACCGGGGCGCCGAGATGCTCGTCTACCTCGCCGACGAGTACAACAGAAGCGGCTATCTGCAGGCCGACGCCCGCGGCAGGGTGACCAGGGTGACACCCGCCGACTGACGGCCGTCAGGTGTCGGCCGGCACCGGGGGAGCGGAGTGCCGCGAGGTCAGCGCGGCCAGCTCCTCCGCAGTGCGCGGACCGATGGACGGCGAGGTCAACAGGCCCTGCGCGCTCAGTAGTTCGGCCACCGCGATCCCCCAGGGCAGCCTCAGCCCCGCCTGCTCCAGGAGGTCCGTACGGGCCAGGGTCGCATCCGCGGGCCCGGTGACCGTTCCGGACGGGGTGAGGAGTGCCGCGTCGTCGGCCCAGCGCAGGGCGAGGTCCACGTCGTGCGTCGCCATCACCACGGTGGTGCCGCTAGCGCGCAGCCCGTCGAGGGTCGCGATCAGCCGTTCCTGACCGTCCGGGTCCAGCCCCGCGGTCGGTTCGTCGAGGATCAGCACCCGTGGCCGCATCGCCACGGCGCCCGCGATCGCGGTCCGCTTGCGCTGTCCGTACGAGAGCAGATGGGTGGGGCGTTCGGCCAGGGCCGAGATGTCCAGCGCGGCTAGTGCCTCGTCCACCCGGGCCCGTACCTCGGTGTCGGGCAGGCCGAGGTTCAGCGGCCCGAACGACACGTCCTGGAAGACGGACGCGGCGAACAACTGGTCGTCCGGGTCCTGGACGACCAGCTGGACGGTCGTGCGCAGCAGGGTCAGGCCCTTGCGGTCGTACCGGACCGGCCGGTCCTGCACGGTCAACTGCCCGGTGTGCGGGCGCAGTCCGCCGCTGAGCAGCCGCATCAGGGTGGTCTTTCCGCTGCCGTTGCGCCCCAGCAGGGCGAGCGCACGCCCGGCGCGCACCTCGAAGTCGAGGCCGCTGAGCACGGTGGGGCCGTCCTCGTAGGCGTAGGACGCGCCCCGCAGGGCGACCAGCACGGGCTCGCTCATCGCAGCGGCCTTTCCAGTACGAAGGTGAGTGCGGCCACCGCCGCGAGCAGCGCAACACTGGCGAGCGTGAAGCGCGCGGAGATCCGGGCCTCGGGGACCAGCACGCGCAGGGTGCCGTCGTAACCGCGGCCCGCGAGCCCGGCCTGCAGCCGGGTCGCCCGGTCGAAGGCCCGGACGAAGGCGGTGGCGCCGAGCCCGGCCAGCGAACGCCAGGCGGCGGCCCGCGTGGTGTGCCCGAGCCGGGCGGCCTGCGCCTCCCGGATCCGGCGTACGGAGTCCAGGAGCAGGAAGCTCATCCGGTACGTCACCAGGGCGACGTCGACGACCGGCGCGGGCACCCCGGCGTTCACCAGCCGCGGCAGCAGGTCGGACAGGGGAGTGGTGAACGCGAACAGCAGCACGCCGAGGGAGGCGGCCGAGGTACGCAGCAACAGCTCACCGGCGCGCACCGGACCGCCCGCCGCCAGGGTCACGAACCCGTCCGGGCCGCCGACCTGCAGCAGCAGGGGGAGCGCACCGGTGACGCAGAAGCCCAGCGGCACCCGGTAGGCGCGCCAGAGCCGTCGGCCGGGCACCGCGGCCGGGCCCAGCAGCACGGTGAGGGCGGTCACCAGGACCAGCGCGGCGCCCGGCCAGGGCGGGAGGGAGATCGCCAGGACGGTCAGGCCGAGACCGAGCACGGCCTTGTCGACGGGATGGCGGCGGCGCCAGCGACTGCTGTGCGCCGCCGCGTCGATCGGCAGCACGAAGGCTCAGGCCCGTTCGGTCGGTCGGTTCGGTCCGGCCGCGGACTCACCGGCGCCGCCGGGTGCCCCGGCCGTCGTCCGGCCGCCCTCCCGCTGTGCCAGGACCCGCAGTTCGCCCTGGCGCCTGCCCCGGCGCAGGCCGAAGTAGTAGGCGAGGACGCCCGCGCCGAGGGCGGCCTGGAGGGCGAACAGCGCCGACTCGATCTCACCGGACGGCGGCTCGTACAGGGGCGAGAACCACGGCTCGTAGTCCGGCTCGATCTCGGTGATCGCGGTCTCCGCCTCCGCGTCGGAGCCCGTGAACGGCTCCTTCTTGTGGTCGCCCATGCCGAAGGCCAGCGGCAGGACGGCGAGCGCGGCCACGAGGAGCAGCAGCAGGGCGTTGATCTTCGCGTTACGGCTCATCGGGCCACCGTCCCGGTCGTCTCGTTCATCTCGTTCGTGTCGTTCGACTCGGCCGTTCCGGACTTCGCGGACCGGGACTGCCTGCCGGCCAGGAACACGCCGAGCCGGGTCAGTTCGCCCTTGCTCGACTGCACCAGCAGCCGCATCACGAGCACGGTGAGCAGCCCCTCGCTCACCGCGAGCGGGATCTGGGTGACGGCGAAGATCGAGCCGAACTTGCCGAGCGCGCCCAGGAATCCACTGCTGGGGTCGGGGAACGCGAGCGCCAGCTGCACGCTGGTGACGCAGTAGGTGGACAGGTCGGCGACGAACGCGGCGAAGAACACCGCGACCATCAGCGGCACGTCGAACCGCCGGAGCAGCCGGTACACCGCGTAACCGGCCCACGGGCCGACGATCGCCATCGAGAAGACGTTGGCGCCCAGCGTGGTCAGCCCGCCGTGCGCGAGCAGCAGCGCCTGGAAGAGCAGGGTGATGGTGCCCAGGACCGCCATGATCGGCGGCCGGAACAGGACGGCACCCAGGCCGGTGCCGGTCGGATGCGAACAGCTCCCGGTCACCGACGGCAGTTTCAGTGCGGAGAGAACGAAGGTGAAGGCCCCCGACGCGCCGATGAGGAGCGTGCTCTCGGGATGTTCTCTGACCTCACGGGTGAGCGACCGGACTCCGTGGACGACGAACGGCGCCGACGCGACGCCCCAGGCGACCGCGTGCGCCGGAGGAAGGAAACCCTCGGCAATGTGCATGGCTCAGCAGACCCTCTCCAGCACCTCGTGGATGGTTGACGCGCCTTGGCCGGTCTCCTGGCTTACGGGTAACACCATCCGTGCTCCGCCTTCCCGGGTCCGAGGACCCAGTGGCTGCCCGCGAGGGCCGGAGCCGGACTTCCCGATCACAGTGGCGAGGGCCGCACCGGCATCACACCGATTTCCCGAGCACCAAGGCGTCGTGACAGTAGTGCGCGTACTGGGGTGGTGACAAGCGGACCTCGGGGGGCGTGAGAGTGGTCACGCGGCGCGCGCCGGTACTCCCGACGGGAAGGGAGCGCCTGTTCAGCCGCCCTGCGCACAAGAGATGCTGCGGGGGCGTCGATTCGGCTCGCCCCGGTTCGTCGGTGAGGTACAGGGTCTCAGGAACACCGGGAGGAACCATGAAGTACATGCTGCTGGTCTGCGGCGACGACACCGCCGACGCCTCGGGCATGGCCCCTGTCGAACCATGGGTGGAGGAGCTGAGCGTGCGGCGCGGCGTACGGCTCCACGGGCACCGGCTGCGCCCCCCGGCCGACGCGGTGACGGTGCGCGTACGCGGCGGTGAAGTGCTGCGCACCGACGGGCCGTTCGCGGAGACGAAGGAGTACGTCGCCGGGTACGACATCCTTGAGTGCGACAGCCTGGAGGAGGCCGTTCAGGCCGCCGCGAAGCATCCGGTCGCGGCCCTCGGGGCCATGGAGGTGCGCGCGTTCTGGGACGACGAGGACGCCGAGGGGGAGATCCGCCGGCTCGACGCGGAACTGACGGCCGCCGGACGGGAGCGGGACTTCGACCGGGCGATGGCCTGTTACGCACCGGACGTGGAGGTGTTCCACCCGGTGAGCGGTCTGGAGCAGCGCGGGGTCGCGGCGCTCCGCAAGGCCGAGGAGGTGTGGTTCTCGGCCTTGTCCGGGCCGGTGGAGCGCGAGGTGCTCGAATTCCGCGTCCGGGTCGACGAGAGCATCGCCTTCAGCCACGCGCTCGTACGGATGCGCGCCACACTGGCCGGCGGCGGCGCTCTGGACACGACGGCACGGGTGACCACCGGCTACCGGCTGACGGGCGACCGCTGGCTGATCGTCCATCAGCACACGTCCGTACCCTTCGACGCTCCTGCCCCCGGCGCCGCCGGGTCCTGATGAGCCCTGGAGGGGCCTCCCCCAAGGCCCCTCCGGCACATCCGTTACACGCCCGAGCATGCGCCAAGTCTTGACGTGCTCCTGGCGAGATGCCTCTATGGGAGCGCTCCCACTTTCCCGAAACCCAAGTTTCTTGGCGCTCACTCCCTGGAGTCGCAGTGAGAAGAACAAGAAGCACGACACGGAAGAATTTTGTCAGCGCGTTGCTCGCCGGGCTGGCCGCCTTCCTGGGGCTCGTCGTTCTCGGCGCGCTCGCACCGACCACCGCACATGCCCAGGTGCCCGGTGACCCGCCGGGCGCGTCTCCGGGCGCCCTCGCGACCGGCCTCCATATCGACGACGGCCGCCTGCTCGAAGGCAACGGCAACGATTTCGTCATGCGCGGCGTCAACCACGCCCACACCTGGTACCCGGGTGAGACGCAGTCGCTGGCCGACATCAAGGCGCTCGGTGCCAACTCCGTCCGTGTCGTCCTCTCCGACGGTCACCGCTGGAGCAAGAACAGCCCCGAGGATGTGGCCGCCGTCATCGCCCAGTGCAAGGCCAACCGGCTGATCTGCGTACTGGAGGTGCACGACACCACCGGTTACGGCGAGGACGCCGCGGCCGGCACGCTCGACCACGCGGCCGACTACTGGATCGGCCTCAAGAGCGTGCTCACCGGCCAGGAGAACTACGTCATCGTCAACATCGGCAACGAGCCCTGGGGCAACACCAACCCCGCGGGCTGGACCGATCCGACGGTCGCCGCCGTCAAGAAGCTGCGCGCCGCCGGGTTCGAGCACACCATCATGGTGGACGCGCCCAACTGGGGACAGGACTGGCAAGGAGTCATGCGGGCCAACGCCCAGGCCGTCTACGACGCCGACACCACCGGCAATCTGATCTTCTCGATCCACATGTACAGCGTCTTCGACACCGCGGCGGAGATCACCGACTACCTGAACGCGTTCGTCACCGCCGAACTCCCCATTCTCATCGGCGAGTTCGGCGGTCCGGCCGACCAGTGGGGCGACCCGGACGAGGACACCATGATGGCCACGGCGCAGCAGTTGCGCCTCGGTTACCTCGCCTGGTCCTGGAGCGGCAACACCGACCCGATCCTGGATCTCACGATCGGCTTCGACCCCACACAGCTCAGCTCGTGGGGCCAGCGCATCTTCAACGGCGCCAACGGCATCGCCCAGACCTCGAAGGAGGCCACGATCTACGGCGGTGGAACCCCGGGCGACACCCAGGCCCCGACCGCTCCGGGCACCCCGGGTGCCTCCGCCGTGGCGGCCACCTCGGTGACCCTCACCTGGACCGCCGCCACCGACAACGTGGGCGTCACCGCCTACGACATCGTGCGGGTCGGCGGAAGCAGCGAGACCACGGTCGCCGCAGCCACCACCAACACCGCCACCGTGACCGGGCTCACCGCGAACACGGCGTACACCTTCGCCGTCTACGCACGTGACGCGGCCGGGAACCGCTCGGCCCGCTCGGCCACGGTGAGTGTCACCACGGCCGACGGCGGCGGCACACCCGGCACGAGCTGCTCCGTCGGCTACCGCGTCAGCGGCGAGTGGCCGGGCGGCTTCCAGGGCGAGATCACCATCCGCAACACGGGCAGCGCCGCGATCAGCGGCTGGAAGCTGGCCTTCGCCTTCGCCAACGGTCAGACGGTCTCCAACATGTGGGGTGGTACCCCGACCCAGAGCGGTGCGTCGGTGAGCGTCGCCAACGCCTCGTACACCGCCACCATTCCCGCGAGCGGTTCGGTCGCCGTCGGCTTCACCGCCAACAAGGGCGCCGCGAACACCGCCCCGACCGCGTTCACCCTCAACGGCACCACCTGCGTCACCACCTGACCGGCGGTCATCGCCCGGCGGTCCTCCGCGGGCAGCCACTGGCCGGCGGGGTCACCGCGCCCCGTCGGCCGGGCGGGCGCCGGGTGACAGTCAGGCAGTGGCTGCCGGGGCGGCGGCCTGCTCCGTGGCGGCGGTGTCGGCAGGCGCGGCCTTGGACGTCGTGTAGAAGACGGACGACCCCTGCTTGGTGCGCTGGACCTGCCCCTTGGCGACGAGTCCTTCCACCGTGGTGCGTACGACCTTGGGCTTGATCTCGCGCTCGGGGTGGGCCTGCGCCAGCGCCGTGGCGACCTCGGCGGAGGAGCGCGGCTCGGACTGCCGGCCGAGGTGTTCGCGGATGAGCTCGACGAGCGTGGGCTTCGCGGCGACCGCCTTCGCGTCACCGGACCCTTCTGCGGCGGACTCGGCTTCGGCCTTGGAAGAGGCGGTCTTCGAGGTGGCGGACTTCGCAGCCGCGGGCTTTGCGGCGGCGGACCTCGAAACAGCGTTCTTCGAAACAGCGGACTTCGAAGCAGCGGACTTCGAAACCGACTTGGCGGTGGCCTTCGTGGCGGCCGGCCTGGCGGCCGACTTCGCGGGGGTGGCCTTCTTCCGTCCGCCCGCCGTGGCCGTGGCCTGGCGCGGTACCGAAGGCGCGGGCGCGGAGCCGTCCTTGGTGTTCGCGGCTACCTTGTCTCCCCCCAACGCCCGCTGCAGCTCGGCCAGCAGTGTCTGGTCATGCTGCAGGGCACTCAACTGCCCCTGGAGCGCCTCCACTTCGGCGCCGATACGTTCCTGCTCCGTGGTGTTGCGTTCGAGGTCCGCGGACACCTGGGCGGCGTACTGGGTCTTGAGCTGTGTGGCGGCCGATTCGACTTCGGACATGGCAGTTACCTTTCCTCGTCATCGTGTGCTGCTGGGGCCGGATGCTACTCGCATCATCAGGCCATGATCCCGAAGTTGTCAGGACCGTCCCCGCAGTTCCATGGCCCCCGGCACACTGTCGCGGGCCGCAAAGGCGCAGGCGGCGAGGTGTGCGAGAGACACCTGACCGGTCACCCGAAGCCATGTCTCGAATTCAACCTTCAAGGTGACTTTACGAACTGACCGACCGGTGCACCCGACTCACACCTCTTCCGTCACGACCGACAGCCTCGACGGGCCGCCTGCTGTTTCGCGACGTCTGGGCCCGTCGGACACTTCGGGCCGCAGCCGGCGGCCGGAGAGGTGCCGGGGCGCGGATGGCGCACCCAGGGGCGGTGCCTGGACCTGGGGCGTGGTGACAAGGAGTACAAGGACTGGCTCAAGACCCGGGAGCTGCGTGTGGGGGAGGGCTTCGCGACTCGTCCCCGCCCGGTGGCGACGACACACCGGCTGTGGCGCAGGATGCTGCGCGGCCTGCGGAACACGGTTCTGGCCCACCCGAGGCTCAGGGAGCCCGCGGACCTGCTGCTGAAGACGGTCGGCGCGCTGCGCACCTCCGGCTCGAACGGCCTGCGAAGGAGTGCTGGCTGACCTCCGGGGACCGCTCCGCTGGTCCCCCCTGAGTCACCTCGCTCGGTGTCCGTACGTCAGAGGCGACTGTCCTCTGTTTCGCCGAGGGAACTGTCGGGCTTGCCCAGGGACCATCCGGAGACGTCCGTGAGCCGCCCCCGCCACAGGGGCATCACGACAGGGCCGCCCGCCCCGACGACACTGGTGGCGTCGCGCAGATGGATCCACTGCGGCAGCCGCTGCGGGACCGGGCGCCCCTGCTTGTCGGAGACCGCCTCGTCCACCTGCTCGGGGAACCGCTCAAGGAGCTGTGCGCCGGGTCCGTCGACACCGCGCAGGCTGCGCGCCCAGTCGGTCTTCCACGCCTTGTGCGAGATGAGGTCGCCGTAGAGGAGACCACCCCCGATGAGCAAGGTGATCGGCAGCGCCGCCTGGGGGTCCTGGCCGACCAGTCGTACCAGCATCTGCAGCTGGAGATCCGGTACGGGCTCGGTCACGATCGGCGCGGCCGACTCCCGGAGCGGGTCCTGCTCGTTCACCCTTGCTCGTCCTCTCGATCCGTCACACGCGTGGGTCCTGACACACGCGTCGGTCTCGTCACACGTGTCAGTCCCGTCACACATGTCGGTCCCGTCATGTGTGCGACAGCCAGTGGTTCCCGCGCGACAGCTGCCGTCACGCGGCGAGCAGGCCGGCGCGGAGTCGGCTCAGCGTGCGCGTCAGGAGACGGGAGATGTGCATCTGGGAGAGATTCAGCTCGCGGCCGATCTCCGCCTGGGTCATCTCGCGGCCGAAGCGCATCTCGATGATGGTCCGCTCCCGGTCGTCGAGCTGCTGCAGGAGGGGCGCGAGCGTGTGCAGGTCCTCGAAGAGGTCCATCGCCGGGTCTTCCTCGCCCAGGGTGTCCGCGTACTTCGGGCCGCCGTCGGCGGAGTCGTCGTCGCCACCGGGGGTGTCGATGGACCCGGCCACGTAACCGTTGGCGGCGACCAGGCCCTCTATGACCTCGTCCTCGCTCAGGTCCAGGTGGACGGCGAGTTCCTTGACGGTCGGCGGGCGGTTCAGCGTGGCGGCGAGGGCTTCCTTGCTCTTGGCGAGGGAGACACGCAGCTCCTGAAGGCGCCGCGGGACGTGCACGGCCCACGTGGTGTCCCGGAAGAAGCGCTTGATCTCGCCGACGATGTAGGGGATCGCGAAGGAGGTGAACTCGACCTCGCGCGACAGGTCGAAGCGGTCGATCGCCTTGATCAGGCCGATCGTGCCGACCTGGATGACGTCCTCCATGTCACCGCTGCCGCGGTTGCGGAACCGGCGGGCCGCGAAGCTGACCAGGGACAGGTTCATCTCGATCAGGGTGTTGCGGGCGTACTGGTATTCGTGGGTGCCCTCCTCCAGCTCCTGTAGCCGGTCGAGGAACAGCCGGGACAGTACCCGCGCGTCCTTGGGAGCGACCTTGCCCCCGTCCTCGATCCACGGCAGGTCGCCCGCGGCCTCCTGCACGCCCGTGCCGCAGTCAGATGCCTCGCGGGTGTTCACGGAGGTAGTCACGGTGCCGCCTTAACTAGAAAGCAAGTTGAACGTCTCCTGCCCGGCTTCCTCAAGAGCATGTCTGCTCAACCCCGGTCAATTACGAAAGCGTCCGTCATGAGCACCCAGGGGGCCGGAGTACAGTCTGCTCGCCGCGCCCGTGCCGGACCGGGCAGCGCGTCCTCCTGTCTCCTCCCTGTGCCGGCCGGGTGATGCCATGACCAGTACACAGGACCAGCCGGACACACGGAACCGGTCCGCCACGCAGGACCAGCCGGAGAAGGCGACCCGCCCTTCCGGGACATGGTCGTCGCCGGAGTACGCGCGACGCGCGGAACGGATACGGCGCCGACTGGAGAGACTCATCGGCATCGCGGCGACCGAGGGCAACTCCCTCACCGCTCTGCGCAACGGCGACGAGATCTTCGCCGCGATGCTGGCGGGCATCCGGTCCGCCGAGCACACCGTGGACATGATGACCTTCGTGTACTGGAAGGGCGACATCGCCCGCGAGTTCGCGCGGGCACTCGCGGACCGCGCCCGGGACGGGGTGCGGGTACGGCTGCTGCTGGACGGCTTCGGCAGCAGGCTGATCGAGAAGGACCTGCTGGCGGCCATGGAACAGGCCGGGGTGCAGGTGGCGTGGTTCCGCAAGCCGCTCGCCCTCTCCCCGCTCAAGCAGAACCACCGCTGTCACCGCAAGGTCCTCGTCGTCGACGAACGGACCGCGTTCACCGGCGGGGTGGGGATCGCGGAGGAGTGGTGCGGCGACGCGCGCAACGAGCACGAGTGGCGCGACACCCATGCCGAGGTCCGCGGACCGGCCGTGGACGGTATCGCCGCCGCGTTCGCGCAGAACTGGGCCGAGTGCCACGAGGAACTCTTCGACGACCGCGACCGGTTCGTCGCGCACACCCCCGAGGGCGGGGCCGTGGTGCAGGTCGTGCGCGGTTCGGCGAGCTTCGGCTGGCAGGACATGCAGACCCTGCTCCGGGTGATGCTGGAGTCGGCCGAGGAGCGCTTCCGGCTGGCCACCGCCTACTTCTCGCCGGACGCGTTCTTCGTCGAGCTGCTGTGCGCCGCGGCCCGCCGGGGCGTGCGGGTGGAGATCCTGCTGCCAGGACCGCACACGGACAAGCGGGTCTGCCAGCTGGCCGGCCAGCACTACTACGAGGACCTCACCGCCTGCGGTGTGCAGATCCACCAGTACCAGCCGACGATGATGCACGCCAAGGTCATCACCGTGGACAAGGTCGCCTCGCTGGTCGGCTCGACCAACTTCAACCGCCGCTCGCTCGACCACGACGAGGAGATCATGCTCGCCGTGCTGGACGAGGAGTTCACGTCGACGCTCGACGCCCACTTCGACGAGGACCTGACCGCCAGCACCCTGATCGAGAAGGGCCGCTGGCAGCGTCGCTCCGTCGTGCAGCGGGCCCGGGAGGCGGCCGTCATCCCCATCCGCCGTTTCCTGTGACGGGCGGTTCGACCGGATCGGACGGTTCGACCGGATCGGACAGGTCGACCGGATCGTCCAGGTGGGCCAGGTGGGCCGGACCGCCCGGGCGGCCGGGCGTCAGGCGGGCTTCTCGCCGGTGCGGCAGATCTGGCGGGCGATCTCGCGCAGCTTGACGTTGCGGTCCTGCGACGTCTTCTTGAGCACCTTGAACGCCGTGTCCTCGGTCAGTCCGTAGCGCTCCATCAGGATGCCCATGGCCTCGCCGATCTCGTGCCGGGTCTCCATGGCGTGGCTCAGCTGCTGATGCGTACGGGCCGCGGAGAAGGCCACGGCCGCGTGGGAGGCGAGGATCCAGCCGGCGCGCCGCGCGGTCTCGTCGAAGGCGTCCGGCTTGTGGGAGTACACGTTCAGGGCGCCGAGGTTGTCGTCCTCGGTGAAGAGGAGGAAGCCCATCATGCTTCCCATGCCCAGTTTCCTCAGCTCGGGGGCGAGGCGCGGCCACTGCTTGTTCGGCTCCCGCAGGTCCTCGATGGCGTAGATCTGCTGCCGGTCGGTCACCGCGTCGAAGCAGGGGCCTTCCTGCAGGTCCTGCTGGATGCGGTCCGACCGGCGCACCACGTCGCTCGTGGCCGCCAGTGCGTGCACCTCGCCCTGCCGCACCGTGAGGATGCCTGCCTCGTCGCACCCGTCGATCAGAACCTTCGCATGATCCACGACGCGGTCCAGCGTGCCCTGGGCGGAGTCCTGCGCCAGCAGATCCCGCGCCATCTCCGCCACGGCGATCGCGAACTGCTCCCAGACTTCGGCCGCCACCTCAGACATGCGCCACCTGATCTTTTGGTGAAGCATCCCGGGATGCCTCGTGAAGGCCCATCTTGCCATCCGGGCGTCCGCGTCGCGGCGGGCCTGGCCTTTCGGTACGTCCGGTACGTGATCGCCGGGGTCACCCGGGGAGGTGGGCAGCACTGCCCCACGAGACTTCCTGTTTCACCGGGGCGGTCCGTGGTGACCCGAAGGGGGACCGAATCCCATGAACAACACCACTGCGACCGAAGGAGGCCCCCATGGAGGGCTGGCGCGAGTACGCGGAATGCCGCACCGTCGATCCCGACCTCTTCTTCCCCATCGGTAGCACAGGCCCCGCGCTTGTGCAGATCGAGGACGCGAAGTCCGTCTGCCGGCGCTGCCCCGTGCGTGACGAGTGTCTGAACTGGGCGCTCGACACGGGACAGAGCATCGGTGTCTGGGGCGGCAAGAGCGAGGCCGAACGACGCACCCTGCGGCGACGCATCCGC
Source organism: Streptomyces sp. NPDC017991 (assembly GCF_044328075.1). NCBI lineage: Bacteria > Bacillati > Actinomycetota > Actinomycetes > Kitasatosporales > Streptomycetaceae > Streptomyces > Streptomyces sp. NPDC017991. Next base: position 782,254 of record NZ_JBIRGP010000001.1, on the reverse strand, counting down.
AGCCGCACCTCCCGGGACAACACCGCCTAGCGCGGGAGGTGCACAGGGGCACAGGGGGCGATGTCCGCGGTACGCGGTGCACGCGGGCCTCCCCGCCCGGGACCGAGGGAACCTACTGAGGTAACGGCTCGTCATCACTGGTAGGTGTCGGCTCCCGCGACGGGGGCAGACGAGACTGCTGAAGGCAGTTTTCGCGCCGTACCCCAGCGAGGTGGAGCAGTGAGCCCGCAGCAGGACCGAGCGTCCGGTCTCGTCGACGACACGAGCGACGAGGTGGTGGAGCCGTCCGAGGACGAGCGTGACGCGTGGGAGCGGGTACGGCGATCCGCGCAGGGGATGCGGCATCACGAGGCGAAGGCCGCGTGGGAGGACGCCCGCAAGGCGGCCGAGGACGGTTCGCGCACCGGCCGGGACGCACTGATCGCGCAGGCGGAGACAGAGGAGTGGGAGCGCATCACCGATGCGCTCTTCGATCACGCCGGGGCGTACGACAGCGCCGACGACCCCTTCGTCCAGGGCGAGCTGGAAGGCCGCGCACATCATGCGCCCCCGCCGCCCGGCCGCCGGTGAGGGGCGGCCCCGGGGAGTGGCCCGGAGCGGCTCCGTCCCGCGTTGTCAGTGCCCTGAGGAAGAATGCCGAGCAACGAGAACGTCATCGCGCCAGGCGATACGCGATCGAACCCGTCCGTCGAAAGGCCGCCCGCACATGACACCCCCTCTCCACCGCCGTGCCGTGCCGCGAGCCTCGGACGGAGCGCCGCTCACTCTGCTGCGGGCCGTCCCGCGCACGCCCGCACCGGCGCCGCTCGGCGCCGGCGGTTCCGAGGTGCTGCGGCTGATCACGGTGCAGCGCGTCCCCGTCTGCCTGACCGTGCACGCCAACGGCCGCCGCCGGTACGGCTACTGGCAGGCGGCCACGGCCGGCTCCGGGTTCGGGGGCTGTTACGTGGCCCTGCCCACGGACGAGTGCGACGCGCTGCACGCGGCGGGCCGGCTCGTGCTGGGCGACCCGGTGGTCGACCCCTCGAAGACGACGTACCCGGTGCGACCCGCCGTGCGTCCCACGGCGCGTCCCGCGGCCCGTTCCGTGGAGCGTGCCCCGGCCCCGGCCCCGGCGACGGCGGTGAGGGTGCCCCGGCAGGCTCTCACCGCCTGACGCCGGGTGCGGCGGGCAGGGCGCTTTTCCTCCGGTGCTTTTCTTCCACGACGGCGGGGGCACACGTGTCGCTGGACTGTATTTCCAGCGAGGAAGGCCCACCGCACTCATGCCTGAGACACGAGATGTCGTCGAACTCATACTTGCGGACCACCGGAGGATGGAGGACCTCTTCCGGCAGATGCGCAGTGTCGAGGCGGACCGGGCGTCCGCGCTGAAGGAGTTCGCCGACCTGCTGATCGCCCACGCGCTCGCGGAGGAGATCAAGGTCTACCCCGCCCTCAAGCGTTACAAGGACATCGACGACGAGGAGGTGGAGCACGGCGAGGAGGAGCACGCGGAGGGCAACAAGGCGCTGCTCGCCCTCCTGGAGGTCGACGAGATCGGCTCGGACGACTGGGACGAGAAGCTCGAAGAGCTGGTGGAGGCCATCGCGCACCACACCGACGAGGAGGAGCGGACCATCCTCAACGGGGCGCGGGAGAACGTCGCCATGGAGCGCCGCGAAGAACTCGGCGCGGACTTCCTCAAGGAGCGGGCGCACCGGCTGAAGTCCGGCTGCGGATCCGTCGACAACGTACGCGGCATCGTGAAGGCCTGACCGACCCCTGTGGCCGGCTTCTCCCCGGCATCCGGGTCGGGTCGTGAAGGAGTAACCCCCGCGGACGGCTTCGCGTCGGCATCGAAGGACCGGCTGTACCGGCAGGGTGCGGCCGGTCCGACGTGTGTACCGGACAGGCCCGGACATGCTGGGGCTGTACGCGGGACTGCGTCGGCCGGGCCCTACCGGCGGGTGAGCGGCACGACGGCGGTGATGCGCTTACCGCCCGTCCGGAGTTCCGAGATGGTGATGTCGCGGGCGAGACGGCAGACGATCGGCCAGCCATGGCCGCCGGGCCGCATGAAGCCCCGGTTGTCGGCATGCAGTGCCGGCGTGGGGAACTCCTGGCTGCGGTCGCTCACCGACAGACGTACCTCCTCGTCGTCCAGCGTCACCTCGAACCCGGTGACACCGCCGCCGTGCAGCATCGCGTTGGTCGTCAGCTCCGAGGCGACGAGCAGGGCGTCGCCGATGATCTCGTCACCGCCGAGGGCCTCGCGCCGCCGGGACCGACGGGCCTCCGCGAGCGCGTACCGCACCTCTTCGCGCACCTCGGCCGGACTACGGGGCCCGGAGGGGGTGGGCCGGGACGGGAAGGTCGTCGCGCCGGTGACGGACATCCGGTGCTCCCTGAGCATTTCTTGCTCCTTCGCCTGAAAAAGAAGCAGGCCCGCCGCAAGAGCGTGCGACGGGCCCTCCGCAATAGGTGATCCTCAATGGCGGAATGCGTCCTTGGTCTTTTCCTTGGCCTGGCGGGCGTCCCCCTTGGACTGCTCCGCCTTGCCCTCGGCAGTCAGACGCTCGTTGCCGACAGCCTGGCCCAGGGTCTCCTTGACCTTGCCCTTGGCCTGCTCGGTCTTCGCCTTCGCCTTCTCGTTCTCGGCCACTGCGGTTCACGTCCTCACTTGTGCTTCGTGCGTGCGATCCACTGTTACGGCTGACCGGAGAGAGCCGGTCCAAACGCGGCCGTTCGAGAATTCGAAGACCGTCCTCCGAACGGCCGGATCACTCGCACGAAAAGAAGTGGATAGCGAAATAAAGTTGCGGTGGACGTGTGAAATCGAAGGGCGCGCGTAAAAGATCTTCGGCGCCCGCGGTGCCGGCGGCGTACGAGGCCGCCCTTGTCCTGAGTACTGACAGCGCGAAACTAGGCCTGTAGATTCCTGCCGTCACGAAAATGCACAACATAGGCCGAGCCGTAGCACCGAGCTGCAGGAGGAGCCCATGCGAAGGCGCGTTCTCGGGCTTGTCGCCGTGCTGACCACGATCGTCGCCGCGGCCGGTTGCGGCTCTTCCGACCCGGGAGCCGACGGTTCGTCGTCCTCGGGTGGGAACAAGACCACACGGGTCAAGGTCGGCATCATTCCGATCGTCGATGTGGCCCCGCTCTATCTGGGACAGAAAAAGGGATTCTTCGGCAGCCGCGGCATCGAGCTGGACATGGTCAGTGCCCAGGGCGGTGCGGCGATCATCCCCGGAGTGGTGAGCGGCCAGTTCCAGTTCGGATTCAGCAACACCACTTCGCTGATGGTCGCCCAGGTCAAGGGAGTCCCGGTCAGATCCGTGGTGAACGGCGCGGCGTCCAACGGCAAGGTCGGGGGCGATGTCACCGGTGTGGGGGTCGGCAAGGACAGCCCGATCAAGTCGGCCGAGGATCTCGCCGGACGCACGGTCGCGGTGAACACCCTGCAGAACATCGGGGACACCACGGTGCGTGAATCGGTCCGCGCGGCCGGCGGCGACCCGTCCGAGGTCGAGTTCGTGGAGATACCGTTCGACCAGATGCCGGCGGCACTGGAGGAAGGGCGTGTGGACGCCGCGTGGATGGGTGAGCCCGCGATGACGATCGCCAAGGCGCAGGGTGCCCGCGTGGTGGCGTCCCCGTTCGCCGAGACGGACCCGAAGCTCACCGTGGCCACGTACTTCACCTCGGCCGAGCTGGTGAAAGAGGACCCGGGCCTGGTGAAGAAGTTCACCGAGGCGATGACCGAGTCGCTCCGGTACGCCACCGACCACCCCGACGAGGCCCGTCAGGTCCTCACCACGTACACCAGGATCGACGGCGATGTCCTGGCGAAGCTCACGCTGCCGGGGTGGCCGCCGGACGTGGACATGGCCTCCTTGGAGAAGCTGGCGGCTCTTGGTGAGCGGGACGGGCTCTTCGGTGGCGAGAAGCCGGATCTGGATGCGCTGTTCTCCTGAGCGGCGGGTGCCCGAAGTCCGGCGGGTGCCGGGCCGCGTCGAGCGGGTGCGCAGGCCTGGTGGGGCGTCCCGTCACCGCCTCGGGGGCTCCGCCCCCTGACCCCCGGTGCGCAGTTCCCCGCGCCCCTCAGGACGCGGGGGATCTCACCCGTCGCGGGGGAGGCTCGCGTGGTGTCGTGCGGCGATGTTGGTAGGCGCGGGGCGTGACACGGTGCCGGGACATTCGGTGTTCGGGGCGCTCCGGCCGAAGGGAGCACCGACCATGCGACGCTATCCCCCCATCGCCGACCACGGGCTGGTCGGCGATCTGCAGACCGCCGCACTGGTCTCCTCCGACGGCACGGTCGACTGGCTGTGCGCGCCCAGGTTCGACTCGCCCAGTGTGTTCGCCTCGCTCCTCGACCACGAGCGCGGTGGTCACTTCACCGTGTCCGCCGACACCGAGCGGCCGCCGGTGCAGATCTACCTCCAGGACACCGCGATCCTGGTGACCCGCTTCCTGACGGAGTCGGGCGTGGGCGAAGTGGTCGACTTCATGCCGGTGGAGCGCCCCGAGCGCGCGGCGGGCCGACACCGGCTCGTCAGGATCCTGCGGGTGACCCGCGGCCGGGTCCGCTTCTCGCTGGCGTGCCGGCCCCGCTTCGACTACGGCCGCGCCGGGCACCGTGTCGACCTCGGCGAGGACGCCGTGCGTTTCGACGCCCCCGGCGCCCAGGCCGTGGTGCAGACCGTCGGCCCGGTGCGGTGGAGCGGGGACGGCGACGACATCCGCAGCGAACTGACCATGGAAGAGGGGGACTTCACCGCCCTCGTCCTGACGGTGGGCGACGCCGACGACACCCCGGTACCGCCGCTGACACCCCCGGACGTCAGGGCGCTGTTCGAGAGTACCCGGGACTTCTGGCACGCGTGGGTACGCCGCAGCCACTACCGCGGACGCTGGCAGGACATGGTGAACAGGGCGGCCATCACCCTGAAACTGCTCACCTACGCGCCGACCGGGGCGCCCGTCGCGGCACCCACCATGGGACTGCCCGAACAGATCGGCGGAGGACGCAACTGGGACTACCGCTACACCTGGGTGCGGGACGGATCCATGTCGGTCGGTGCCCTGCTGGGCCTCGGCCACGAGGAGGAGGCCCACGCGTTCCGCGGCTGGCTCGGCGACCGGCTGAAGGCGGGCCGCACGGTCAGCGGAGAACCCCTGCAGATCATGTACCGCGTCGACGGCGATCCCGAGCTCACGGAGGTGCCTCTCGACCACTTCGAGGGCTACCGCGGATCGGCGCCGGTGTACGCGGGCAACGGCGCCGCGGGTCAACTCCAGCTCGACATCTACGGAGAGGCCGTCCTCGCCCTCTCGCACACCGTGCAGGGCGCCGGCAACGCACCGCCGTACGACGGCTGGCAGGCACTGTCCGGGGTGCTGGACTGGCTGGTCAAGGCCTGGGACCGGCCCGACGAGGGGATCTGGGAGACCCGGGGCGGGCAGAAGGACTTCACCTACAGCCGTCTCATGTGCTGGGTCGCCTTCGACCGGGGCATCCGGATGGCCCGTGACTTCGCCCGGCCCGCCGACATCCCGGGATGGACCATGGCACGGGACGACCTCCTGCGCCAGGTGATGGAGCGCGGCTGGAGCACCCGGCGCCAGGCGTTCGTCCAGAACTACGAGGACACCACCCTCGACGCGTCCCTGCTGCTCATGCCGTCCGTGGGCTTCATCGCGCCCAAGGATCCGCGCTGGCTGTCGACCCTCGACGCGATGGAGCGCGAACTCGTCTCCGACAGCCTCGTCCAGCGCTACGACACGCAGGCGTCCCCGGACGGACTGCGCGGCAGCGAGGGCACGTTCTCCCTGTGCAGCTTCCTGTACGTCGACGCGCTGGCGCAGGCGGGACAGCTCGGGCCGGCCAGGTACGCCTTCGACAAGATGCTCACCTACGCCAACCCCGTGGGCCTGTTCGCGGAGGAGATCGGCTCGACCGGGGAGCAGCTCGGTAACTTCCCGCAGGCGTTCACGCACCTGGCGCTCATCACGGCCGCCCTCTCGCTCGACAAGGAGATGGACGCCCTCGGCTGAGTAGGGGACGGGCGGGCTCCGAGGCCGACGGGGCCCCTCCGTACCCGGGGGTGACCGCGCGCCGCGCAGGTACGGGGGAACCCTGAGATGCTGAGGAGGAAGCGCTGCCCGTGTGGTCTGACGAACAGAACAGTGGTGGTGAGCGCCATGGCCGGGTTCCAGAAGATCGGTTCGGCACCGACAGCACCGTATGCCGATCCCCGGGGCGACCCCTTTCTGCACACCAGATTCGTCATACCCGCACGCCCGGCGATGTTGCTCCGGCGCGACCGGCTGGTCCGACACCTCGACCAGTCCCTGCTGACACCGCTGACCCTGGTCAACGGAGCCGCCGGAGCCGGTAAGACCCTGCTGGTCGCCGACTGGGCCACGGGGTGGACCGAGCCCCTGGCCTGGTTGACCACCGAGGCGACGGACCAGCAGCCCGGAATGTTCTGGGCCTACTTCCTCCAGGCCCTGCGCGACTCGGGTGTGCCGCTGTCCGCCGAGTTGGGCCTCCCCGCCGACGCCGGCCGCGTGGACCACCCGCTCCTGGCCCGGCTGGCCGTCGAACTGAGCGTCCGGGACCTGCCCGTGACCGTGGTGCTCGACCAGTACGACCGCATCACCGACCCGCAGATCGCGGAGCAACTGGAGTTCGTCCTGCACCACGCGGGCCGGGGCCTGTGTCTCGTCCTCGTCACCCGCACCGAACCGCTGCTGCCGCTGCACCGCTACCGGGCGGCCGGCGAGATGACCGAGATCAGGGACGCGGAGCTGGCCTTCACACCGCAGGAGGCGGCCGTACTCCTGGAGGCACACGGACTGCGGGTTCCCGCCCACGCCGCGAGCGCGCTCGTGGAGCGCACCCGGGGATGGGCCGCGGGTCTGCGCCTGTGTGCCCTGGCCGCCCGGAAGAGCCCGAACCCGGAGCGGTACCTGAAGGAGTTCGAGGCGGACCGTTCCGCGGTCGCCGACTTCCTCCTGGCGGAGGTGCTCAAGAGGCAGCCCCCCGAGACCCAGGACCTCCTGCTGAGGGTGAGTGTCCTCGATCGCTTCAGTCCCGCGCTGGCGAACGCCCTGACGGAACGCGCCGACGCCGAACCCATCCTGGCGGGGCTGCACCGGGAGAACGCCTTCGTCGAGGACCTCGGGCACACCTGGTACCGCCTCCACCCGCTGTTCGGCGAAATCCTCCGCGCCCATCTGCGCATGCGCTCACCAGGGCTTGAGCCCGAACTCCACCGGCGCGCGGCGGTATGGCTGCGGTGCTCCGGCTCCCTCGCCGAGACGCTCGGCCACGGTGCCGACGCCGGCGACTGGGACTTCACGGCCGGTGCGCTCGTCGACGACCTCGCCATCGGTGAGCTGCTCACCGGCCTTCGCTCCGAGGACCTCGCCGAGTTGTTCGACCGGATGGGACCCGAGGCGACGAGCCCCGCCACGCACCTCGTACGCGCGGCCCGGGAACTGGCCCGGTGCGACCTGGAGCGCGGCCTGCCCCACCTGCGGCGGGCCCGGCGGAGCCTGGAGGGGGAGGGCGCTCAGCCGGGCGGGGTTTCCGCACCGGCGGCGGCCCGGCTGAGCTGCGAGTTGCTGGAGGCCCTGGCGGCCCGCCTGACCGGATCGCCGGGGCGGGCGGAGACGGCCGCGCGGGCCGCCGAGAGACTGCGGGGGGAGATTCCCGCCCACCTCCTGGACAGGCACCCCGAAGTCACCGCCCTCCTGCTGACCCACCTCGGTTCCGCACGGCTGTGGGCCGGGCGCTTCGAGGACGCGCGCGAGGCGCTGTCCACGGTGGCCGACGGCCCCCGCGCGGCGATGACGGTGCCGGCGCGCGAGGACTCCCTGGCCAGGCTGGCCCTGATGGACTATCTGGACGGCTGGCTCGGCAGGGCCGAGTCCCGGGCTCTGGCCGCGACGACCGGCTCGGAGCGGTCCGGTCCCGCGCATCCGCTCGGTCCTACGCATCCGCCGGGTCCCGCGTATCTGCCCGGTTCGGGCATGGGGCGGCTGGTCCTGGCGGCCGTGGCCGTCGACCGCAACGAACTGAGCCGGGCCCAGGCACTCCTCGACGCGGCGGCCGGGCCGGACGGTGATCTGCCCGACCCGGTGACGGAGGCGGGCCGGGCGATCGTCACCGCGCGGCTGCTGCTGGCCTGCGGCAAACCGCGAGCCGCACTCGTCGCGGCGGAGACCGCCGTCCGTGCCGACGTCGTCTCGCCGTGGGCGCAGGGGCACGCCGCGCTGATCGCCTCCGGGGTCCGGCTGGCCGAAGGCCGCCCGGAGACGGCCGCCAAGCTCCTGCAGGCGGTGCCCGACGTCCAGGTGGCGTGTGTCGTGGGGGCCGCGCGCGCCCAGCTCGCCGCGGGCAGGCCCGACGAGGCGATCGACCTGCTCGACAGGGTGCGGCCCGGGGGCCGCACCGGCCCCGCGGTGACCGTACGGGCCACACTGGTGAGAGCGGAGGCCGCGGACAGGGCGGGCGATGTCGCGGCCTCGCGCAGACTCGTCGCGCTGGCACTGCGGGAGGCACGCCCCGAGCGGCTGAGGCGTCCCTTCCTCGAAGCCGGACCGTGGATCAGGCCTGGCCTGGACAGGGGGCCCCTGCGGGTGCTGGCCGCGGGGTGGCTGACTCCTGGTTCGCCGCGGCACGTCGAGCCGCCCCGGTCCGCGGGCCTGCCACCGCCGCTGGTCGTCGAGGAGCTGAGCGGACGCGAGCGCGACGTACTCCAGCGGCTGGCCCAGATGATGTCGACGGAGGAGATCGCCGCCGATCTGTACGTGTCGGTGAACACGGTCAAGACCCACCTCAAGAGCGTCTACCGGAAACTGGCGGTGAACCGGCGCAACGAGGCGGTCCGCCGCGCGCGCGAGCTGCGACTGCTGTGATCACGGCCGCGATCCGAAGAGACAGGGCCGCGGTCGTGGTTGCGTCTCGCCGGGGTCGCCCATGGAGGGTGAGGCGCCGTCCGGGCTCTTCACGTGCCATGGAGACAGGACGGCCGGTACGGGCACCCGGGCGGCCGTGGTCGTCGCCCGAAGGGAGATCGAGATGTCCGGTACCGGGCATGCCACACCTCGTGCGACACGCGGCGCGGAGCGCCGGGCCAGGGCCGACTGCACCGGTGGCGTCTACGGATCCATGCTCGCCGCCTCCGTGATCATCGGAGCCGGCACGCTGGGGTCGTTCCCCCGCCTTGAACTGGTGCTGCTGTTGCTGCTCACCGGGTTGGCGTTCTGGATCGCGCACGTGCACGCCGAGGTGTTCGGCGCGCGTCTGACGCAGCGGAGGCTGGACCGCCACACCGTTCTGAGCGCCTGCCGCGACGAGTGGCCGATCGTCAAGGCAGCCGTGCCGCCGGCCGTCGTCGTGGCGGCCAGCCCCTTGCTGGGGCTAGGCATGGAGAGCACCCTGTGGCTCGCGCTCGCGGTCGCCGTGGCCGGTCAGGTGGGCTGGTCGACAGCCGCGGCACGGCGGAGCGGCGCCTCCCGCCGCCTGATGGCCGTCACCGCCGGGGTGAACCTGCTGCTCGGCCTGCTGATCATCTCGTTCAAGCTCTTCCTGACGCACTGACGCACTGACGCACTGACGCACTGCGCGCTGTCGCATCGGCGCGCTGTCGCAGGTGGGCGGGCCGAACGGCGTATCACCTTTCCGGGGTGAGGCCGGGTGACACCACGAGGCGGAAGATCATGAGCAGGGGTGCGGCCCGCCTGCCAGGTCATCCGGGGAGTCAGCTCATGCGCTACGAGATCCGAGTCGACGGAGACATGTCGGAGACGATGGTCAGTTCCTTCCCGGAGCTGGAGCACGTGCTGATGTCCGGCCAGACCCTCCTGTTCGGGCCCGTGATCGACGAGGCACACCTGTTCGGGCTGCTGGCCCGCTGCCGGTCGCTGGGCCTACGGGTCCTGGAGATGCGCCAGCTCCCGGAGTGACACCGCCGGCGCCGCCCCCCGCACGCGTGCTCTCAGAGGCTCTCGGCGCGGACCCTGCCGGAGCGGACAGCGGCGCCCAGTGCTTCGAAGTCCCGCTCGTTCTGGTCGGCGTAGGCCTGCGCGAACCCGGCGAGCGCGCGGTCGAAGCGGTCGCTGCCGCCCAGATAGGCGGCGATGGCCACCGGGTCACCGGAACGGGCGTGCGCCCGCGCCAGACAGGCACCGCACAACTGGCCGAACAGGCTCAGCAGTCGGGGGTCCATGGTCTCCGGCCGGGCGATGCCCTTCCAGTCCCGCAGCTGCCGTACGTAGAAGTCCCGGCCCTGGCCGTCGAACCCCACCACGTTCGTCCAGCCCAGGAAGATGTCACTGGTCGTCTGGATCAACCGCTGCCCCGCCACCACGCGGCGGCCCTGGTTGTCGTAGTGGTCGCCGCCCGTGTGCGCGGCGAGGACCGACTCCTGCGCCTCCTTGGCCTGCAGCAGCAGGGGATCCCCGTCGTCCCTGCCGAGCATCAGCAGGATCCAGCAGCGTGTTCCGACGCTTCCCACGCCCACCACCTTCCGGGCCATGTCCACGAGACGGTAGCGACGCAGGAGGTGCCGGCGCTCGGAGGACAGGGTCCGCGCGTACCCGTCCACGACGGTCCGCAGCTCCTTCTCCTCGTCGTTCTCGGAGGTGTCCGTGAGCAGCTCCCGCAGCGGAGTGATCAGCGGCGGGTCCGGGGTGATCCGCCGGCCCTCGGCCGTGACCCGGGTGAGCTTCTCGAAGGCCTGGAGGTGCGTCCTTGTCCTGGCCCGCGCCGACGCGTCGGCGGTACGGCGCCTGGCCCGTTTGTCCATCGACGAGGCCAGCAGCTCCCGCATCCGGTCGACGTCGTCCTGCGCGTACCAGATGTCGAGCGTGCCCATGCCGGCGAATCGGCGCATCCGATGCCGGTAGGCCCGCACACAGGCCCGTACCGCGCTGTCCTGCTCCTCGACCGGGAAACCGTTGGCCCGGGCGGCGATCGCGAAGCTGGCCGCCAGTCGCTTGACATCCCATTCGAAGGGTCCGGTCCAGGTCTCGTCGAAGTCGTTGATGTCGAAGACCAGGTGCCGTTCCGGCGAGGCCAGCAACCGGAAGTTCAGCAGGTGGGCGTCTCCGCAGAGCTGCACCGTCAGGCCGGAGTTCGGGACGGGCCCGAGGTCCGCGGCCATGATCGACGCGGCGCCCCGGTAGAAGCGGAACGGGGACTCCAGCATGCGTCCGTAGCGGATCGGCACCAACTCGGGCAGCCGTGACCGCGACTGGCGCTCCAGCACCTCGACGGGGTCGGGCCGCTCCTGCTCCGCCTCGAACCAGCCGTGACACGAACGGGAGGCCCGCTTGCGCGCGTCCCTGCCGTACACCGCCCTCTCGGCGGGGGGCAGGGAGGGCGTGAAGGCGATCGGTATGGCCATGGCGCGAACCTCCTGAACCGTCCGGACGGTGCTCACGAGCTCCCGTGCCACGCGCACTTGTCACCGAGCGCCTGTACCGGGCAGCCGTGCCGTCCGTTCCGCCGCATGCCGGCGCACGTCTGCGCCCTCCACCTCATCGTCCCGTCGGCGGGGGGGGGGGAACCCCCCGGGGGGGTGCCCCCCCCCCCGGCGGGGGCGCGGGGGAGGGGGGGCCGCGACACACACCCCCCCCCCGGCGGGTGGGCCCCCGGGGGGGGAGACCCCCCCCGGG
>NZ_JBIRGP010000001.1:680306-770568 GCF_044328075.1 Streptomyces sp. NPDC017991 | reverse complement strand
GCGGGCGGCCCGGGGGGGGGGCCCCCGGGGCCCCCCCCCCCGCCCGCCCCGCCCCCCCCCCCCCCCCGCGGGGCCGGGGGGGGGGGGCCCCCCCCCCGGGGGGGGCCCCCCCCCCCCCGCCGGGAGGGCGCGAGGCTGACGGTCGACGTCATCACACACCGCCCCTGCGGCGGTTCGCCCGCGGTGCTCTTCGACCGCGCGAGGAGGAGCCATGACCGTGTCCGGTGGTCCGGCACCGCGTTCCGGACCGACTCACCACCCCGCGGGGGCGGCCCCGGGGTCGTCCACCGATCCGGCGGAGGCGCTGGCGAAGCTCGGGCACTCCTGGACCTGGATCCTCGGTTCGGCGGTGGCCACCCTCGTGCCCGGCATCCTCGTACTGGTCTGGCCGGAGGGGACGCTGCACGTCCTCGCGGTCCTGATCGGGCTCTACCTGCTGGTGACCGGGGGCTTCCGGTTCGTCTCGTCCTTCGCCCGCGACGACCTCGGCGAACGGCTGCCCGGACTGCTCCTGGCGGTGCTGTACGTCCTCGCGGGGGTGCTCTGCCTGCGGAACCCGCTGCAGACGATCGCCGCGCTCTCGCTGATCGTCGGGGTCGTCTGGCTGGTGTCCGGCATCCTCACCCTCCACACGGCCGTCGTCGGCAGGGGCCTGCCCCACCGCGGCTTCCTCTTCGGGGCCGCCGTGATCGGCATCCTCGCCGGCATCGTGGTGCTGGCGCTGCCGACCGAGTCGGCCCAGGCGCTGACCCGGCTGCTCGGCCTGTGGCTCGTCCTGCTCGGACTGGTGGAGGTGGCGATCGCCTTCGCCTGGCGAGCCACGTTCGGCAAGGAGCGCGCCATCGGCAAGGAGGGCGCCACGAGTCCGCGAGCCCCGGCCGGCCTGGCCGAGCCGGCGAACCCCACCGGGCCCACGAGCTACACAGGCCTCACAGAGCCCGCAGACCCCACGACCCCTGCGGACCCCGCGAGCCCCGCCAACCCCACGAGACCCGCCGGGAGCGACTGACACCTCCCTGACCTCCTTCGGCGCCGGTCCGCCGCAGCCCCGTAACCCGGCGAAGCCTCCCTGACCCGCCGCAGCCCCGTAACCCGTCGGCGGCGCGCCGTTGCCGGGGCGCACACCTCCGAGGAGGAGCCATGGTCCCGGACGTCCCGGACAGCGACGCCGTACCGTCCCACTCCGGCGCAGCCGAGGACACCGGTCGTGTCCTGAGCGCCGAGGAACGCGCGGAGTACGAGCGGCTGCGCCGGACCGCGACCCTGCGCCACCGGCGTGTACGCCGCCTGGGCGCCACGATCCTCCTCCTCGCGGCGCTCCTGCTCGCGCCCCTGGCGGTCGTCGCGGCCTGGGTGCACGACACGGTCTCCGACACCGACCGGTACGTCGCGACCGTCGCGCCGCTCGCCTCGGACCCCGCCGTGCAGAAGGTGGTGACCGACCGGCTGACCGACCGCGTGGTGCGGCAGGTGGACGTCGAGGCGGTGACGGCCTCGCTCACGAAGGTGCTCGCGGACGCCGGGGCGCCGCCGCGCGTGGTGGCCGGCTCCGAGGCCCTGACCGGGCCGCTGACCTCCGCGGTACGGACCGTCGTACGGCGCAACGTCGACCGAGTGGTCACGAGCGACCTCTTCCAGCAGGCGTGGGAGGGATCGAACCGGCGGGCGCACGCCGCCGTGCTGGGCATGCTCACCGGGGAGCGGCACGGCGCCCTCCGCGCCACGGACGACGCCGTCGAACTGGACATCGGCACGGTGGTCGACCAGGTGCGTCAACGCCTCGTCGACCAGGGCTTCGAGAAGGCCGCCGCCATCCCGGACAGCGACCGGACCGTCACCCTGTTCCGCACCGAGGAACTGGCCAAGGCGCAGGACACGATGCGGGTGCTGGACGTCGTCGGTACGTGGTTGCCCGTGCTCACCGTCGCCCTCGCGGCCCTGGCGGTGTGGACCGCGCCCCGACACCGGTCGATGCTGTTGATCACGGCTCTCGGCATCGGCGTGATGATGGTGGCGCTGCTCATCGCGCTGGCGGTCATGCGCCGGGCGTACCTGGACACGGTCCCGGCCGGCACGCTCCCTCCGGACGCCGCCGCGGCGATCTTCGACACCTTCGTACGCTTCCTGCGCGACAGCACGCGCACCCTGCTCGTCGTCGCGCTGGTCACGGCAGTGGCCGCGTATCTGTACGGTCCGGGGCGGGCGGCCGTCGGCGTGCGGAAGGTGTCCCGGCGTGGCGCGGGAGCGGCCGGGCGGGCCCTGAGCCGGGCGGGTGTGCGCGTCGGCCCCGTGGGACGCCGGGTGGCCGCCCGCCGGTCGTGGGCCACCGGCGTCGTCATCGGGGCGGGCGCCCTGGCCCTCGTGCTGTGGAACCACCCGACGGTCGGTTCCGTGGCGCTCGTCCTGGCCCTGGTCCTGGTGGCACTGGCCGCGGTGGCGGTGCTCGTCGCCGTCGCCGTGTCCGCCCCGCCCGGGGACGGCAGGGCTTCCGGCCGTGTCGCTCCCTGAACCGTGGCCGGGACACCCTGACGTCCCGCCCCGCGCGGCACGCGTCCGGTTCTCTCACCCTCTCCGGGTGAGCCGACGACTCTTTGACCGGGGCACGCTGAAAAAGGTGGAAAACGGCTGGGCGAAAGCCCAGGACGGAGGAAAGTCATGTACCTCGCCTACGACTATCCGCTCATGAGCGTCTTCTGGTCCATGCTGGTCTTCTTCTTGTGGATCATGTGGTTCGTCCTGCTGTTCCGGATCGTCGTCGACATCTTCCGGGACGACGACATGAGCGGCTGGGGCAAGGCGGGCTGGCTGGCCTTCGTGGTCCTCCTGCCGTTCCTCGGGGTCTTCGTCTACGTGATCGCCCGGGGCAAGAACATGGGCCACCGGGAGGTCGCGCAGGCGCGCGCACAGCACGAGGCGTTCGAGTCGTACGTCCGGGACACGGCCCGGGGCGCGGACCGGCCCAGCAGCGTCGACGAACTCGCCAGGCTGTCCGAGATCAAGTCCCGCGGCGACATCACGGAGGAGGAGTTCCACCGGGCCAAGGAGCTGGTCCTGAGCGGCTCCGGCAGCTCGGCCCGGACGGGCGCCGCGCATGCGGCGGCCGGTCGCTGACGGCATCGCACGACACGGAAACGAGGCATCGGTATGACTGCGACACACACCGGCCACGCGCAGGCGCACTCGACGAAGCGGCACTGGGCCGAAGGCCTGACGGTCTTCGCGGCCATCATGCTCATGATCGCGGGTGTGCTCGACCTACTCCGGGGGATCATGGCGATCGCCGAGGACGATCTCTTCGTCAGCACACCCGACTACGTCTTCGAGTTCGACCTCACCTCGTGGGGCTGGATCCATCTCGCCCTGGGCGTCGTGGCCGTGATCGTCAGCATCGGACTCTTCCAGGCGTCGACCTGGGCGAGGGTCGCCGGCATGGTCATCGGCGGTCTCATCATCATCGCCAACTTCCTCTCCATGCCGTACTACCCGGTCTGGTCCATCGTGATGATCGCCTTCTCGGGCTTCATCATCTGGGCCCTGAGCGTGGTCCGGCAGGATGACTTCGACGAGTCGTTCACGACGCCGCCGCGCAACCTGTGAGAGAGGCCCGGCACGGGCTGTGCACCGCACGGCCCGTGCCGGGGTCGTGCGCGGTCCAGCGCCGATGACCCGGTCGTTCGCTCCCCCCGGGGGGCGGCGACCGGGTCATCGGCGTCCCGCGCGACGCGCCGTGCGCCGCGTCCGATGCGCCGCACCGGGCACCGGTTACGGCGTAGCTCGCGTTCGACACGGAGCACCCGGCACACCGGACGCACCCGGCGCACTTGGCGTCCGCCACGGCCGCGGCGTGTTCGATACGGCGTACCGTACACTGACACGCATGCCACGGAACTCCCCGTCCCTGGACCGCGCGACCCCCGACCGGATCGCCGCGACCGCCCTGCGACTGGTCGACGAGTCAGGCCCCAACGCGCTGACCTTCCGCGCGCTGGCGGCCCGGCTGGGCATCTCCCTCGCCTCCCTCCAGCGTCGCTGCACCGATCTGGCCGGACTGCTGGACCTGTGCACCGACCACCTGGCCGCCCAACTGCCCGAGATCGCGCCGGGCACCGGCTGGGCCGAGGCCACCGAGACGCGGTTCACCGCTCTGTACCGCCTGCTGTCGGCGCATCCGGGCCTGGTCGCGCTGCGGGGCGCCCGTCCCTGGCTCGGCCCGAACCTGCTGGCCCGCCTCGTCGAGCCGCAGCTCGCCGACAGCCTCGCGGCCGGCCTGACCCACCAGGAGGCGATCACCGTCTACCGGCGGATCTACCTGCTCACCCTCGGCAGCGCGAGTTTCGTGGACCACCGTGACCCCGGGGCCACCCAGGCACTCACCCGCACCGCCCTGGCCTCCCTCGACCCGGCGGACTACCCGGCGCTGACCGGCGACGTGACGGCGATCCTGCCCGTCCTGACCGACCACGAGGTCTACTACGGGGCCCTGCGCCAGCTCGTCACCGCCGCCGATCCGGCACGGGCCGCCCGCCCCAGCACCCCACTCGACGGAAAGTCAGGACCCACGGAATGAGCAACAGCACGACCGCCGCCCCCGCCTCCGCCGCCCGCACCTTCAGCAGCGACAACGCGGCCGGCGCCTCCCCGGAGATAGTCGACGCGGTGGTCCGGGCCGCCGCGGGACCGGCCTCGCCCTACGGGTCGGACGGCATCACGGCCGGTGTCCGCGGCAAGCTGTCCGAGATATTCGAACGCGACGTCGACATCCTGATCGTCTCCACCGGCTCCGCCGCCAACGCCCTGAGCCTGGCCGCGCTCACCCCACCCTGGGGCAGCGTCCTGTGCCACCGCGACAGCCACATCAACAACGACGAGTGCGGGGCACCGGAGTTCTACACCGCGGGCGCCAAGCTCGTCCCCCTCGGCGGCGACGACGCGAAGATCGACGCGGACGAACTCCGCGCGGCCGTACGCAACAAGGCCGGGGACGTACACAGCGTGGAACCCTCCGTGGTGAGCGTCACGCAGTCCACCGAGACCGGCTCCGTCTACTCCCTCGACGAGCTGCGTACCCTCGGCTCGATCATCAAGGAGCCGGGCCTGCGGTTCCACATGGACGGCGCCCGCTTCGCCGGGGCCGTCGCGGCCCTCGGCGCCACCCCGGCCGAGCTGACCTGGCGGGCCGGTGTCGACCTGCTGTCGTTCGGAGCCACCAAGAACGGCACGATGACCGCCGAGGCGATCGTCGTCTTCGACCGCTCCCTCACCGCCGAACTGAGCTTCCGCGCCAAGCGGGCCGGCCAGCTCGCCTCCAAGATGCGCTTCCACGCCGCCCAGCTCGACGCGTACCTGACGGACGACCTGTGGCTGCGCAACGCGACCCACGCCAACGCCATGGCCGCCCGCCTCCAGGACGGCGTCAAGGCCGTACCGGAGGTCGATCTCCTCGGCGCCGCCGAGGCCAACATCCTCTTCTGCCGACTGCCCCGGCAGGTCACCGAGGGGCTGCTGGCCGACGGCTACACCTTCTACCACGACCGCTGGGAGCCCGGCGTCGTCCGCTTCGTCACCTCCTTCGCGACGACCCCGCGAAGCATCGACGACCTGCTCCACGACATCCGCCGGTACGCCGCCTGACCCCCGGAAGAACGCGACGGGCAGGATCGGCCCGGGAATGCGGGCCGCGCTCACGAACCCCCTGCGAGGCGGTGCGGCGCGGTGCGGCGACGGTTCCCATACGGGTGCTACTCCGCTGCGGTGGGGGTACTGGGAGCGCCGGAGGCTGTACGGCGTACCGGGAACGCGGGAGCCGGGTGGGTCCCGCGTTCCCGGACGGCGCCGGCCCCATGATGGCGAAACCGACCGGGATCCGGCCCACCCCGGACGTGGCCCGATGTGTGTGCGATCATCTGCCGTTCGGCTCGGGTCGCCGGACGGACGACTTGAGGAGACATACGCGATGGGTACCGCCGTGCACGTCCCGCAGACACGGGACATGATCGGGGAGGAACTCTCCGGCGACGAGGCACTCACCGCGCTGCGCCGTTACGGCGGCAGGCGCCTCCTGGTGGACGCGTTCGCCCGCTTCCGCTACGCCGACGGCTTCACCAACGCGCGCTCCCTCGCCTTCCAGGTGGTCCTCGGCATGGTGCCGTTCACCATCGCCCTGGTGGGGGTCGCCACGACCGTCCACACCGAGAGCATCGGTCGGATCATCGAACTCACCCTCGGCCGGATCGTGCCCGGCGCCAGCGCCGATCTGGTCGAGGAGGCCCTGGACAAGACGGCCCGCAGCGCCGGATCCGGTATCTGGGGCGCCCTCGCGATGTGGCTGGGCCTGGCCTTCGCCGTACTCAACCTGGCCTCGGCGATGGGCCAGGTCGAGCGGGGCGCCAACCGGATATACGGCATCGAACGCGACCGTCCGTTCCTCACCAAGTACGCCCGTTCCCTGCTCCTCGCGCTCACCGCGGGCATGCCCCTCGTCCTGGGCTTCCTCGTTCTCGTCGCCGGTGACGCGGTGGGGGAGTCGGTGGTCGAGACCTTCGGCTGGTCCCGGGACAGTCTCGACTGGTGGGGGCCGCTCGAAGTGCCCCTGGGCGTGGCGCTGGTGTGGGTCGCCTCCGCGGTGATCTTCCGCTGGGCTCCGCGCCGGGACCAGCCCGGCTACACCTGGCTGGCCTTCGGCTCGGCGGTCCATCTGGTGCTGTGGGTCGCGGCCACCTGGCTGCTGGCGCTCTACGTCGCCAGGAGCGGGTCCTTCGGTGCCGTCTACGGTCCCCTCACCGCGTTCGTGGCCCTGCTGCTGTGGGCCAACCTCACCGGTGTCGCGCTCTTCCTCGGGGTCGCCTTCGCCGCCCAGCTCGAAGCCGCCCGCGCCGGCATCACCACCGCCGTGAAACCGGACCCGGGCTCCGGCCCCTGACACGCGGGACGACGAAGGGACCGGGTCGCTCCTGACCTGCGCAACGGCAAAGACCCCTTCACCTGCGGGGCAACGGCGCCCAACAGCACGTCACCGCCGCTGGGCCACCGGATTCTCGGTCCGGTGGTCGTAGTACGCCCACACGGCGACCGCCACGACCGCCGTGACCGCGACCGCCGCCACACGCACCGCGCCCGAGGTGGTGAAGGCCACCAGACCGGTCACGGCCCCTCCGCACAGCATGAGCGTGCGGCTAATGAAACGCTGCCGGGGCGTCTGGGGTTCCTCCCGGTCCTTGAGGTCGTGCAGGGCGTCGTGGGCCGGATGGCCCGAGCCGCGCCGGGCGCGTGCCCGGTACGCCAGCGCGTAGCTGATCAGCGCGTACAGAGCGAGCGCGCCCAGCGCCCAGAGCCAGCCTTCGGGATCCCCGCCGCTTCCACGTGCCGGATGCATGACACATCTCCTCCCGTTCGGCTTCCGGATGCCCCTGAAACCCCGGGGCACGCGGGACGCCTGTCACGGGCCGCCGGAAAAGAACAACGCAGAACCCTAGGGACCGACTGGACGGTATGTCATTCTACGGGGCAGGACGAGACAGGTGCCGACCATCGCAGGGAACCGCGGCCGACAGGCGGCCGTGCACGGACCGCTGTGAGCGCACCGCCACGGAGCAGACGAGCCGACGCCCCGGGAGAAACGCGATGCAGCAAGCCGTACGGTCCCGAGCCGAGCTGGGTCACGGACCGCCGTCCGCCGCGCTGTCGCGTGCCCCGAAGGTCCGTTCGCTGATCGACGCCGACGCCCTTCGGGTGCTGCACCGGTCGGCCCGCGTGCTCCTGAACAACCTTCCGGAGCTGACCGACCGCCTGGTGGCGGCGCTGCGGGAACGGGAACCCGCCTACCGCAGCACCCTGGAGAGCGATCCCGCGGGCACCTGGCAGGAGGCGCACCGGTCGCTCCGGCACAGTGTCAGCTCGCTGCTCGACCCGCGCAGCGCCCGGGACGCCGCACTGCGCTGCTCGTCGAAGATCGGCGCAGTGCGTGCCGAACAGGGGCTGCCGCTGGACGCGTTGCTGCACGCCTTCCGGCTCGGCGGCTCCCTGATCTGGCAGTCGCTGGTCGAGGAGACCTCACGGACCGCCCCCGAGGACGTCCGCCTGCTCGTCCATGTGGCGGCCGACGTATGGAACTTCGTCGACGAGCACTGCACCCTCGTGGCGGACGTCTACCGCAAGGTGGAACGGCAGCACGCGTGGCGCCAGGAGCACCGGGTGCGCCTGCTGACCGCCGCCCTGCTCGACGGTACGAGCCGGATCGCGGACGTCGCCGAGACGGCCGAGGCCCTGGACCTGCCGGAACAGGGCCGGTACGCGGTGATCGCCGTCGCGGGCGGACGTCAGGCGGGCCGCACGTCCGTGCCCGGCGCCGTCGTCCCGGCCGGTGCCCGCGTGTACTGGCACACGGGCGTGGAGGTCGACCACTGCATCGTCCTGGTCGGCGACGGCGACGGCGACGGCGATCAGGACGAGCCGACGGTGGGGCTGACCGCTCCCGCGGGGACGAGGGTCGGCGTGGGACCCGTCGTGGCGGGCCTCGCCGCGGTGGGCGACGCCCGCAGGCTGGCGGACATGGCCCTGAGCATGTGCGCGGACGACGGCGGCACCGTACGGCTGACCGAGCAGTTGCCGGCCGCCCTCGTGATGTCGTGCCCGGAACTGGGCGGCGCGCTGGCCGAGCGGGTCCTGGGGCCGCTGCTGCGTCTGGAGCCGTCCGACCGCGACATCCTGCTGGACACGCTGGCCGCGTGGCTCGACTGCGACGGCTCGGCGCAGCGGGCGAGCGTCCGGCTGTACTGCCATCGCAACACCGTCCTCAACCGGCTGAAGCGGTGCGAGCAGCTGACCGGTCGCTCGCTCGCCCGCCCGGCGGACATGGTCGAGTTCAGCCTCGCGCTGACGGCCAGGCGACTGCTGCGCGATACGTGACGCCCCATCGGATACCGGCCGCGCGATGTGTGATGCCCTGTATGTGATCGTTTGAAAGTTACCTCAGGGTATGGCGTGACTTCTCACGGGAGTGCAAGTAGAACCCGTTTCACTCTATGGAGAGTGAGGAGCCGCGCATGAACGACGATTCCCCACGTGGGACGGGCCTGAGAGGTGTGTCCCGGCGACGATTCATCACTGTAACCGGTTCTTTTCTTGGCTCGGCCGCGCTCGCCGGGCAGGTGGGCCCGGCGCACGCCGCCACCGCGTCCGCGGCGGCGGTGATCGAACCGGGGGCGCACGTGCCCGCCCTCGTGATCGGTACCGGATACGGCGGCTCGGTGGCCGCTCTGCGCCTGGCCCAGGCGGGCGTCGACGTCCATATGATCGAGATGGGCATGGCCTGGGACACCCCCGGTTCCGACGGCAAGATCTTCGCCAACACGACGAGCCCCGACCAGCGGTCCTACTGGCTGCGCACCAGGACGAAGCAGCCGCTCAGCAACTTCCTCGGCTTCCCCATCGACAAGGACGTCCCGCGCTACACCGGGATCCTGGACGCCGAGGAGATGGGCGGCATCATCGTCTACCAGGGCCGCGGCGTCGGCGGCGGTTCGCTGGTCAACGGAGGCATGGCGGTCACTCCGAAGCGGGAGAACTTCGCCGCCGTCCTGCCGTCGGTCGACGCCGCCCAGATGTACTCCGTCTACTACCCGCGCGCCAACGCGGGCCTCGGGGTCGGCACGGTCGACCCGACGTGGTTCGAGACGGCCGACTGCTACCAGTACGCGCGGGTCGGCCGTAAGCACGCCCAGCGTTCGGGCTTCCCGTTCGTCTTCGTGCCCGACGTGTACGACTGGGACTACATGGAGCAGGAGGCCGCCGGGACCGTACCGAAGTCCGCACTCGCGGGCGAGATCCTCTATGGCAACAACTACGGCAAGAAGTCCCTGCAGAAGACCTATCTCGCCAGGGCGAAGGCGACCGGACGGGTCTCGATCTCACCACTCCACAAGGTCACCTCGGTCGCCCCGGCCGCCGGTGGCCGCTACACGGTCGTCATCGACCAGCTCAACACCACCGGCGGCACCACGGCCACCAAGACCGTCACCGCGGACCGGGTGTTCTTCGCGGCCGGCAGCGTCGGCACGAGCAAGCTCCTGGTCAGGCTGAAGGCCACCGGCGCGCTGCCCGGCCTCAACGGCGAGGTGGGCAAGGGCTGGGGCGACAACGGCAACGTGATGTGCGGGCGCGCCAACCATCTGTGGGACCCCACGGGCGCCGTGCAGTCGTCCATCCCGTGCTCCGGCATCGACAACTGGGCCGCGGGCGGCGCGTTCGCCGAGGTGGCCCCCCTGCCCACCGGCATCGAGACCTTCGCCTCGTTCTATCTGTCGATCACCAAGAACCCCCACCGCGCCCAGTTCTCGTACAACGCCGGGACGGGCAACGTCGACCTCAACTGGCAGACGGCCTGGAAGCAGCCGTCCATCGACATGGCCAAGACGATCTTCGACAAGATCAACGCCAAGGAGGGCACGATCTACCGGACCGACCTGTTCGGCGCCTACAAGATCTGGGGCGACCACCTCACGTACCACCCCCTCGGGGGCGCGGTGCTCAACAAGGCGACGGACAACTACGGCCGCCTGCACGGACATCCGGGTCTGTACGTCATCGACGGCGCGCTCGTCCCGGGCAACACCAGCGTCAACCCGTTCGTCACCATCACGGCGCTCGCGGAACGGAACATCGAAGCGATCATCGCCGCGGACCTGTAGCGACGGCCGGGTTACGCAACCGGGGCCGCCCGGCCTCGCCGGACGGTCCCGGACCGGTGTGGCGCCCCGGCTCAGTGCCCCGGCAGCACACACATGGCGTCGAGCCCGAGGACGCGGTTGAGCCGCCCGAACGCCAGCCACGACCCGAGGCTCATCGTCAGTTCGACGATCTCGGCCTGGCCGTAGTGCGCGGTCATCCGGTCCCAGAACTCCTCGTCGAGGCCGTGATGGTCCAGGGCGTACCGCTCGGCGTACTCGGCGGCCAGCCGGGTGCGCTCGTCGAAGGCGTCGGTCGTACGCCACTCGGCCACCGCGTCGGCGAACTCCTCCTCGACCTTGAGTCCGTCCCGCTCGGTCCGCCAGTCGAGGCAGAAGAGACAGCCGTTGATCTGCGCGATCCGCAGCCGCGCGGCCTCGAACTCGCGCAGCCCCAGGGTCGTATGGGCGTAGACGGCCAGTGAGAAGTTCGCGGCGGCGGGCCCGATGCAGGGGACCATCTCGCCCCACACGTACTCGATCGCGTTCCTGCCCTCGGGAATGTCGACGTTCATGCGGGACTCCTTCGCGTGCGCGGTGTCACTTCCTGCCGAGCCTTCCGACCGCCGGCCGCAGCGGGACGTCGAGCGCGTCGTACAGTCCGGGCTCGGCGTCCACGAGCCACTCGATCGCGCCCACAAGCCGGCCGACCGCCGTGGCGTTCCCGCCCGCGGACCGGTTCTCGCCCTCGTCGGTCGCCTCGATCGTGACCTCGATGCGCGGGCGGCCCTCGATGATCACGCGATGGGCCCCGTCGCCGTTCGGCGGAACCGGCCAGTCCGGTGCGCAGGAGGGATGGATCCGGGTGACGTGCTCGATCACGATGCGGGGCTCGCCCCCGACGACGCCCTGCACCTCGAAGCGCACCGCGCCCTGGGTGCCGGCCGCGAACTCGCCCATCGTCCGGGTCTGCACGGTGGTGTCGAGCGGGCGGCGCTGCAGGGTCTCGCGGATCTCGTCGAGCTCGACGCCCAGCGCTCTGGCCATCAGCCGTATCTGCCCGCCCCACACCATGGTCGGGATCGACGGGGCGAGCATCAGCGGCTCGTAGTCCATCGGCTGCCCCATCCCGACCAGGAACCGCACCGACTCCTCCTGCTCGTACGTGGAGTAGTCGAAGATCTCCTGGCAGCGGATGGCGTCGACGACCGTGCCGAGACCGCTCATCAGCAGGGGCAGTACGTCGTTGCCCCAGCCGGGGTCGACGCCGGAGACGAACAGCGACCCGCCGCCGTCGGCCACGGCGGCCAGCACGGGGTCACGGAACTCGGGCGGGGCGTTGCGCTGGTCGTAGAGCGGATACAGCGACGGGGTGACGACCACGGCGCCGACGCGGATCGCCCTGCCCAGGTCGGCCAGCGCCTCGTCGGGCCTGATGTCGCCCGAGGCCGCGTACACGACGGCCCGGGGGGCCGCGGCCAGTACGGCGTCGATGTCGTCGGTCGCCGTGACGCCCAGGCCCCGGCCGAGACCGCCGAGCTCGCCCGCGTCGCGCCCGACCTTGCCGGGGCTGTGGACGAGCACGGCCGCGAGATCGAGCGCCGGATGCGCCTCGACCGCACGGATCGCGGCGCGGCCGACATTGCCGGTACCCCAGACCACCGTGGGAATCATGCGCGGAGCGTAACCTGACGAGCCGTCAGTTTCCATAGTCCTGCACGGACCTCGCCACCCGCTCCGTGCGGTGCGCTCCGGCCGGGGCTGCACGGGTGCCGGATGTCCGTAGGTAACGGTTTTCCGGCGGTGCGGCCGTGCCGTTGCCTGACGGGCCCTCCGTGATAGTCTTGATCCAGTTGCAGTTGTAGTTCCCGCACACTTCAAGTGCCGCAGGCGAATTCGTATTCGTCGGGCACTTTTGTATTTCCGGCGTTCCATTCCGGACGGGGTCAATTGCGGCGTCACAGGGGTCCACACAGTGCGGGCCCCCGGGTACTGCCCCGAAAGGGATATGACATGGCTAGTGGAACCGTGAAGTGGTTCAACTCGGAAAAGGGCTTCGGCTTTATCGAGCAGGACGGCGGCGGCCCCGACGTCTTCGCCCACTACTCGAACATCGCCACCCAGGGCTTCCGCGAGCTCCAGGAAGGCCAGAAGGTGACCTTCGACGTCACGCAGGGCCAGAAGGGCCCGCAGGCGGAGAACATCGTTCCTGCCTGATGCTGTAGCGCGCACGGCAGCTGGGGTCCCACTTAGTGGTGGGGCCCCAGCTTGTTGCTTTTTCAATGGCCTGGGTGGCTGCTCCGCGGGCCCGCCCACGGCCGGTCCGGTCCACGGGTGCTCCGCGACCCAGTCCGGCCCTTTGATCCGCCCCGGTTCCCACTTCGGGGATTCCCGCCGCCCGACACCGTTTCCCGGTGTGCCGAGTCGGCCGGGCAGGCCTGCTTTCGTCTTACATCCGGCTCGTTCTTGCAATTCGTTCGGCTCGTACACGCCGAGAATTCCTCGATACGTGCCATATCGAGGAAGGTTCTTCATGAACCGCTCAGCTCGTACGAATGATCGTTTCTCAAACAACCGCAAGGACGGCTTCGGCGGCTCCGACCGCGGCGGCCGGTCCCGCCCGCAGGGCCAGGGGCGCTCCGTCGGCCGCTCCGGCGGCAGCGGACGACGGCCCGCCGCCGTGCAGGGTGAGTTCGCACCTCCGACCACCCTCACCCCCGCCCTCCCGGCGGTGTCGAGCTTCGCCGAACTGGGCCTGCCCGCCGAGCTGCTGGAGACGCTCACCGGCCTCGGCGTGACGGAGCCCTTCCCGATCCAGGCCGCCACGCTGCCCAACTCCCTCGCGGGCCGCGACGTGTTGGGCCGTGGCCGCACCGGTTCGGGCAAGACGCTCGCCTTCGGCCTGGCGCTCCTCGTCCGCACGGCCGGACGGCGTGCCGAGCCGAAGAAGCCGCTGGCGCTGATCCTCGTCCCCACCCGTGAGCTGGCCCAGCAGGTCACCGACGCGCTCACGCCGTACGCCCGCTCCCTGAAGCTGCGGATGGCCACCGTGGTCGGCGGTATGTCGATCGGCAGGCAGGCCGGTGCGCTGCGTTCCGGCGCCGAGGTCGTCGTCGCGACCCCGGGCCGCCTCATGGACCTGGTCGAGCGCAGGGACTGCCGTCTGGACCGGGTCGGCATCACGGTCCTGGACGAGGCGGACCAGATGGCCGACATGGGCTTCATGCCCCAGGTCACCGCCCTCCTCGACCTGGTCAAGCCCGACGGTCAGCGGATGCTGTTCTCGGCGACCCTGGACCGCAACATCGACCTCCTGGTCCGCGGCTACCTGCACGACCCGGTGGTCCACTCGGTCGACCCGTCGGCCGGCACCGTCACCACGATGGAGCACCACGTGCTGTACGTGCACGGGGCCGACAAGTACGCCACCGCAACGGAGATCGCGGCCCGCGACGGGCGCGTGCTGATGTTCCTCGACACCAAGCACGCCGTCGACCAGTTCACCAAGCACCTGCTCGGCAGCGGCGTGAAGGCCGCGGCCCTGCACGGCGGCAAGTCGCAGCCCCAGCGCAACCGCACCCTGGCCCAGTTCAAGAGCGGCGCGGTCACCGTCCTGGTCGCGACCAACGTCGCGGCCCGGGGGATCCACGTCGACGATCTCGACCTCGTGGTCAACGTCGACCCGCCCGGCGACCACAAGGACTACCTGCACCGCGGCGGCCGTACGGCCCGGGCGGGCGAGTCCGGCAGCGTCGTCACGCTGGTCATGCCCAACCAGCGCCGCGACATGACCCGGCTGATGTCCGACGCCCGTATCAGGCCGCAGGTCACGCAGGTCCGCTCGGGCGAGGCCGAGCTGAGCCGTATCACCGGCGCGCAGACGCCCTCCGGTATCCCCGTCGCGGGGAGCGGCCAGAGCGCCGAGCGCCCCCCGCGCGGCGGCGCCCCCTTCCGGGGCATGGGCACCCGCCCGGGCCGCTCCGGCGGCGAGTCCCGCAGGACGGCCGAGGCGCGTCAGACGGCGGAGGCTCGCAAGGCCGCCCGGATCCGTCGCGGCGCGTAGCTCGTACGTACGTGTAATCGCACGTCAGTACGGGTGTCGGGCGCTTCGAGCGGCGGTGAGCGCTGAGATCCACCATTCTGGACGCAGATGCGATCACGTCGCCCACATTGGGGAAGTCGAGTCCCATGACTGAATCAGAGTTTCCGCCGGAAAGCCGCCCCGTGGACCTTTACCTCGATCTGCTGCGTGTCCGAATGAACCCGACGGACTACGCGATGCTGCTGCGCATGGTCGAACCCGTCCTCGAAGCGATGCAGGAGCAGCGCGCCGGACCGATCGAACTGAGCCTGGACGGTGAGGAGGGCTCCAAGGTCTCGCAGGAGGTCCGTGACGAGGCGTCCCTCGTCGTGGCGGTCGCCGTCACCGGGCGCATGGACAACCAGATCGTCGAGATCGAGACCGAGCAGGGCGGACCCGTCAGGGTCGTGACGGACTCGGGCACCGCGGCCGATCCCGCCCGCTGCCAGGAGATCGCCGACTTCATCGGTGAGCGTCAGCGGCAGGACGAGGAACTGCGCGGCATCGCCGAGGTGAGCGGTCTGCCCACCGACGTCTGACGCCGTACCGGTGCCAGACGCGTCACACGGCACGGCTTCTCACGATGCCCGCGGCACGGCCCTGCGATGCTGGCGCCCGTGTCGATCATCTCCGTGCCGCAGCCCATCACGCCCGACGCCCCGGTCGTACTCCGCCGCCCGCTGCTCACCCAGCAGTGGCTGGACCTGACCTTCGTGCACTGGGCCGTGGATCCGGCGGCGGTCGAGGGACTGCTGCCGGCCGGTACCGCCCCCGACACCCTGGACGGCGTCACCTACGTCGGCCTGGTCGTCTTCCGGATGCACCGGGTGGGCTGGCTACGGCTGCCCGGCGTGCCCTACTTCGGCTCCTTCCCGGAGACCAACGTGCGGCTGTACTCGGTCGACGCGTACGGGCGGCGCGGTGTCGTCTTCCGGTCCATGGACGCGTCCCGGCTCGTACCGGTGCTCATGGGCCGCCTCGGTTTCCGCCTGCCGTACGTGTGGTCCCGCATGTCCGTGCGGAGGGGCGAGGACACGGTCGGCTACACCAGCGCGCGGCGCCTGCCGGGCCCACGGGGCGCGTACAGCCGCCTGGTCGTCAGGCCGGGGGAGCGGATAGCGGAGCCGACCGGCCTCGAACACTTCCTGACCGCCCGCTGGGGCATGCACAAACCGTTCTTCGGCGATGCCGGATTCCTGCCGAACGACCATCCGCGCTGGCCGCTGCACCGCGCGACGCTGGTCGAGTGCGAGGAGAACCTCGTCAGTTCGGCCGGTCTGCCGGCGCCGGCCGGGGATCCGGTGAGCGTGCTGTACTCGCCGGGGGTCCCCGTGCGCCTCGGCCGCGCGACGGCGGGCCCTCCGCGCAGGTGAGGGCTGGTCCCGGCGCGGGTGACCGGGCGATCAGCGGTCGCGGCCGGGCTCCGGGCGGCGGGTGGCGAGCAGGAGCGCGATGTCGTCCGGGCGGTCGGCCACGTGCCGGGCCTTGGCGGTGAGCCGGTCGGCGACCCCCGCGAGCGACCGGCCCCCCGGGCGGCCTGCCGGGGAACCGGCCCGGGCCAGGGCGACGCGCAGCGCGGTGATGCCCTCGTCGATGTCGACGCCGGGCGTCTCGACCAGGCCGTCCGTGTAGAGGGCGAGGACGGCGCCGGGGTCCAGCTGCAGCTCCGTCACCGGGTAGTGGGCGTGCGGATCGACCCCGAGGACGACACCGCCGGGGATCTCCAGGACATGCGTGCGGCCGTCCGGGAAGCGGAGGAGCGGCGGCGGATGGCCGGCCCGGGCCACCCGGGCCCGACCGGTGAGCGGATCGAGACGGATGTAGCAGCAGCTGGCGAACAGACCGGGGTCGAGGTCGATCAGAAGATGGTTGGTGCCGCTCATGACCTCGTCCGGCGGCCGGTCACCGAGCGCGAAGGCCCGTACGGCGCTGCGCAGTTGGCCCATCGTGGCGGCGGCCTGGACGCCGTGCCCCTGGACGTCGCCGATGACCAGCGCGAGCCCGTCGCCCGACTCGACGACGTCGTACCAGTCCCCTCCCACCTCCATCCCCTGCGTGCCCGGGAGGTAGCGCCCGACGGTCTCCACCCGCGGATGGGCGGAGAGGCGCCGGGGCAGAAGCGCCTGCTGGAGTCCGCGGGCGAGGGCGGCCTCGGTGTCGTAGCGCTGGGCCTTCTCCATGGCGTGCGCGATCAGTCCGGCGAGGGCCGTGAGCACCGTGCGTTCCTCGGTGCTGAAGCCCCGGGGGCGGTCGAAGCCCAGGATGCAGGAGCCGACCGGGCGCCCGGAGGCGATCAACGGCAGGAAGGCGCGGGAGCCCTCGGTCGCGTCGAGGGGGATGCCCGGGTAGGCGGTCGCGAGCTGCTGCATCGACTCGAAGAAGAGCGGGCGGCCACTGGTGAGGGTCTCCACCCCCGGTATCCGCGCGTCGAGGCCGACGCCTTCGAACGGCGCGAGGAATCCCTGGGGGAAGCCCGTCTCCCAGGCCAGGTAGAGGTGCCGTTCCTGGAGCAGATAGATGGCGAGCCGGCCGCCCCCGAAGGCGGGCAGCAGTTCCTGCATCACGACCGCGGACACCTGGCGCGCGGTGACCGCCTCGGTCAGCGCGATCGCGAGGACGATCGGCCGGTAGAGCGGCGCCATGGAGGTGACCTTGGCGGCCGCTCCGTCGGGCAGGGGCACACCGGCCGCCGAGGGCCCCTCGGACGGGGGCGCGAGTGCGGGGGCCGGCTCGGCCACCCGGTTGGCGGGCACGACGGTGCAGGTCAGGATGTCGGGTCCGGGATAGACGGAGACCGCCAGCCAGTCACCGCCCCCGTGGAACTCCTGAGGAGAGTCCTCGCTGTACCGCAGGGGGCGTACGACGTGGAAGTGCACCGGCTCCAGCGACAGGAGCGCCTCGCGCAGATGGTCCTCGTAGGCGGAGCGCTCCAGCCACGGCACCTCCTCGCCGAGGGGGCGGCCGAGGAGCCGCGTCCGCGGGCGGCCCAGGAGCCGGGCGGCCTGCTCGTTCGCGTAGACGATGAGCCCCAGCCGGTCGAGGCAGAACACCCCCTCGGGGAGCAGGTCGGCCGCTCCGTCCGCCGCCGACCCGATGTCCGGATCGAGGACGAGGCCCCGGACCGCGCACGGCCCGGGCGACCCGGGCGCGTCCTGCGGGTTCCACAGCTCCAGCAGCCGCAGACCGCCGTCGGAGGCGCGCACCGGCAGCGGAAGGGGTGGCGGCCTTCCCGCCGCGGTCTCCCGTAAGGCGGTCAGGATCTGATGGGAGTCGGTGGCGGCCACGGCGTCCGCGAGCGCCTGCGGGGTGTCCGTGCGGCTGCCCGGTGCCACGCCGAGCAGGGCGTGCAGACGGCTGTCCGCGGTCACGACGTCGGACGCCGGATCCCAGGTGAACCGTCCGATGCGTCCGGCGGGAGGATGCGTGGCCGGCGGCCGTACGCAGAGCGGTTCGCCGTCCCAGGCGATGTCCGGCCCGCCGTCCTCCGCCAGCTTCCACAGCGCCTGTCCCAGGTCCTCGGCCAGCTGCGCCATGCGGTCACGGTCGGGCAGGACCTCGGTGGCGTCCGACGCCGAGGGCCGCAGAATGGTCAGGACGCCGTACGTCGTCGACCTGTCCGCGACCGGCACGTACAGGGATCCGAACTGGAACGGCAGGCTCGCCGCGAACTGGGGGTAGCGGCGCATCGTTTCTGTCGCGTCCGGGAGCACCACCTGGACGCCCAGCCGGAAGGCGTCCGCCACGGGGAACCTGCGGTCCACGTGCAGCCGCCACCAGGGGCGGAACAGCGGACCCGGCAGCCCGGAGAGCACGGCCAGCCGTAGCAGCCCCGGCGTGTGGGAGCGCAGGTACACACCGCCCGCGAAGCCGCCTGCCGCGCTGATCGCCTCCGTGGTGACCCCGGTGAGCAGCGGGTCCAGGCGTCCGGGGATCCGGGTCTCGTGCTCGGCTCTCCCAGTCATCGGCCCTACCTCGTCCGTGCGCCGCCCGGGTGGCTGACACAGCAAGAATGCGCCACGAGGCCCCCCGCCTGCACCCGGGAGAGGCACTGCGCGCGTGAATCCGATGAGGCTACCGGGGTGTACGCGAACCGTGGGCGTCCGGTGGGGACTGCTGTTCCCCGGTTCACCCGCCCAGGACACCGGAGCGCCCGGGTTCAGGGAAAAGAGGCTGGTCGGGTGCCTTGCCCACGCGCCGTGCGGGACAGCCCGCATTTCCCGCCGAAGGAGGGGAACGTGGAACGTGGATCACATACGAGCCGGGAGAGGCGGATCGGAACAGCTCGCGGAGCAGACCGCGGAGCGGATCCGGTCGAGGGAGCGACCGCACGGGATCAGGACAACCACGGAATGTGTCCCGTGCGGCTCGTGCCCGCCCTCGACGACCCGGCGCAGCCTCGTAAGGAGTCCCATGACCACGTACGTCATCACCGTCCCCGGCACGTTCGTCAACGGCGTCGAGGAGGCGGCGCGCTCCGACATCGAGCGCAGGCTCCGCCCCCGGGACCCGAAGAACACGGACCTGGGGGAGAGCGAGGAGCTGAGCCTGCTGACGGTCGAGGAGGGCGGCATGTTCTCCGCCCGGATCGAGGTCGAGGCGTCCAACCAGGCGAGCGCCGAGGCCGAAGCGGTCCAGCTGATCTCGCGGGCCCTGCGCGACAGCGGTTTCCCCGAGAAGGACGCTCCGCTGGGCCCGGCCTTCGTGACCGGCATCGACCGCGAGTTCTGAGGGCGGGAGAGCCGGTTCCGGTCCGTCCCCGGCGCGACGGGGACGGACCGGAACCGGCTCTCGCCGGGAAGCGGGACAAATCGGCGCGCATCACCTCTGGCGCCTGCCACGGCACTAGGCTCCGAGGCACTACTTACGTCGGGGGCTACGGCCGTGCACGCGCGGGAGCTGCGGATGGACTACTACGACCTCGGTACCCACGGCCGGGTGGTGACCACGGCGTCCCCCGAGGCCCAGCTGTGGTTCGACCGAGGGCTGGTCTGGTCGTACGCCTTCCACCACGAGGAGGCCGTCGCCTGCTTCGAGGCCGCCGTGGCGGCGGACCCCGACTGCGCCATGGCGTACTGGGGCATCGCCTACGCCCTCGGCCCGAACTACAACAAACCCTGGGAGTTCTTCGACGGCCAGGACCTGGTCCGTACCGTCGACCGTACGCACGCCGCCGTGGAACTCGCGCAGGAGAAGGCGGCCGGTGCCACCCCCGTCGAACAGGCCCTGATCGGCGCGCTGCGTGCCCGCTATCCGCAGGCGAAGGCCGTCGAGGACTGCTCGGTGTGGAACGAGCCCTACGCCGACAGCATGCGCGCCGTGTACGAACTCGCCCCGGACGACCTGGACGTGGCCACGCTCTACGCCGACGCGCTGATGAACCTCACCCCCTGGCAGCTGTGGGACCTGCGCACGGGCGAGCCTGCCGACGGTTCGCGCGCGGCGGCGGCCAAGGAGGTGCTGGAGCGGGCCCTCGCCACCGACGCCGGGCTGCGGCACCCGGGGCTCCTGCACATGTACATCCACCTGATGGAGATGTCCTCGGCCCCCGAGACCGCGCTGCCCGCGGCGGACCGGCTGCGCGGTCTGGTGCCCGACGCCGGCCACCTCCAGCACATGCCCACCCACCTGGACGTGCTCTGCGGCGACTACCGGCGCGTGGTGGCCGACAACGGCGCGGCGATCGCCGCCGACGAGAAGTTCCTCGCGCGGTCGGGGGCGATGAACTTCTACACGCTGTACCGGTCGCACAACTACCACTTCAGGATCTACGGAGCCATGTTCCTCGGGCAGTCGAGGACCGCCCTGGAGACGGCCGCCCAGCTTGAGGCCTCCATCCCGGAGGAGCTGCTGCGGGTGCAGAGTCCGCCCATGGCCGACTGGCTGGAGGGCTTCCTCGCCATGCGGGTCCACGTCCTGATCCGGTTCGGCCGCTGGGCCGACATCCTGGAAGTGCCGCTGCCCGCCGACCCGCGGCTGTACTGCGTGACGACCGCGATGCTCCACTACGCCCGCGGGGTCGCGTACTCGGCCACCGGCAGGATCGCCGGAGCCGAGGACGAGCGCACGCTG
Source organism: Streptomyces sp. NPDC017991 (assembly GCF_044328075.1). Classification (NCBI taxonomy): domain Bacteria; kingdom Bacillati; phylum Actinomycetota; class Actinomycetes; order Kitasatosporales; family Streptomycetaceae; genus Streptomyces; species Streptomyces sp. NPDC017991. The sequence goes on along the minus strand of NZ_JBIRGP010000001.1, from coordinate 749,757 downwards.
TTCAGGGAGGCGGTCACGCGGGTTCCGGAGACCCGGATGCTGTTCAACAACACCTGCGCCGACCTCCTCGCGGTCGCGTCGGCGATGCTCGACGGCGAACTGGCGTACCGCAAGGGCGATCACGAGGCCGCCTTCGCCGCGCTGGAGCGGTCCGTCGAACTGGACGACAGCCTTCCCTACGACGAGCCCTGGGGATGGATGCAGCCGACGCGGCACGCCTACGGCGCCCTGCTGCTGGAACAGGGGCGTGTCGCCGAGGCGGAAGCGGTCTACCGGGCCGACCTGGGTCTCGACGACACGCTTCCCCGCGCTCTGCACCACCCCGGCAACGTCTGGGCTCTGCACGGGTTCCACGAGTGCCTCGTCCGGCTGGGCAGGGCGGGAGAGGCGCGGATCGTGGCCCAGCAGCTGAAGGTCGCCGCGGCCGTGGCGGACGTACCGGTCGAGGCGTCGTGCTTCTGCCGCCTCACCGCCGACGCGCCCTCCCGGCCCGGAGACCCCGTCAACAAGGCTTCCGGCGGGGGTTGTTGCTGACGCGTTGCCGTTCCCTCTTGTCGCCGTCTCATGGCTGACCGTACGCTGACAAGTCATAGAACTTCGGACGTGATTGACCGGGGGGAACCGTCATGTCCTGGCAGCACAATGACTTCAGCGACGGATTCGTCATACCGCCGATGCCGACCGCGCCGCCGCCGGCGCCCGCGGACGGCTGGAGAGCGGCCGGGGTGGCGCTCCTCAACCTCTGCGGCCTGGGCCTCGGTTACGCGCTGGTGCGCCGCTGGTGGCTGATGGCCGCCTGCTGGGTCGCGACGGCGGTACTCCTCCTGGTGGCGCTGCCCGCGGACCCGGACGGAGTCCCCGGCGGAGCCCTCGTCGCGTACCTCGTCCTGCTCGCGCTCGCGGCCGTCCACGGCGCTGTCGTGGGGCTGCGGACCCGGCTGCTGTGGCCGCCGGCGGCCTGGATCGCCGTCGTCCTCGGAATCGTGCTCCTGGCCGTGCCCGCCGGAGGTGTCGCCCTGTACGGCGGCGCACGCGACGAAGCCACCGAGCAGATGCTCCTGGACCGGCTGGAACGCGCGGACAAGCTGGTCCGGGCGGCCGGGAAGCAGCAGTTCCCGACGGCTGAGCCCGACTACCGCCGGGCGCTGACCGCCTACAGCGGGCTCCGCAGCGACCATCCCGGCTCACGGGCGGCCGACAGGGTCCCCGACCGGCTCAAGTCCTTCTACACCACCGTCGCCTCCGCCTACGAGAAGAAGAACTACTGCACCGCGGTGGCGCCCCTGAAGTACCTGCGCACGGTTCCGCGCACCATGGACGAGAAGGAGCTCGGGACGCTGGCCAAGTGGCCCGACGGCCGGCTGGCCACCTCGCTCTACGAGTGCGGCACGCAGTCGCTGTCCGGCGGATCCGCGGACTGGGCGACGCACTACGGCGAACTGCTCCGGACCTTCCCGCGGTCCGAACAGACCGCGAAGGTGGCACCCTCGGTCGAGGCGGCCGTCGACAAGGCCGTGCAGGACGTGCGCGGAGACGACCCCTGCAAGGCCGTCGAACGCCTCGAAACCCTCAACTCCCAGATCGTCGGACTGCCGGGAGAGGGCGCCGGACAGGCCCAGGGCCTCGACAAGAACGCCGACCGGGCGCAGAGGAACGCGGAGTCGGGTACGTACGACTGCGGAGTGGACCAGTACAAGGAAAAGAGCTTCACCGAGGCCGTCACCACCATGAACGACTTCGTCAAGAACGCCGGGGGGCACAAGAACGCGGCCCGCGCCAAGAAGATCGCCATAGCCGCCGAGGTCGCCCAGACCGTGCCCGCCGCGGGCAAACGCCTGCCGACCACGGCATCCGGCGGCGGCATCTCCGTCACCGTCAAGAACGACAGCCCCGACGACATCACGGTGCTGTACACGGGCCCGGTGACGGGCAGCTTCAAGCTCAAGGCCTGCGGGAAGTGCACCTCCTACTCGCTCGCCAGCACGGTGACGCTGGGTTTCGAACCGTGCAGCGACAGTGGCAAGAACTATCCGCAGCGGACCATCCGGCTGCCCGTCGGTACGACGTACTTCGTGCACAAATCCAAGAGCGGACTCGGAAACTCACCGGCCTCGGACACCGCCAAGCTGTCGTCCGGCTACATCTACACCGAATGCGCGTACACGACGAAGTACGGCTACTGACCCGACACCAAAAGGGCAATTTGCGCTGGGCGCCAGAATTGCGCTGATCCCGGGTCGGATCCATGCGGGCCAGGCACTCAGTGCCTTCTGCGGGCCCGGTGACGGGTGTGTGGATTCTGTGACCCATTGGCCGGGCGGGGATGCCGGGCCGGTCGGCGGGTACGAATCCGGTAAACTCGTGGATCTTGGTTTGGCTTGCAGATATATCTATTGCGCAATAGCTAGGTGAGTCATGAATCTTTTTAATCGAGGTGCCTCTCCGCGTCGCTCGGCCACACTCGTCGAACCGCAACGGCCCGACGGGCCATCCGATTTCCCCCAGGGCGGACAGTCGGAACCGGACCTGAGAACCCTGACCGGGAACTGGGTCATCGACCCCGCGCACAGCCGGATCGGCTTCTCCGTCCGGCACGCCATGGTCACGACCGTGCGGGGCGCCTTCACGGACTACCAGAGCCGCCTCTTCTTCGACGGCCGCGACCCGTCCCGCTCGGGGGCCGAGATCATCCTGTCCACCGCCAGCGTCGACACGGGCGTGGACCAGCGCGACAGCCATCTGTCCGGCCGTGACTTCCTGGACTCCGGCGCCTATCCGCACATGCGCTTCCTCAGCACCGCCGTGAAACTGGCGGGCCCCGACGTCTACCGGATGACCGGCGACCTCACCATCAAGGACATGACGCGTCCCGTCGTCCTCGAACTCACCTACATCGGCTATGTCACCGACCCGTTCGGCTACGAGCGTGTCGGCTTCGACGGCACCACCACCATCAACCGCTCCGAGTGGGGCCTGACCTACAACACCAGGCTGGCCGAGGGCGGCGCCATGGTGAGCGACAAGGTCCGCCTCCAGCTCGACATCGCGGCCATCCGCACCACCCCGCAGCCCGGCTGAACGCCGACGGACACCCTCGCCCGGCTCCTCGATGCCTGGGTGCGCGCCTGCCGGGTACCTGGTTCGTGGACATGCAGGTACGGACCGCGGGAACGGGAGTGATTCGGTGGGGGTCAAGGCAATGGGCTGGGCGCATTCGTTTCCGGTGTCGGGCGGTGTACGCGCCGGGCGGGAGTGGACGCGCGAGCATCTGGAGTCCCTGCCGTGGACCGCGGCCGAGCCGGACACGGTGGACGCCGTCGTACTGACCGTCTCCGAGCTGCTCACCAACGCCCATGTCCACGCGCACAGCGACGCGCATCTGGTACTCACCTGGGACGGCGACTGCCTCCATGTGAGCGTCCACGACGAGGACCCGACCCTGCCGCGGCAGCGCGACCCGGCGGCCGGTGAGGTGTCCGGCCGCGGGGTGGGGATCGTACGGATGCTCGCCGACGAGTGGGAGATGCGCTGCCAGCGGCACGGCAAGGTGGTGACGGCCTGCTTCCGCCCGGCGGGCGCCGACGCGCGGGACGAGCACCTGTGGGGCGACCGCTCGCGGGACGACGGACCACGGGACGGCCGCGCGCGAGAGGACCGCTGAGGTCCGCCAAGCGGCCGTTACCCGTCCGGCGCTGTCCGCTGTCCGCTGTCCGTCGCCGTCCGTCGCCCGTGGTCCGTGGTCCGCCGTCAGGCTTCGCGGGCCGCGAAGGCGCCCTCGGCGGTGAAGACCTGTTCCGCGAAGCGTTCGCCGATACGGCGATGGGTCGCCGCGTCCGGGTGGAGCTGGTCGGGCAGCGGCAGTTCGGCGAAGTCGGCAGCCCCGTAGAGGCGGAGCCCGTCGAGGTGGTGGAGGTTCGGGTCCTCCTTCGACCGCTGGGTCACGATCCGGGCCAGCTCGTCCCGGATGACCCGCAGCGTCAGTTTCCCGGCCGCCTTCTCCGCCGGATCACCCATGGCCACGAACTCCAGCCGGCCCTCGCTCATGTGGGCCAGGTCGGGGGCGCTCGGGCCGGGCGTGTCCTCGTGGATGGGGCACAGGATCGGTGAGACGACCAACAGCGGTGTGTCCGGGTGGCCTTCACGGATCGTGTCCAGGAAGCCGTGGACGGCCGGGGTGAAGGCGCGCATGCGCATCGCGTCGGCGTTGACCACGTTGATGCCGATCTTGACGCTGATCAGGTCGGCGGGGGTGTCCCGGAGGGTGCGGGCGGTGAACGGGTCGAGCAGCGCGCTGCCGCCGAGGCCCAGATTGATCAGTTCCACACCGCCGAGGGAGGCGGCGAGGGCCGGCCAGATCGCGGTCGGCCCGGCGGCGTCGGAACCGTGGCTGATGGAGCTGCCGTGATGCAGCCACACCCTGCGTCCCCGGTCGGTCGCGGGCTCGACCGGGGCGTCGGTGCGCAGGGCGACGAGCTCGGTGGTCTCGTTGTGCGGCAGCCAGATCTCGACGTCCTTGCCCTCGCCGTCGCTCCCGGGGAGGCCGGTGAAGCGGACGGTGCCCACCGGACCGGTCCGCAGTTCGGCGCTCCCGGTGGTCATGTCGACGGTGAGAGTGTTGCCGTCCCGCACACTGCCCCGGCCGGCCAGGATCCCGTCGACGAGCAGTTCGTACACGCCGTCCGGGCGGGGCGGGGCCCCCGTGTAGACCCGCTTGGTGGGCAGCGTGTCCAGTTCGACGGCGGTGGCCCGGGTGCGGAAGACCAGACGTACGCCCGAGGGCTGGGACTCGGCCATGGCCAGCTGACCGTCGGCGTACTGGGCGCGGACCCAGGCGGGCAGCCGGTGCGGCAGTACGCCGTGCTCGGTGCGTTCCAGGTCGAGGGCGCCCCGCAGGAGGTCCGCGGTGATGGGCGTGCTGATCCAGTTGACCGTGCTGTCAGCCGGGTCGGCTGAGGTGTTCTCGCTGGGCATGGGTTCGACCTTGTCGCTTCTGGGGGGCTTGTAGGGCGGGACTACTTGGCGGGCCAGTTCCGCAGGAGGGCGTCGAGGGCGTCGAGGACCCTGGTCCAGGACTCCTGGGAGTCGGGGGCGCTGTGGCTGAATCCGCCGCCCAGCTCCAGGCTGACGTAACCGTGGAAGACGCTGCCCAGGAGGCGGACCGCGTGGGTCTGGTCCGGTTCGGTAAGGTCGTAGCCGCGCAGGATGGCCCGCGTCATCTGCGCGTGCCTGCTTCCGGCGCTGGCGGCTGCCGCCTCCGGGGTGAGCTTGAGCTGGGCGGCGGCGTAGCGGCCTGGATGCTCTCTTGCGTAGTCGCGGTAGACGTTCGCCAGGGCGATCAGGGCGTCCTTGCCGGCGCGTCCGGCCAGGGCGGTGGCGCCCCGGTCGGCCAGCTCCTCCAGGGCGAGCAGGGCGATGCCGGTCCTGAGGTCCTGGGAGTTCTTCAGGTGCGAGTAGAGGCTGGCGACCTTCACGTCGAACTGTCTGGCGAGGGCGGAGACGGTGACCTGGTCGAAGCCGACGTCGTCCGCGAGGTCTGCGCCTGCTTGGATCAGGCGTTTTGTCGTCAGGCCTGCGCGGGTCATGGGGTCCCTCCCTTTGGAGGGCTCGATTATGCATTTGCCTATATGGTTTAGGCAAATGGGTGAGACCTCAAGGGAGGGGGGCGTTCTGCGGGCGGGACGGTGCGGGCCGGTGGGGGCTGAGCGCGCAGTTCCCCGCGCCCCTAAGGGCCAAAGACAAAAGACTGCGCCGTTCCCCGCGCCCCTGAAAAGCCGAAAGGCTGCGCCGTTCCCCGCGCCCCTGGAGGGCTGAGCCCGGTGTGTCAGTGGGGGATGGTGTCGATCAGGTCGCGGGCGCCCTGGCGTAGGAGTGCGACCGCCACGGAGGTGCCCAGGGTGGCGGGGTCCAGTCGGCCGGCCCACTCGTGGGCGTTGAGCTGGGTCTTGCCGTCGGGGGTGAACACGCAGGCGCGCAGGGACAGTTCGCCGCGCGGCTCGGCGGTGGCGTAACCGGCGATCGGCGAGTTGCAGTGGCCCTGGAGGACGTGCAGGAACATGCGTTCCGCGGTGGCCTCGCGATGCGTGGCCGGGTCGCCGAGCGCGCTCACGGCGTCGATGACCGTGGTGTCGCCCTCGCGGCACTGCAGGGCGAGAATGCCCGCGCCGATCGGCGGCATCATCGTCTCGGGGGAGAGGATCTCGGTGATCACATCGGTCCGTTCGATGCGTTCGAGGCCCGAGACCGCGAGCAGCAGCGCGTCCGCCTCACCGGCGGCGAGCTTCGCCAGGCGCCGGTTCGCGTTGCCCCGGAACGGCACGCACTGCAGATGCGGACGGGAGGCGGCCAGCTGCGCGACACGGCGCACGGAGGAGGTCCCGATCCGGGTGCCGGGCGGCAGCTCGTCGAGGGTGAGTCCGCCCGGGTGGATGAGCGCGTCCCGGATGTCGTCCCGCTTGAGGAACGCGGCGAACATCGTGCCCGCCGGAAGCGGCCGGTCGGCGGGCACGTCCTTGACGCAGTGCACCGCCAGATCGGCGTCACCGGCCAGCAGCGCCGCGTCGACCTCCTTGGTGAACGCCCCCTTGCCCTCGACCTGGGAGAGGTCGCCCATCCACTTGTCCCCGGTCGTCTTCACGGGGACGACCTCGGTACGCGTTCCGGGGTGGAGCGCGGCCAGTTCGGCCCGTACGCGCGCCACCTGCGCCAGGGCCATGGGCGAGTCGCGGGAGACGATGCGGATCAGCTCGGGAGCGTGCATGAGCCCCACGATAGACCGTGCGGCACACGCGAACCGCGCCTTGCCCGTACGGGCTCTTCAGCGGCCCGGGTGGTCCGGGTCGTCCTCGGCCGACGGCAGGATGCGGGAGCCCTCCGCCCAGTGGTTGACCCAGCCGCAGTACGAGCAGGCGTACCGGTTGTTGAGCCCGCTCACCTGCGCGCCGCACTGGCGGCAGTCCGTCGTGGTGATCTCCGCGCCGGGCGCCGAGGCCGCGACGGCGTCACTCGACCCGGTTTCCGGAGACCGCTCCTGCGTCATGCGGGCAGCGTACCCGGGGGTGCCGCGACCACCGGAAGAGTCAGCACACCGGGCATCACACCGGGCAGGGTTGGCCGGGACCGAACGGTTCCGGCCAACCCTGTTCTCCTCCCCGTCACGGGAGCCCGGCCGCCGGCCGCCGTCCCCGGTGGGCGGCCGGCCGAGGGAGGTCCGTCAGCTGGTGGGCATCAGGACGGTGTCGATGATGTAGACGTTGGCGTTGGCGGTCTTCACGTTGCCGCAGACGACCTTCGCGGAGTCGTTGACCTTGTAGGACTCGCCCGAGCCGGAGGTCGTGAGCTTCGACTTCTCCAGCGTCGGGAAGGAGCCGTTCTCCAGGTCCTTCGGAGCGAGCTTCTGGCCCACGACGTGGTACGTGAGGATCTTCGTCAGCGTGGCCTTGTCGGCGAGGACCTTGTCCAGGTCGGCCTTCGGGATCTTCGCGAAGGCGTCGTTGGTCGGGGCGAACACCGTGATGTCCTTGGCGTTGTTCAGGGTGTCGACCAGACCGGCCTTCTTCACGGCCGTCACCAGGGTGGACAGGGCCGGGTTGTTGGAGGCCGCCGTGGCGACCGGGTCCTGGGCCATGCCGTCGAACGAACCGGAACCGCTCTTGGGCACGGACGCACAGCCCGGACCGAACGGCTCGTCCTGCGAGGCGGTGTCGCCGGAGCTGCCCATGCTGTCGTCGGACTCGGTGGCGGCGGCCGACGCCTTGCTGGACGAGTCCGACGCGGCGGAGTCGCTGCCGCTGTCGGAGCAGGCGCTGAGGGACAGCGGGAGAACGGTGGCCGCGGCCACGATCACGGCGATACGGCTGATACGGCTGCTACGAGTGTTCATGGTGTTTCTCCTCTGGGTTGACGCGGCCGCAGCCGCGTTCGTTCGGGGGTCGGGAAAGTCGCTCGGGGTGTATGGCCGGGGGGAGTTGGCTTGTGCTGTCACTCGACGGTCACCACGACCGAGTGCCGGCCGCTCGCGCCGTCGGGGACGGTGCCGGTGCGCTTCTCGGTCTGCACGGCGCCGGTGCGATCGGTGGCCCGGACGGTGAGGGTGTGACCGCCTTTGGCGGCCCGCCAGTCGTAGGACCACTGACGCCAGGTGTCGCGGGAGTCCTCGGCGGCGAGCCGGGCCTCCTGCCAGGGGCCGTCGTCGACACGGACCTCGACCTTGTCGATGCCGCGGTGCTGTGCCCAGGCGACCCCCGCGACCATGACCGAACCGGCCTCGGGGCGGGCGAACGGCTTGGGGGTGTCGATCCGGGACTGGGTCTTGACGGGTGCCTGCCGCGCCCAGTCACGCTTGACCCAGTAGGCGTCGTAGTCGTCGAACGAGGTGAGCTCGATGTCCTTGATCCACTTGCAGGCCGAGACGTAACCGAACAGGCCGGGCACCAGCATCCGGACCGGGAAGCCGTGGGCGAAGGGGAGCGGTTCCCCGTTCATCCCGACCGCGAGGAGGGCGTCACGGCCGTCCATGACGTCCTCGACCGGGCTGCCGATCGTCATGCCGTCGACGGAACGGGACACCACCTGGTCGGCACGGCCACCCTTGGAGGGCGGTTTCACCCCGCACTCGGCCAGCAGGTCGGCGAGCCGTACGCCGATCCAGCGGGCGTTGCCCACGTACGGGCCGCCGACCTCGTTCGACACACAGGTGAGCGTGATGTCGCGCTCGATCAGTTCGCGCCGCAGCAACTCGTCGAAGGTGAGGGTGACCGGCCGGGTGACCCCCTTGCCGTGGATCCGCAGCTTCCAGGTGGTCGCGTCCACCTTGGGCACCACCAGTGCGGTGTCCACGCGGTAGAAGTCCTTGTTCGGGGTGGTGAAGGGACTCACGTCGCGGATCCGCAACCGGGCTCCCCGGGGAACCGCGTCCGCGGGGGAGGCCGGGGCGGGCAGTACGACGTCCGCCCGTGAGGCCGCCGCTTCGCGGCTCTTCGATCCGCTCAGGGCGCGGCCCAGCAGTCCGGTACCGGCGGACGCGGCGGCGGCAGCGGACGCCAGGATCACGAAGCCCCGGCGGTCCCAGTCGGCGCCGCGGGACGAATCGTCCCGCGCCGAACCGGCGTCGTCGGGTTGCGCGCCCCCGATCCGGAGCCTGCCGATCAGGAAGAACAGCAGCACCGCGGCGACCACCGCGCCCACCGCGGAGGGCAGCGCGTCGGTGAGCCCGGTCGAATCGGGCCGGCTGAGCGCCGCCGTCGCCCCGACCACACCGAAAAGCAGAACTCCGGCGGCCCCGGTTCGCCGGTACCGCAGGGCGAATACACCCAGGGCGATCGCGAACAGCACCAGTGCGGCAAGAATCCCGAGCTGCAGGATCAGTTTGTCGTCGGTACCGAAATTCCGGATCGCCCAGTCCTTCACGGGCGTCGGAGTGCGGTCGATCGCCGCACCCCCGACCGCGATGACGGGACCGGCTTGCGGACGCACCCCCGCGGCCACCAGTTCGGCGACGGCGAGCGCGGCGAAACCCGCCAGCAGGCCGCTGAGCGCACCGAGCGCCGGCCGCACCGGGCTGCGGTTGATTCGCGGTTGCTTCTTGTCGTCCGTCACGTGGGGAATCCGGTCCTGAATGCCGCACGGATTGGTCGGTCACCCGATCCGGCACACTTCTTTTCCGGACCAATCCGCGGACCCCCCGGCTGCGGATTAAGCAAATTCAGGTGCGTGGATTATCGCTGTTGTATAACCGGATCATGATCTATCACGTAGTGCCGCTCGGTGAGTGGAGCGCCCGCCCCGAGGCCCCGTACGCGCCCCCGTCCCTCGCGCAGGACGGTTTCATCCACTGCGCTCCCGACGAGGAGACCGCCCTGGCCGTCGTGAACGCCTTCTACCGGGCCTCGCCCCGGCCGCTGCTCGCGCTGGTTCTCGACGAGGCGCGGCTCACCGCCCGGCTGGAGTTCGAAGCGGCGGACCCCACTCCGCCGCCCGGCGTCGGCCAGGACGTCCTCTTCCCTCATCTGTTCGGTCCCGTGAACCGGGACGCCGTCGAGCGCGTCCTGGAGGTCCGGTGGGACGACGACGGCCGGGCGGCGGGCCTTCAGTCCCGGGAGCCGCGCGAGCGCTCGTAGTGCCGCCGCACCCGCTCACGGTTGCCGCAGTCGCCGCTCCGGCACCACTGCCGGGTGTGGCTGCGGCTGCGGTCGAGGAAGAACCACCCGCAGCCCGGCCCCTGGCAGCGCCGGAGCTGGACCAGCGGTCCGGACAGCAGCTCCGTCGCCTCCAGCGTCAGTAGGCGTACGGCATCCGTCGGCGCCGTGACGTCCAGTTCGGGGCGCAGTGGCAGGGCCGGCGCGAACTCCGCCCGCTGCCAGGCGTCCAGGAAGAAGCCGCGCACCTCGGCCAAGTCCTCGCGGCGGGGCGGGCGGCCGTCCACCGCGGAGTCGAGCAGGCGGTGCAGCGCCGTCCTCAACCGCCGGGCCGCCCACAGCGCGTCCGCGGCGGATTCCGGGTCGTCCGCGGCGACGGCCAGGAGCGTGTCGACCCGGTCGGCGGACAGCAGACCGCTCGCGCCCGTCCAGGCGAGCAGAGCCGCGGGATCGGGCAGGCGGTCGGCCGTACGTCGTTCGTCGAGCCGCCACGCGATCGTGTTGGCGAAGTCCAGCACCACGTGACCGCCGATCAAAGCCGACGCGGTCGTTTCCATACGTGACACTCTAATGCCCAAAGCTGCTGATGGCTGTTAGCCTCGTGATATGGACCGGTCACCTCCGCAAGCCAAGGGCTCCACACCAGCGCCAACGGCGACGGTGTCCGAGTCGGAGTCGGAGTCGGCGACGGCACCGGCCCAGCGGGCGGCCGGCGACTCCCGCAGACAGGGCTTCGTCGCGGGCGTCAAGGTCGGTACGGGTCTGGCCGCGGCCGCTTTCGTCCTGGCCGTCACCTTCGGAGCGTTCGCCCGTGCCGAGGGCTGGGGAGTCCTCGCCCCCATCGTCTGCTCCCTCGTCGTGTTCTCCGGGTCCGCGCAGTTCGCCCTCGCCACCGCTCTGGCGGGCGGCGGAGGAATGGCGACGGCGATCGCGGCTGCCGCGCTGATCAACGGCCGGTTCATCCCGATGGGCGTGGCGGTGGCCAAGGACCTGCGCGGGGGCCGGATCCGCCGGGCGCTGGAGGGCCAGGCGGTCGTGGACGGTTCCTGGGTGGCCGCCCATCTGGGCGGTGGAAGGTTCGACCGCTACAAACTGTTCGGCGCCACCGCCGTGCAGTGGCCCGCGTGGGTGGCGGGCACCACCCTGGGCGTCGTCGTCGCCCCGCCGGAGAGCCTGGTGGAGTCACTGGGCCTCGATCTCGTCTTCCCGGCCTTCTTCCTGCTGCTCCTGCTGGACGAACTACGGGGGTCACGGGCGGCCCGCGGGGCGGCGGCGCTGGGCGCCTGCCTCGCCGCCGCTCTGGTCGTCTGGGTACCGGCGGGCCTCGCGCTGCTGGGGGCGAGCGCGGGGGCCCTGCTCGGGGTGCGCAAGGGACTCGTACCGCGCGACAGGGAGGAGGCGAGCGGATCGTGAACCAGTGGCACCTGTGGGGGGCGGTCATCTGCGTCGCGCTGATCAGTTTCGCGTTCAAGGCGGCCGGGCCCGCGGTCCTCGGAGACCGGCAGTTGCCCGCGGCGGCGCGCGGTGTCATCGCCCTGCTCGCGCCGGTGCTGCTCGCCGGACTTCTCGTCGTCGACGTGGCGGGGCCGCGGTGGACGGGACTGGACGGACCGCTGCTGGCCGGCCTCGCCACGGTGGCGGTCGTACGGCTGTCGCGGGCGCCGATGCTGCTGGCGATCCTCGCCGGGACGGTCGTCACGGCGCTCATCAGGCTGGTGTGGGGCTGACCGGTCGTCCCCGACCGGCACAGCGGCGTCGGCGTCACCGTCGGTCCCGACCGCAGGACCCGCCCCGTATCGACATCATCGACATCACGGAGCCGCCGGCGGTTCGAGCGTGCTGTCGGCCCGCGGTTACGTGCGCTGCGGCGAGGAGTTGATGCCCCGGGTGCCCGGTGTGCGTACCGCCGTCGTCGCCCTGGGGTCCGGCGCCACGATGGCCGGGGCTCGTCGCGAGCCTGGTGCGGAGCGCGCCCTCGGCGTCGACGTGGGGGCCGTGGACGACGCCCGCGACGGGTCGAGTTGTGCAACTGCCCCTGGACCAACTGCCTCTGGACCAAGTGCCCCTGGATCAAGTGCCTCTGGACCACGTGCCCGTGGTGCTCGGGACCGTGTTCCCTGGCATCCGTAAAGACCGGCAATGTCCGAAGTCGTGTTTCGTTCGGCCAATTGTGTCTACCGGTACTACATGGTCCAGTCGATGCGAGAGACAGAACGAAAGTACGAGGTCCCCTCACCCGCGGATACCTCCTGGCTGCCCGAGTTGGAGCGGGTGGACGGTGTCGCCGCTGTCGTCGACCGCAGTCCCGAGGAGCTGGACGCGGTCTACTACGACACCGACGATCTCCGCCTGTCCGGCTCCTCGGCCGTGCTGCGCCGCAGGACCGGCGGTACCGACGCCGGGTGGCATCTCAAGCTGCCGCTGTCGGGCGACAGCCGGGAGGAGATCCGCTCGGCCCTCACCGACACCGTCCCGGACGCCCTGCTCGACCTGACCAGGTCCCGCACCCGCGGGGCGGAGCTGACCCCGGTGGTCCGTATCCGCTCAACGCGCGAGGTGTGCCACCTCGTTGACGCCGACGGCACGACGCGTGCGGAGCTGTGCGTCGACTCGGTCCACGCGGAGTCCCTGCGCGCGGACGGCAGGCATGCCGCGTGGAACGAGCTGGAGGTCGAGCTGGCCGAGGACGCCGACCCCGCCCTCCTCGACGCCGTGGAGAAGAAGCTGCGCAAGAAGGGGATCGCGCGGGCACACTCACCGTCGAAGCTGCTCCGGGCCCTCGACGAGACCGTGACCACCCCGGCCGACGCATCCGACGGGTCCGCGGGCCCGGACCCCGAGCAGGCGGGCGCGCAGGTCCTCGCGTACGTGCGGGAGCAGATCCGCGCGCTGACGGCCCTCGACCCGGCCGTGCGGCGAAACCGGCCCGACTCGGTGCACAAGATGCGGGTCGCCTGCCGTCGTCTGCGCAGCTGTCTGCGGTCCTACCGGTCCGTACTCGACCGCGATGTCACCGACGCCATCCGTGGCGAGCTGAAGTGGCTGGCCGGCGAGCTGGGCGCCGAACGCGACCAGGAAGTGCTGATGGAGCGGCTCAGCGCGGAGGTCGAGGCGCTGCCGGAGGAACTGGTCCTCGGCCCCGTGGCCGCACGGCTGCGGGTGTGGAACGTCGTCGACAGCACGGAGTCCCATCTGCGCAGCCTCGACGCGCTGGGCTCGCGGCGCTACCTCGACCTGCTCGACGCGCTCGCCGTGCTGCTGGAGCGCCCGCCGCTGCGCGCCAAGGCCGCCAAGGACGCCGGGAAGGTCATGGCCAAGGCCGTCCTCAAGGAGTACGGGCGACTGGCCGGGCGCATGACCGACGCCCTGGAGCTGTCGCCCGGCCCCGAGCGCGATGTGGCGCTCCACGAGGCGCGCAAGGCGGCGAAGAAGGTCCGCTACGCGACGGAGGTGGCCCGTCCGGCCCTCGGGAAACCTGCCAAGAGCCTGGGCAAGAGGGTCAAGGCCGTGCAGAAGGTGCTCGGCGACCATCAGGACAGCGTGGTGGCCCGGGGTGCTCTCAGGGACCTCGCCGTCGCTGCCCAGACGGCGGGCGAGGCCGGCTTCACCTGGGGCCTGTTGTACGGCACCGAGCAGGCCCGCGCGGAGAACAGGGAACGGGAGCTGCCCTCCGTATGGGACCTCGCTTCGGAGCCCGGCCCGCGCGACGCGCTCGGCCGGTAGAGAAGCACCCACAGCCACTCGCGCCCCACAGCCCCCCGTGCCCCTACGAGAGCCCCCGTGTCCTTACGGGAGTCCCCGTGCCCTTACGAGCCCGCGCCTCCGGACTCCGCCGAGGTGCCGGAATCCCCGGGCAGGAGGGAGTCCAGGTCCGTCGCGAACATGTCCGGGTCGAACATCAGGTCCTGGGCGTCGGGCGTCGGGCCTTTGCGGCCGTCCGGGCCGAGTAGCCCCTGCTCGGTCCAGATGCATTTGCCCGTCCGCGTGTACCGCACCCCCCAGCGCTCGGAGAGCGCCCTGACCAGTTGCAGTCCGCGGCCTCCCTCGTCGCTCTCGGACGCGCGGCGGATACGCGGCATCGTCAGACTGCCGTCGAAGACCTCGCAGATTAGCTCGGCGCCGTACAACAGCCGCAGCCGGACAGGGCCCTTGGCATGGCGTACGACATTGCCCACCAGTTCGCTGACCAGCAGTTCCGTGGTCGGCACGAGATCGTCCAGGCCCCAGTCGGCCAGCTGTCCGCGGACATGGCGACGGGCCTGGCCGGCCGCCTTCGGATCCTTGGGAAGCGGCCAGGCCGCCATCCTGTCCTCGGGCAGGGCGTGCAGCCGGGCGACGAGGACCGCCGCGTCGTCGGCCGCCTGCTGCTCGGCCGGCAGCAGACCGGCCGTCAGGGTGTCGCAGAGGCGCTCCAGGTCCTTGTCGGTGCCGTCCTCGTGGGTGGTGTGCAGGAGCCGGGCCAGGTCGGCCATCCCCGCGTCGATGTCCCGCTTCGCCGACTCGACCAGGCCGTCGGTGTAGAGCACCAGCAGACTGCCCTCGGGCACCGTGATCTCGACCGTCTCGAAGGGCGGCTTCGCCGTGCCCAGCGGCGGATCGGCGGCCGGCTCCGGGAAGTGGACGCTGCCGTCGGGATGGACGAGCGCCGGCGGCGGATGGCCCGCACGGGCGATGGAGCAGGTCCGGGTGGTGGAGTCGTAGAGCGCGTACAGACAGGTGGCGTACGACTCCTCGTTCATGCCGCCGACGATGTCGTTGAGGTGGCTCATGATCTCGTCGGGGGGCAGTTCGAGGTCGGCCAGGGTGTGCACGGCGGTGCGCAGTCGGCCCATGGCGGCGGCCTCGGGCAGCCCGTGCCCCATGACATCGCCGACGACGAGGGCGACCTGGCCGCCGGAGAGCGGGATGATGTCGTACCAGTCGCCGCCCACGTCCATGCCCTGGCCCGCGGGGAGATAGCGGGCGGCGGCCGTGCACGCGGCCAGTTCGGGCAGCCCCTGGGGCAGCAGGCTGCGCTGGAGTTCGCGGGACCGGGCGTGCTCGGCGTCGTACAGCCGGGCCCGTTCCAGGGCCTGGGCGACGAGGGCGCTGATCGTGGTCAGCAGGGTGCGTTCCTCGTCGGTGAGCAGGCGCGGCCGGTCGAAGGAGACGACGCATACGCCGAACGTGTGCCCGGACGCGGCCAGTGGCAGGAACGCCCAGGCCTGTTTGCCGGCCCGAGCCGGCATGTCGACGCGGGTCGGCGAGTGCGCGGCGAACTCCTCGACGGAGGCCAGGAACAGCGGAGTGCCCGACATGATCGGCTCCCAGGCCGGGTCTTCGGGACCCCGCGGGCGGCGGTCGAGCAGGGCCAGGAACTCCTCCGGGTGGCCGACGGACCCGACATGGTGGAGCCGGTCGCCCTCGACGACCTGCATCAGCAGTCCGGTGGCGTCGAACGGCGGCAGTACGCGTCGGGCGACCGCGTCCACCACGTCCTGGGTGGTCGTCGCCTTGGCGAGCTCCGTGGTCAGCTCGGCGATCCGGGCCGCCCGCTCCGCCGCGGCGAGTTCGGCCGACCGGCGTTCCTCGGCCCGGCGCCGCCTGTCGGTCACGTCGGTGAAGTAGAGGGTGTGGCCGTCGGGCCCTGGCACCAGCCGCAGGTGGTACAGGAGCCCGGTGCCGGGCGCGGGCACGTCGAAACCGACGGGCTTCCCGCGGGCGGCGGCCTCCCGGCAGCGCTCCTCCAGGCCGGGGATCCGTCGTGTGGAGGGCAGGTCCCACAGGACGCGCCCGAACAACTCCTCCTCGGAGAAGCCCAGGGTGCGTTCGGCCTCCAAATTGGCGAAGGTGATGTGCCACCGCTCGTCCACGGACAGGAAGCCGTCGCTCATATGGCGCAGGGCGCGGCCGAGGGCGTCCCGGGCGGTGCGGGACTCGTTGCTCTCCCAGCCCACGCCGATCATCCGCAGGGCCTCGCCCCGGTCGTCGTAGGTCGCCCGGCCGCGGGCCCGGGTCCACCCGTACGAACCGTCGGGCCGCCGCACCCGGTACTCGGCCTCGAACACCGTGCGGTCGTGGATCGCCCGCTGCGCCGCCGCCAGGGTGGGAGGCAGGTCGTCGGGGTGGACGACCCGCATCCAGTCCTCGATCCGCCCGGTGAAGTCGGCGGGCCTGGTGCCGTACAGCTCCAGGGCCGCCTCGTCCCAGATCAGCTCACCGCCGCGGATGTCCCAGTCCCACGACCCGACGCTGACCTCCTTGAGCGCCTGCCGCAGACGTTCACCGTGCAGTTCGGTGTGTACGGGCCCGGACGGCATCGGCGCCTGGAGGATGCGCTCCTCGACCCAGCGGACGACGGCCCGCAGGAAGTCCCACTGTTCGGGGGTGGGTTCGCCCCGGTCGCCCGTCAGCAGGGTGAGCGTGCCGATGCGGCGGTCCTCGCTGGACACCGGCAGGGCGGCGAGACCGGACCCGGGCGGGAACTCGTCACCGGGGATCGACGGGACCCATACGCCGCTGCCCTGGTGGAGGGCGCGGGCCGGGGCGGACGGCCCCTCCTGGTCGACGATCTCCCATGAACGGGTGAGGGCGGACGGCAGGCCGACCGCGGACACCAGTCTCAGGGCGGACATGGGGCCGCGCAGATGGATCGCTCCACCCAGCGCGCCCAGCTCTCCCATCGCGTGCTGGAGCGCCAGCCGGAAGACCTCGCTTTCCGTGGCGCCGGGGGCCACCGTGCCGAGAAGATCCAGCCGAGCGTTCATAGGGCGAACCTTAACGCTCCGACCTCGGACGAAACCTTGCTTCGCAGGACCCTCACGCCCAGTCGTCCGTCGCCGTCGCCGTCCTCGTCGGACTCCGCCGGTGCTGTCGGTTCGGCGGGCTGGGACGGAGACGGCGGGAGAGCAGGGGGCGGGCCAGGCCCTCGGTGGAGTGGGGGAATACATCCACCTGGGGCCCGGTTATATCGCACGTGAATGACATGGCCCCATCAATCCAGGTGGGTGCCCGGGGGTGTGAAAGGAGGCGTTCATGGCTGCCAGAGGTACGCGTCCGGTGGTGACGTTGAAATCCACAGCCGGGACCGGTGCGACCTATGTGACGCGGAAGAGCCGTCTGAACGATCCCGACCGACTGGTCCTGCGCAAGTACGACCGGGTGGCGGGGGAGCACGTCCTCTTCCGCGAGGAGCGATGAACCAAGCCGTCGCCGCTCGGCGTACGGCTGCAAGGAAGGAAACCCCATGAAGGTCGGTATTCATCCCGTGTCCCGCCCGGTCGTCTTCCGCGACCGCGCCGCGGACGCCACGTTCCTGACCAGCTCGACGGCGTCCTCGGCGACGACGATCGTGTGGGAGGACGGCAACACCTATCCGCTGATCGACGTGGAGGTCTCGTCGGCCGGCCACCCCTTCTACACGGGAACCGCGCGCGTCGTCGACAGCGCGGGCCGGGTGGAGCGGTTCGAACGGCGCTACGGCCGTACGCCGTCGACGGCCTGACGAGTCGAAGGGCTGGCGAGTCGAGGGGCTGACGAGTTCGATGCCCCGGTGAGTCGATGACGGCCGGCCGGAGTCCTGGTGGGAGGAGAGCAGAGTCATGAAGGTGCGCAAGTCGTTGCGTTCGCTGAAGTCCAAGCCCGGAGCGCAGGTGGTGCGCCGACGGGGTGCGGTCTTCGTGATCAACAAGAAGGATCCGCGTTTCAAGGCCCGTCAGGGCTGACGCGGCGCGGAACGGTGCTGGGCCCGGTTCCCCGGAGAGGGGGCCGGGCCCGGCGCCGTGCCGCGGTCGTTCTCGTCGCCTCGGCCGCACGCGGCCCGATTGACGGATTGGCGTCCGTCCCCGGTGGGCAGGGAGCCAGGGAATGTCATGTCATGTGCACGACTACCTTCCCCCCACAAGGAGGTCGACCATGCACGTCCGTAAACTGACAGGTGGATTCGCCGCCGTTCTGGCGGTGACCTTTTCCCTGCTGGGTGGCCAGGCCGTGGCCGCCCCGGCCCCGGCCCCGGCCCCGGTCGCGGACCACATCGCCGCCGCCCGGGTCGTGACTTACGACGCGAGCGCTTCCGCGGAGTTCAGGACCGCGGTGGACCGAGGCGCCGCGATCTGGAACGAGAGCGTCGACGCCGTCGAACTCCAGCCCGTCGCATCCGGACAGCGCGCCAACATCCGGGTCCTGGCGGACAACGGCTGGCCCCGTGCCCAGACCACCTCGCTCGGCAACGGAATCGTCTACATCGGACGGCAGGCGGTCAACGAGGGCTACAACACGATCCGCATCTCGGCCCATGAGCTGGGGCACATCCTCGGTCTGCCGGACCGTAAGCCGGGCCCGTGCAGCAGCCTGATGTCCGGTTCCAGCGCGGGAGTCGCGTGCACGAACCCGTACCCGAACGCGGCCGAGAAGTCCGAGGTCGAGGGCAACTTCGGCGGTGAACTGGCGCGGACGGCCGGAGCGGTACCGGTCGGCGTCATGATCGTGGACTGACTCGACGCGCACCGAGTCGCTGAGTCACCGAGCCGCTGAGTCACTGAGTCACGAGTCACCGAGCACGCGCCACGTCGGACCGTGGCAGCCGTACGTCCCGGAGCGGAGGTCGCGTTCCGGGGCGTACGGGCCCGATCCGAAGTCCAGTTGGGTCCGCCCGGGTGCGCCGGTCAGTGGGTGTCGACGTCGGTGTGGGTGTCGGCGAGCAGCCTGATCCGGGCCGTGATGTGTTTGCCGACCGGCTCTCTTCGGGCCTCGAAGCCCTCGCAGATGGCCATGACGATCTCCAGGCCGTGCTGGCCCACCCGTCCGGGGTCCGCCGCCCGGGCCACCGGCAGTACCGGATCGCTGTCCCAGACGGCCACCTCAAGCAGGCCGCCGACGATCCGCAGGGCGAGCAGGACCGGCCCTGGCGCGTACTTCAGGGCGTTGGTGACCAGTTCGCTCACCACCAGCTGGGTCAGGTCCATCGCCCGGGCCGTGACCGGCACGCCGTGTTCGGCCTGGGCCTGTGACAGGAAGTCGGCCGCGAGATGACGGGCCTCGGCGATGCAGAGCGAATCGCCTTCCAGAGCAACAGTGGTCTCTATACGGCCACGCTGCGGCGCCATACGGCCTCCGCCCTTGATCAAAGATTCCATGCAGTCCGTCCTCACCCGGTGCTCGCCCGCATGTACCCCCTCTTTCGCAACCTACGCATCCGCTGTCGGCGAAATCCGACCGGGTGCTCCGCGAGGGCTTCGAGGCGCAACGGAAGATCCGTCGCCGGGTTCATACGCGCAGGTCACACGCCGGGTCCATGGGGTGAGGCGGAAGTGGAGCGGAGGTGAAGCGGAGGCGGAACAGTGGTGGAACACCCGTGGGAGTAAGCCCGGGACGCCCGGGTAGTCGCCCCATGTCGCGGGAAAGCGGGACGTGGAGCCTGGGGAGGTCGCACGTCCCGCTTTCCCGCCGTTTTCGCGAGCCCGTTCTGCGCGCTGCGATGGTGCCGGGGACGCACCCGGAACAAGGCGCGGCAGGCGCATCGACCGTCAGCGATCGCGGATCCTTTGAACGCAGGACATGGCCCTCTGCGTATCCCTGGTGACCGGGAGCAAGGCTTCAGCGAGGGATGGGCATGGGCAACGCGGGTGCCGCTGCAAATGAGTTGGTCGCCGGAAAATACCGGCTCCAAGAGGTCGTCCACCACGAAGTGGGCTGCGTCTGCTGGTACGGGGAGGACATCGAGTACGCCCGTCCGAGACTGCTGACGCAGACGCAGCTACCGCCCGATCCGATGGAGGACCGGGCCGGCCCGGCCGTCGCACGGATCAGGTACGTGTCCGAGGTCATGGGACTGCGGTGTCCGGGCGCGGTGGCGAGCGTCATCGACGTCGTCGAGGAGTACGGCAGCCTCTGGACGGTCGTCGAATGGATCGACGGCATGCCCCTGGGCGAGTTCCTCGACCAGTACGGCCCGCTCGACCACGCGCGGGCCGCCCGTATCGGGCTCGACGTCCTGGGCGTGCTGGAGTCCGCGCACACCGAGGGCCTGGTGCACGGCGAGCTGAGCCTGGGCCAGGTGTTCGTGCGCGACCACGGAGGCGTGGTCGTCTCCGGGTACGGTCTGGCGGGCGCCGGTCCCGGAGCACGGATCGGCGCGCCGGCGTACGCGTCCCCGGAGCAGGCCCGTGGCGAGGCCTACGGTTCGCCGGCCGACCTGTGGGCGCTGGGCGCACTGCTCTACACGATGACCGAGGGGCGCCCGCCCTTCCGGGACCGCGGCCAGCCCGAGGCGACCCTCAAGGCGATCCTGAGGCTGCCACTGCGCAGCCCGCGGCACGCCGGCCCGCTCGCCCGGATCATGCAGGGACTGCTCCGCAAGGACTCCCGCGAACGGCTCACGGGGCCCGTGGTCCGCGACGCCCTCGTCCGTATCGTGAATGAGGACCCCGCCGCCGCGGAGGCGTCGCTTCCGCAGTCGCGGCCCTCGGTCCACCACGTGATGAGTCTGGCCGGGGGCAGGAAGAACCTCGGCCGTGCGGCGCTCGTCGGCACCGCGGTCGCCGCTGTCGTCGCCGTGACGATGACCGCTCTCGCCGCGACCGGCGACGGTTCGGGGGACGACGTCTCGGCGGCCGACGCGACGGCCTCGCGCACCGGCCCCGTGCTTCCGACCGGCGACGGGAACGGCGCGGCGGGTACGCCCCCGTCCGGTACCGCGTCCCCCACGACTTACCCCTCGCCCTCCGCGTCCCCTACCTCGTCGCCCTCCTCCTCTACCTCCTCGCCTTCGCCCTCTGCCCCTTCCTCGTCCTCGGCTGCCGGGGAACTCCCGGCGGGCTTCCGCGTCTTCACGGCGTCGGAAGGCTTTGCCGTCGCCCTTCCCGAGGGCTGGCAGCGGCTCAGCACGAAACGCGCCGAGGACGGTTCCTACCGCGTCGTCTTCGGCGCCGACGGAGACCCACGGGACCTGG
This sequence comes from Streptomyces sp. NPDC017991, assembly GCF_044328075.1. NCBI lineage: Bacteria > Bacillati > Actinomycetota > Actinomycetes > Kitasatosporales > Streptomycetaceae > Streptomyces > Streptomyces sp. NPDC017991. Next base: position 728,696 of record NZ_JBIRGP010000001.1, on the reverse strand, counting down.
CCGTCACCTACAGCACGCGGGTCGGCGCCGACCCGGTGGCCGTGTGGCGGGACACCGTCGAGCCCTCGCTGCGAAAGGAGTCCGGCTACGACCGGTTGGGTGCGATCCGTGCGACGACGTACCAGGGCCGCGAGGCCGCGGACATGGAGTGGGTCGACGAGTCCGAGGGCACCCGGGTGCGTACCTTCGGCCGTGGGTTTCTCATCGGGGGCGGCGAGGGTTTCTCGATCCGCTGGGCGACACCGGCCGCCGACTGGGAGGACGCGGGCAATCAGCAGGCGCTGAAGACCTTCCTGGCGACCTTCCGTGGGCTGCCGGACTGATAGCTCAGCCCGGTCGGTCTCTCGCGAGGTCGCTGGTGCGCTCGCGCGTGTTCCCGCGGGCGCGATCCATGGCGCGCCATTCGGGTCGCAGTCCGGTCAGGCTCGTGGTGAGGAAGTACGCGATCCCGCCGGCCAACAGCACCGGCGCCGGTCCGACGGCGGCCACGGCCGCTCCCGCGATCAGCCCGCCGAGGGGGATGCCGGACCAGGCCAGCGAGTCGCCGAGCGCGTTGACGCGGCCCAGCAGCGGGCGTGGAATGCGCTCGAAGAGGACTGCGCCGATGATCGGGTTGATGAAGCCCGCGCCGAGCCCGCTCACGGCGAAGACGGCGAGGACGGCACCCAGCGGCGCGCCGGAGGCGAGGGCCAGGAATTTCGGTGCCCCGGCGAGAAGGAATCCGACGAAGAACACCGCCCGGCGCCTCAGCCGGTGCGCGATGGCCGAGATCCGCGTACCGGTCAGCGAGATCGCCATGGCGGTGAGCACTCCGCCCAGCGGCCGTAACGCGCGCTTGCCGGGTAAGTGGTCCGTGTCCGAGCCCATGTCCGGGGCGGTGCCGGTCACGGCTTCTCCGAGGCCGAGGCCGAGGCCGAGGCCGGATCCGGGTTCGGGTCCGGGTCCGGGTCGGCCGCGGACGTACCCGGTTCCGGCAGTAGGTGGGTGATCACGGAGAACCGTTCGGCTCCCTCGGGGGCCGGTGTCGCCGCCTCGGGCGTGTCCTGGCGATAGCGGCTGACGACACCGCGCAACTCCTCGTAGAGACCGGCGGCCTCCGCGGGGGTCAGCCGCAGGACCCAGTCGCTCATGTCGAAGGTGTCCCGCCACACGCGGGGCATGGTCTGGAGCTCGCCCAGTGCCCGCTCCGTGCGTGCGGTGTAGAGGGCGGCCACGGACTGCAGATAGGCCAGGGTCGCCTCCGGCTCCCGCTCGGCCAGATCGTGGTCGTTGAACCACGTCCTGCTGTGTGCCGACCGCCACCAGCGTTCTCGCGCGTTGCCGCGTTCGGTGTCCTCCTCGACGAGACCGGCGTCTCCGAGCCGGCGCAGGTGGTAACTGGCGGTGCCGGAGTTCACTCCCAGCCGCTCGGCGAGGCGGGTGGCCGTCGACGGGCCGTGCTTGCGCAGCAGCCCCAGCAACTGCACCCGGACCGGGTGGGCGAGGGCCCGTAGCCCTTTGGCGTCCAGAACGGCCGTGTCCTGGTGGGCACTTGGGCGCTGCGGCGTCGCGGGTGTCGCGGGTGTCGCGTCGGATTCAGGCATACCGCGCACTCTAGACCGCAAAGGGTCCTTCGCAAAGACTTCTTTGCGAAGGACCCTTTGCGGTTATTTCGCGGTGCCGTTTCGCGGTGCCCCTTCGCGATGACCTCTTGCGGTGACGGGCCGCCGCTGTCCGCCCGCTCCCAGGGGTGGCGCTGTCGCTCTAGGGGTGCCGGCCGGGACCCTCGGCGTGGTGGGACAGCGGGGTGGGGGAGAGGTCCGTCGGTTCCTCGCCGCTCTCCAGCAGGGTGTTGGCGGAACCGATGATCCGCGGATCGGCCGTACCGACGGCCTTCTCGTCCTTCGCCGTGTAGTCGCAGAGCAGGAGCAGATGACGCATGGCTTCGAGGCGGGCGCGGCGCTTGTCGTTGCTCTTCACCACGGTCCATGGCGCGTACGGCGTGTCCGTCGCGCGGAACATGTCGACCTTGGCCTCCGTGTAGGCGTCCCACAGGTCCAGGGAGGCCAGGTCGGTGGTGGACAGTTTCCACTGCCGGACGGGGTCGACCTGGCGGATGGCGAACCGGGTGCGCTGCTCACCGCGCGACACCGAGAACCAGAACTTGACCAGCACGATGCCCTCGTCGGTGAGCATCTTCTCGAAGATGGGCGCCTGCGTGTGGAAGAGCCGGTACTCGGCCGGGGTGCAGAAGCCCATCACGCGTTCGACCCCGGCCCGGTTGTACCAGGACCGGTCGAAGAAGACGATCTCGCCGGCTCCCGGGAGATGGGGGACGTAACGCTGGAAGTACCACTGCCCGGCTTCCTTCTCGGTGGGCTTGTCCAGTGCCACCACGTGGGCGCCGCGGGGGTTCAGCCGTTCGGTGAACCGCTTGATGGTGCCGCCCTTGCCCGCCGCGTCGCGTCCCTCGCACACCACGACGACCCGCCGGCCGGTGTCCCGTACCCACTTCTGCAGCTTGAGGAGTTCGATCTGCAGTATCCGCTTCTGCCGCTCGTACGGCTGACGGCGCAGCTTCTTCTCGTACGGGTAGTTCTCGCGCCAGGTGTCGAGAGGCTTGCCCTCGCCGTCCAGGAGGACCGGCTGCTCGGGTCGCTCCTCGTTCACCAGCAGCCCGGCCAGCAACTCCGCCTCGACGGACGATGCGTCTCCGCCGTCGAGGGCCGGCGCGTTCAGAGGATCAGCCACATGTGGTCCCTTCGTAGCCCGGGCAGCCGCGCCCGCCGACGGACCGGCGTACGACTCCCGCCTCCGTCGGCAGGCATGCGACCGAGCGCCCGGCGCCGTGCGGGACGGTCGAGGCCGCCCGTCCCGGATGTTCGTGTGCCCAGTACCCCGACCAAGCGCTCCATCACGGCGGGACCCGCCTCCACCGGCCGCCGGCCGCCACTGACGACGGGCCGAACGGATCCGGCCATTGCACGCCCGGTTACCGGCCCTCGTGCAACTCCCGTCTCACCTGGCGGCTCTTAAGTGGGTACGGGACGAATCAAGTAAGGAACGCACACGGGGGAACCATGCTCAAGTTCCACTTCACGGACGCGGATATGGCCCGTATCCGGATGGCCGGCGGCCCGGATCCCATGTGGGAGCTGCTGCTCAGCCTGCATCTGCTCGGCGGGAACGACGGATCGGTTGTCTTCGGGGCGTGGAAGCGGCGCATCCGCAACCGCCTGCCCGGCAGCACCCGGCTGCTGTTCGATCTGGCGCCGCCCCGCGGATATTCAGCCGACTTCCTCACTCCCGCGCCTGATCGAGGGGGACTCGAAACGGGTATCGACGCCGTTCTGTCCACCCCGCGCGGCGGGCTCAGGCGTGACATCGCCCGTCTCGCCGCGGCCCGGAACCTCGGGGCGCGCACCCTGTCGCTGGCCGAGGCGGGCTCCGACGCGATGCGCAGCCTCGGCGCGGCCCTGCGCGGCTACTTCGATGTCGCGCTGCGGCCGTACTGGGCCGAGGTGAGGAATTCGATCGAAGCGGATCGCGCAGTCCGGGTGCGCGCGCTCCTGGACGGGGGCACCGAGGGCATGCTGTCCACCCTGCATCCCTCCCTGCGCTGGCAGCCCGGTGTCCTCACCGTGGCCAGCGCCTACGACCGCGACATCCGGCTCGACGGCCGCGGGCTGCTGTTGCTGCCCTCCTTCTTCTGCTGGCGGGCGCCCATCACGCTGCGCGATCCCGGTCTTCCTCCCGTGGTCGTCTACCCGGTCGCCCACGACCTCGGGTGGTCGCGAGCCGATGACGGCGGGGGCCCCGAGGCCCGGGAGGCACTGGGCGCCCTGCTCGGGAAGACCCGTGCCGAGGTGCTGGCGGCCGTCGCGGACCACGGCGGGTCGACCAGCGATCTGGCCCGGCGGCTCGTGGTCTCCCCGGCGTCGGTCTCGCAGCACGCGGCGGCGCTGCGCGACTCGGGCCTGATCGTCACGCAGCGCCGCGGGCAGAGTGTGCATCACAGCGCCACCACGCTCGGAAGCGCGTTGCTCGACGGCCACCGGCAGATCCCGCAGGCGCCCTTGCGGAGGGTCCGGTAAAGGGGTGGCCGGTCCGGTGAAGGGGTGGCGGGCCGGGAGACACCGTCCGCGGCCGTACGTCGTCAGCTCGCCGCGGCTGTCTCCCGGGCCGGAGCACGGTTGCCGTGCCAGTCCAGGATCAGGACTGTGGCGTCGTCGCTGAGGTTGCCCCGGCAGGCCTCCGAGACCGCGGCCGTCAGGGTCCGCACGGCTTCCCGGGGATGCAGCGCGCGGGTCTCATGGACGACCCCGGCCAGATCGACGGCGGCGGCACCGCGGTCCTGCATGCCGTCGGTGAGCAGTATCAGCCGGTCTCCGGCCCGCAGGTGCAGTTTCTGCTCGCGGTAGGGGATCGGCGCCGGTACGCCGAACGGCAGGTTGACGGCGAGTTCGATCTCTTCGACGGCCCCGTCGCGCAGCCGCATCGGCCAGGGATGACCGGCGTTGACCAGTCGGCAGACACCCGACGCGAGGTCGATGCACAGCAGTTGCCCGGTGGCCAGACCCCGGCTGTGCTTCAGCAGTGCCTGGTGGGCCTGCTGCGCCTGTCTGACCGGGTCGCAGCCACTGCGGCGGGCCCCACGCAGCGCACCGAGCAGCAACGTGGCCAGCAGAGCGGAATCGGTGTCGTGGCCCATGGCGTCGGTGATCGACAGATGCAGGGTGTCGCGGTCCAGGGTGTAGTCGTAGGTGTCGCCACCGATGTCGTCGGCCGGGACCAGCCCCGCGGCGAGAGTGAACTGCGACGACTCGCAACTGGACGCCGTGGGAAGCAGCTGGTGCTGGATCTCCGCGGCCAGGCTGGTGTCGGTGGTGCGCCGGCGCAGGTGGTACAGGTCGGTGAAACGGCGGTCCGTGACGATGATGTAGGCCAACGCGTGTGCCGCCTCCCGGACCTGTCTCAGCACGGTGTCGTCCGCGTGCTGCAAAGTGACTTCGAGTACGCCGAGGCAGTCCCCGCGGTTGGACACGGGCGTGATGATGCGCTGGTTGCCCTGATCGTCCGCCTCCACGTGCTGGCGCTGGCTCCGCAGCACCATGCCGTGCACGCTGCCCTGCAGGGCGATCGGCTCGGTCCGCTCCGCGGCCTCGTCCTCGACTGCCGCGGTCAGCCGTACGAGCCGGTGGCCGATGAGGTCGACGAACAGGAACGACACGTGCTCGGCGCCGAACCGCTTCTGCAGGTTGCGGGCCACCACGTCGACCGACTCGCCGGGTGGCGCGGCCTCCGCAGAGGCCAACAGCTCACCCAGTTCCAGATCTCCACCATCCACGACGACCTCCCATCGGATTCCGTTCCTTCTGCCCCGACTTTCCTGGACCTCACTTAATGTGACTCGTCACGGGGGCGTTCTCGAACACGCATCCGAGCGTGGGCGGGGTCGATCGGAGTGGAGTCAGCGGTGAAGCGTGGCGGTACGGGCCGGAGTGCGCGACTCACGGCCCATGGAGCCGTTTCCACGGCGCTGGCCCTGCTCAGTGACCGGGCGCTCCAGGAACTCCTGGACGCCGCCGGGACGACCGGTACCGGCATCGGAGGCAGGACGACCCTGCTGGAGGTCGCCGGAACGCGGGTCTTCGTGAAGCGGGTGCCCCTCACCGACCTCGAACGGCAACCAGGGAACACACGGTCCACGGCGAACCTGTTCGAACTGCCGCTCTTCAGCCAGTACGGCGTCGGAGGGCCGGGATTCGGGGCCTGGCGGGAACTCGCCGTGCACACGATGACGACGAACTGGGTGCTCGCGGGCGAGTACGACGGCTTTCCCCTGACGCACCACTGGCGGGTCCTGCCGGACTCGACGCCCCTGTTCGGGGAACTGGCCGACATGGAACGGGCCGCCGCGAGCTGGGAGAGCGGCGGAGCAGCGGTGCGCCGACGCATCGACGCCCTGCGGCGGTCCTCGGCGAGCATCGCGCTGTTCCTGGAGTACGTCCCGCAGAACCTGCACCAGTGGCTGGGGCGGCAGCTGGCCGCCGGTGACGAGGCCGCCGACCGGGCCTGCGCCATGGTGGAGAGCGGCCTGGAAGCGGGCACCTCCTTCATGAACAGCCGCGGGCTGCTGCACTTCGACACCCACTTCGAGAACATCCTCACCGACGGTGAGCGCCTCTACTTCGCGGACTACGGACTCGCCCTCTCCTCCCGGTTCGAGCTGTCACCGGAGGAGCGGGCCTTCTTCGACCGGCATCGCGGCTACGACCGCTGCTACTCGGCCGGCTATCTGGTGAACTGGCTGGTCGCCGCCCTGTACGGGAGGGACAGGCGTGCGGCGCAGGTGCGGGCGTACGCCGAGGGCGAGCGTCCCACCGGAGTTCCGGCGGGGGTCGCGGCACTCCTCACCCGCGACGCGCCGCTCGCCGCGGTGATGGCGGACTTCATCCGCCGGCTCACGGACGAGAGCAAGCACACGCCGTACCCGCTCAAGGAGCTTCACCGGATCGGTGCGGTCCGCGACGTGTCCGGCGACTCACCGGTCTGAGCCGTCAGACCGGCAGCCACGCGCCGAGGGCGTCGATGAGCCGGTCGAGCGGCGGCCGCTCGGCGGAGCGGTCCGTGACGACCGTACGGCCGTCGAACCGCAGCGTGTACCGGAACAGGTCGGCCGCGCCCTTGTCCACGGTGGACGCGGGGACGTCGTCCAGTGCCGGGTCCCCGAGCAGCGTACGCAACTGATCGAACTGGGCCGCGCTGGCGCGGCGTACCTCGGTGTCGCCCTCGTCGCTGGTGCGGACGGTGCCGTCGCCGCGCAGGATCACCTCCTGTCGGACACCGGCGAAGCCGCCGCTGACGGTCATGGTCACCAGCTTCTGCCGCCGTCCGGCCGTGGGCACCGGAGACGGGCTCCCGGAAGCCGGAGCCGTGACCGAGGCGGAGGCCGCGTCCGTCACGGAAGGGGGCGAGGGCGAGGGCGGGGTGGGGCTGGGGAGTTCGCCGGGCGGGGAGGCGGAAGGAGAGGCCGTGGCGCCGGCCGAGGGATCCGACGGCCGCGCCGCGTCCTCGCCGCCGTCTGCGGAACAACCGGCCAGGCTCAGTACGGTGGCCGCGAACACGGCCGCCGCCGTCGTGCTCCTGGGCATCGCGCGCACTGGGTCTCCACCCGCCTTCCGCTCGTCGGACCGGAGCGACTGTCGGTCCCGGCTGCCATGCTGTCAGTTCTTCCGCCGTACGAGGAGGCCGCATGTCCGAGCCGTCCGTTCTCGCCGCGCTGGTGGCCGGGTTGCGAGGAGGGTCCATCGAGGTCGTCGACCTCACCGTGCCGTTGTCGTCGTCGACCCCGGTGCTCCAGCTGCCGCCCGAGTTCGGCCAGACCCAGGTGTTCACCCTGGAGGAGATCAGCAGGTACGACGACCGGGGGCCGGCCTGGTACTGGAACAACTTCCGCAGCGGCGAGCACACGGGCACCCATTTCGACGCCCCGAACCACTGGGTGACCGGCAGGGACCTCGCCGACGTGGCGTCCGTACCGGCGGGGCGGCTGGTCGCGCCGGCCGCGGTGCTGGACTTCACCGCCGAGGCGGCGAAGGACCCGGACTTCCTCGTGGAGGTGGCCCATGTGCGGCAGTGGGAGGCCGAGCACGGGCCGTTGCCCGACGGCGGCTGGCTGTTGCTGCGGACGGGGTGGGACGCCCGCTCGCACGCCAAGGAGGCGTTCCTGAACGCGGACGAGAACGGCCCGCACACCCCCGGCCTGTCGCCGGAGTGTGCCCGCTGGGTGGCCGAGGAGTCGCCGGTGATCGGCCTCGGCGTCGAGACGGTGGGCACCGACGCCGGACGCGGGCACACCTTCGACCCGGCCTTCCCGTGCCACTCGTACCTGATGGGCAGTGACAAGTACGGGCTCACCCAGTTGCAGAACCTGGCGGCGCTGCCCCCGACCGGCTCCGTCGTCGTCGCCGGACCGCTGCCCATCGTCTCGGGCTCCGGCTCCCCGGCCCGGGTGCTCGCCCTGGTGGAGCGCTCATGAAGGCCGCCGAGGCCGTCGGACGGGCGCTGTACGCGGCCGGGGTCGGCCAGGTCTTCGGCGTCGTCGGATCGGGCAACTTCCATCTGACCAACGCCATGGTCGCGGCGGGCGCGCGTTTCGTCGCCGCACGCCATGAGGGCGGAGCGGCGACCATGGCCGACGCGTACGCCCGCATGAGCGGCACCGTGGCCGCGCTGAGTGTCCATCAGGGACCCGGTCTCACGAACGCCATGACAGGCATCGCCGAGGCGGCCAAGAGCCGTACGCCCCTGCTGGTGCTGGCGGCCGAGGTGACCGAACCGAGGTCCAACTTCCACGTCGACCAGGAGGCGCTGGCCCGGGCGGTGGGCGCGGTTCCGCTGCGGATCACCTCGGCCGAGCACGCGGTGGAGCAGGCCTGCGCGGCGGTCGGACGGGCCGTGCACGAGCGGCGGACCGTGCTGCTCAACGTCCCTCTGCCGGTGCAGTCCCTGGACGTTCCCGACGGAGCCCTGGCACAGGCGGCACCGCCGGGGGAACGGGAGGCGGTGGCGCCGTCGCCGGACGACGTGGCGGCGTTGGTGCGCGTCCTCGAACAGGCACAGCGGCCGCTCTTCGTGGCCGGCCGCGGAGCACGCTCACCGGGAGCGCGGGCCGCCCTCGAAGCGCTCGCCGACCGCTACGGGGCCCTGCTGGCGACATCGGCCGTGGCGCGCGGTCTGTTCCACGGCAACCCCTGGTCGCTCGACGTGTCCGGAGGTTTCTCGTCACCTCTGGCGGCCGAGCTGATCGGGGCCGCGGACACGATCGTGGGCTGGGGCTGCGCCCTGAACATGTGGACGATGCGGCACGGCAGGCTGATCGGCGCCGGCACGACCGTCGTGCAGGTCGACGACGACGCGTCGGCGCTCGGCGCACACCGGGAGGTACGGCTCGGCGTCACCGGCGACGTGGAACTCACCGCGCGGCGCGCCCTGGAGAGGAGCGGCGCCGCGGAACGGCGGGGCTACCGGACGACCGACATCGCCGAGGCCGTCACCGCACGCGTGCGCTGGCGGGACGTGCCGTACGAGGACGACAGCGACCGTGAGCGGATCGACCCGCGCACGCTGAGCATCGCCCTCGACGACATCCTGCCCGCGGAGCGCGTGATCGGCGTGGACTCCGGCAACTTCATGGGTCACCCGAGCATGTATCTGTCGGTGCCGGACGAGAACGGCCTGTGTTTCACCCAGGCGTTCCAGGCGATCGGCCTGGGGCTGGCGACCGCGATCGGCGCGGCACTCGCGCGGCCGGACCGGCTCGCGGTGGCGGCGCTCGGCGACGGCGGAGCCATGATGGGCGCCGCGGAGCTCGACACGGTACGCCGGCTCGGACTGCCGATGGTCGTGGTCGTGTACAACGACGACGCCTATGGAGCGGAGGTGCACCACTTCGGACCGGACGGGCATCCCCTCGCGACGGTCGAGTTCCCGCCGACGGACATCGCCGCGGTCGCCCGCGGCCACGGCTTCCAGGCGGTGACCGTGCGCACGCCGACGGACCTGAAGGCCGTCGAGGACTGGGTCGCCGGCCCCCGGTCCGCCCCCTTGCTCATCGACGCGAAGGTGACCCGGGCCCACGGGTCGTGGTGGCTCGAAGAGGCGTTCCGCGGCCACTGAGCGGATACGCGGCCCGGCGGCGCGAGCGCAACCACACGGCGTCTCATGAGTCTCCCTTGCAGGGGGTGCCATGGGGACGGAACAACAGATCGCGCACTTTTTACGGGAGTTGACGGACGTCGGCCCGCACGCGGACCCGGAGCGACGCGCGGCGTCGGCGAAAGGCCTCGGCAGGATCGGCCGGCCCGAGCACGCCGGAGCCCTCGCCGAGGCTGCCGGTGACCCCGTACCGGCGGTGCGCGCGGCGGCGGCCCTGGGACTCGGCCGGCTCGGAGTCCCGGCGGCGGGCGGCCCCGTGCTGCCGGGGCTGATGCGGGACACGGACCCATGGGTGCGACGCCGGGCCTCGGTCGCCGCCATCCGGCTGGAGCTGACGGGCCGGACGGTCACGGAGGCATTCGCGGGCCTGCTCGACGATCCGGACCACCACCTGCGGATCAACGCCCTGGTCGGCCTGTACGCGCTGGGCGTGACGGGCGATGTAGCGGCGTCGGCACGGCTGCTCGGCGATCCGCAGGGCGCGGTGTGGGGACGCGCCCGGATGCTGCTGTACCGGTTCCGCGACGACCCGGTCGTTCGCGCGGAGGTGATCCGCACGGCCCGGGAGGGCGAGGGCGCCGCCCGGGCGCGGGCCCTGGAGATGCTGCCGAAGCACTGCACGAAGCGATTGCTCGACTCGCTGCTCACCGGACTGCGCGCCCCGTCCTCCGAGGTGCGGTACGCGGTGGCCCGGCGGCTGTTGGACCTGGCACGGCCCCCGGTGCGGGACGCCCTGGTCGAAACCCTCCGGACGGAGCGGGACCCGCGGGTCGCGGGCTTACTGCTGAGCGGACTCGGGTGGCGGGGCGAGCGCCGGGTGACCGACCTCGCGGTGCGTTGGCTCGAAGACCCGGGGGCCGGGCGGTGGGCCGCAGCCGCTCTGGGACACATCGGCACCCGGACCGCCGGGGAGCACCTGCGCAGAGCCCTCGCCGACGAGGCGATGCCGGGCGCTACCAGGGCTGCCGCCGCGGTGGCGGTCGGCAGGGCGGGCAGATGGGACGCCGTTTGGCTGCTGCTCCCGCTTCTCGACCATCCCGAAGCCGAGATCCGTGCGGGCGCGGTCGACGGTTTGGGCGAAGTCGTCCACGACGGCCTCCGCTTCTGGGAACGCCGTCCCGTCGCAGACGCGCTCACCGCCCATCTCGCCTCCGGCAGGGACGCGACCTGGCGCACATGCAACGCCCTCGCCGGCCTCGACGAGGCCCTCCCCGCCCTCCGCCGCCTGACGGACGAGGCGTCCTCGGACGAGATCCGGGCCGCCGCGCTGTGGCTGCTGGACGCGGACGAACCCGACTGACGAGGGCGAACCCGACTGGGCGTACGGCTGGTTGGATCCTCCCGCCCAAGTCCTCGTGCCCGCTTGCGATCATGGGACCCGTCATCGACCCATGAGGAGTTGATCCGTGATGCCGGCTGTTCCCGCCGATCCGAACGTGGTGCATCCGATGCCCGAGCAGCCCCGCGTGGTGTTGCTGCGGCCCCTGGTCACCTCGCCGTTGATCGAGGTGGGGGAGTACTCCTACTACGACGATCCGGACGACCCGACGGCTTTCGAGACCCGCAATGTGCTGTACCACTACGGGCCGGAGAAGCTGGTGATCGGTAAGTACTGCGCGCTGGGCGAAGGCGTGCGGTTCATCATGAACGGGGCCAACCACCGGATGGACGGCCCCTCGACGTTCCCCTTCCCGATCATGGGAGGCGACTGGGCCGAGCACTTCGATCTGATCACCGGTCTGCCGGGCAGGGGTGACACCGTGGTCGGCAACGACGTCTGGTTCGGATACCGGACCACGGTGATGCCCGGAGTCCGTATCGGTCACGGGGCGATCATCGCCTCCGGGGCCGTCGTGGTCGACGACGTGCCCGACTACGGCATCGTCGGCGGCAACCCGGCCAGACTCCTGCGGCGCAGGTACGCCGACGAGGACATCGCGCGGCTGCTGGCTGTCGCCTGGTGGGACTGGCCCGCCGAGCACATCAGCGAACATGTCCGGACCATCATGTCCGGCGGCATCGACGCCCTTGAGGCGGCGGCGCCGGGCCCGGCCTAGGTCTGCGCCTGGGCCTGCGCCTGGGCCCGGGAGTGGTCGGGCCGCTGCGCGGGGCCGTCGCTCCGCAGGGCCGCGTTCATGGCGCGCAGGCGGCGCTGCTGAAGGGAGCTGTTGGAGACGCCCCAGCCGATGAAGACCACGGTGAGCAGTGCGAAGCCGATGGCCTGGCGCAGCCCGCCTGTGGCGGCCGTCAGGACGGTGACCGAGCAGAAGAGGGCCGTGAGGAAGACCAGGGCCGGCACGCGGTGACGTGTGCGGTGCAGGCGCTGGGCGACCAGCGCGCGCATGGCATCGCGTTCCGCCGGATCGGTGGGGACATCACCCTGGCGCAGCTTCCGGTCCAGCACGACGAGGCTGTCCGTGCTGCCGGCGGCTCGCTTCTCCTTGCGCCGGGCGACGAGTACGGCGGCGATGCCTCCGACCGAGATGACGGTCGTGCGGATCACGACGGAGAGAACGGAGGGCCCCGGGAACAGAAGCACTATCAGGGCGCTGCCGACGAGGATGGACAGGACGAACTGCAGCCAGACGTGTTTGCCGAGCAGGGTGTTGACGCGTTCCATGGTCCGTCACTCCTTGGTTTCCGGTCGGTGCCGCGTCAGACCCGGGTCCGCCGGCGCACGGTCGCGACACGCAGGGACAGGGCGATGGCGAGAAGGACCCAGGCCACGGCGCAGTAGGCCCAGTCGGTCGCTCCGTTCGCCACGCCGAAGACGCTCCATACGGCCCACAGGGCCAGGACGGTGCACAGCGCGGTCCACGCGATGTCCATGAGGCGCACCCGCAGCTGCCCGCGTTGCCTGGTGCCGTGCTCCAGGGTGCCCAGCTCGGACGGCGGTGTCGCTCTGCCTCGCAGTGCCATGACTCGTCTTCCCTTCCACGTCCACCCGTGTTCGTACGGGACCGTGTTCGTACGGGATTTCCGCGTACCCCGCGCCGGGGTCCGCAACCGGTCAAGTCGGGCATGACAAGCGGACGTTGACAATCCGGAAGGCCGGACCCGCCCCCTCGCGTCCGGTCCGGACGCTCCGCGCGTCCCGCGCCTGCCGTATTTGTGAGCTTTATCTGTTTAACATGCGGTGATCCACTTCATGCGGCCCTACGGCCCTGTGACCCGGTCGCACGCAGCCGGTGGGTCCGTTGTGCGTGTCGTCAACCGCGAAAGGAGGCCTCCATGGCCCCGGCAGGCCGTCGCAGAGCGCTGACGCAGGACACCTCGTCACGACACGACCCCGAACTGCGTGCCGCCGCACGGCATTTCGGGCGCCGCCGGTTCCTCACGGTGACCGCCGCAGCTGCCGCCCTCGCCTTCGGCACCAATCTGCCGGCCCGGGGCGTGGCAGGCGCCGGGGAACTGGACGCGGCGCGGATCCCCACCGATCCGTTCACGCTCGGCGTGGCCTCCGGAGACCCGCTGCCCAGCTCCGTGCTGCTGTGGACCCGGCTCGCGCCCGCCCCGTACGAGCCGGGCGGCGGTCTGCCCGGGCAGTACGTGGCCGTCGAGTGGGAGTTGGCCGCCGACGAGTTCTTCGCCCTGATCGTCCGCAGAGGCACCGCCGTCGCCTTCCCCGAGTACAACCACAGCCTGCACGTGGAAGTCGAAGGCCTCGAAGCCGGCCGGGTGTACTACTACCGGTTCAGGACCGGGGCCTGGATCAGCGACACCGGCCGTACCCGCACGGCCCCCGCCACCGAGGCCGCCGTCGCGAAGCTCACCTACGCGGCCGTGGCCTGCCAGGCGTACCACGACGGGTACTTCACCGTGCACCGCCATCTCGCCCAGGACGACGTCGACGTGGTCCTCCACCTCGGCGACTACCTCTACGAGTACGCCGTCAACTCCGTGGGCGGCGCGCGCGACTACACGGACCGGAAGCTGCCCGACCTCTACAACCGCGAGACCAAGACCCTCGACGACTACCGGCTGCGCTACGCCCTCTACAAGAGCGATCCGGACCTGCAGGCGGCCCACGCGAGGCATCCCTTCGTCGTCACCTGGGACGACCACGAGACCGAGAACAACTACGCGGGCGCGATCAGCGAGAACAACGACCCGCCGCAGGACTTCCTGCTGCGGCGCGCGGCGGCCTACCGGGCGCACTGGGAGAACCAGCCCCTGCGCAACGCCCAGATGCCCAACGGCCCGGACACACAGCTCTACCGCCGGTTCCAGTGGGGCAGCCTCGCCCAGTTCGACGTCCTCGACACCCGCCAGTACCGCTCCGACCAGGCATACGGTGACACGCTGCACGCTCCCGGCCCCGAGACGGACGATCCGGAACGCTCCATCACGGGGGCGGCGCAGGAGAAGTGGCTGATCGACGGCTGGCGTGCCTCGCGGAACCTGTGGAACGTCATGGCGCAACAGGTGTGCTTCTCGCAGCGCAAGTTCGATCTCGGCGCCGAGGCGAGGACGTCCATGGACGCCTGGGACGGCTACCGGGCCTCGCGCCGGCGCGTCCTCGACGGCGCGGACTCCGCCGGGGTCGACAACCTGCTCGTCATGACGGGGGACGTGCACGTCGGGTACGCCTTCGACATCAAGGAGGACTTCGACGACCCGGCGTCGAAGACGCTGGGCACGGAGATCGTCGCCACCTCGGTCGCGAGCGGCAAGGACGGCGCGGACAAGCCCGGCAACTGGGACACGTACCTGAAGGCCAACCCGCACCTGAAGTTCTACAACGGGCGGCGCGGTTATGTGCGGGTCGCCCTGGACCGTGCGAAGGCCAGGGCGGACTACCGGACCGTCTCCGCCGTGACGACGCCCGGCGCACCGGTCACGACCGCCGCGTCCTTCGTGACCGAGGCGGGCGACCCCGGCCTCGAACCCGTCTGACGAGAACCGTCCGCCGCGCCGCCGCTCCTCCCGCGGACGGTCCCGGATGGGCGCGGACAGTCCCGGACGGACGCGTGCGGTCGCGGGACATCAGTACCCGGTGAGGCGGCCCCTCGGCATCCGGTACTCCGCCGGGCGGGTCCTTCGTGTCGTCCGAAGCGCCGAACCACAGGAAACCGGACATTTTCTGAGCCCATGTCGGCAAGGTCTAATGCCGCGGCACCAGATCCCCGAGAACGAGGAGTCACCCGATGGTCCCCAGACACGCCGGCGGAGCCGCCCGGACCGCCCTGACCGTGCTCGGCGCACTCGCGCTCACCGGGCTGCCCGTGGCCACCGCCGCCGAGCCCCCCGCGCCGGGGCCCTCCTCCGCGCAGACGCTCGGCGCCGACCGGCCGTCGGCCGCCGTCCTGCGCGCGATGCAGCGCGACCTGCGGCTGACGGGCCCCCAGGCCAAGGCGCGGCTGGTGAACGAGGCCGAGGCGGGCACCCGCGCCGGCCGGCTCCAGAACGTGCTGGGCAAGCACTTCGCGGGCGCCTGGGTTCACGGCACGACCTCCGCGGGCCTGACCGTCGCCACCACCGACGCCGCCGGTGTCGCCGCCATCAAGGCCGACGGGGCGCAGGCGAAGGTCGTCAAGAACGCGCTGAAGGACCTCAACACTGCCAAGGCGAAGCTGGACGCCGCCGCGGTGGGCAAGGCCCTCGACACGCCGGTCCGGTACGTCGACGTACGGACCAACCGCGTGACGGTGCAGGCGACGAGCCGTGCCGCCGCCGACAAGCTCGTCGCGGCCGCCGGGATCGACCGGCGGCTCGTGGACGTCAAGGTGTCGGCGGACCGGCCGCGCGCCCTGCACGACGTGCGGGGCGGTGACGCGTACTACATCGACGAGAAGGCCCGCTGCTCGGTGGGCTTCTCCGTGACCAAGGGGGAGCAGCAGGGGTTCGCCAGTGCCGGGCACTGCGGGAAGGCGGGCGCCAGGACCACCGGCTTCAACAAGGTCGCCCAGGGCACTTTCGAGGCCTCGGTCTTCCCCGGGCAGGACATGTCGTGGGTGAGCGTCAACAGCGAGTGGACCGCCACGCCCGCCGTCAAGGGCGAGGGTGACACCAACGTGCAGGTCGCCGGCTCCGTACAGGCGCTGGTGGGTGCGGCGATCTGCCGCTCCGGCTCCACCACCGGCTGGCACTGCGGCACGATCGAGCAGCACGACACCACCGTGAGCTACGCCGAGGGCGACATCAACGGCGTGACCCGTACGACCGTGTGCGCGGAGCCGGGTGACTCCGGCGGTTCCTACCTGTCCGGCACCCAGGCCCAGGGCGTCACCTCCGGAGGCAGCGGCGACTGCAAGGCCGGCGGCGTCACCTTCCACCAACCGATCAACCCGCTGCTCACCACGTACGGTCTGACGCTCAAGACCGCCACGGGCCAGAGCGGCACGCCCGCCCCGGAGGACGGCCGGACGGTCGGCTGGACCACGGGCCGGGTGTACGAGGTCGGGACCCGGGTGACCTACGACGGTGTCTCGTACCAGTGTCTGCAGACGCATCAGGCGCAGGGAGTGTGGCAGCCCCGCCTCACGCCGGCCCTGTGGCAGCGTCTCTGACGGTCACTCGGCCACGGCCGCAGGTCGCGGCGGCGCGAGGTGCCTGTCTCCGGACACGGCCCTCGCGCCTTCGCATGCGCCCCGTCGGTCCGGTGGGTCCGGCCGTGTCTCACATCCCGGCCAGCAGCGCGTACGCCGTCGTCACGAAGGTGTCGCGGGCCCGGAAGCGGCGGGTGCACACGGCCGCCAGCGCCGTTCCGGTGTCGGGCCTGAATCCGAGGAAGGCCTGCTGACCGAGTGTGGCTCCGCAGTGGAAGTACATCGGGCCGTGACCGGTGGGGTGCTGGAACCAGGCCACCGTGTGCACGTGCCGGTGCCCCCACCCGCGCCGGAGCACCGGACGGCGTACCGCGCGCAGGGCATCGGCCAGTGACCTGTCGGAGGGATCCAGGCCCGTCGGGTACGGACCCGACGGGTTCAGATGGGCTTCGAGGAACGACAGCAGGTCGGGCGGGGTGGCCCGGACGGCGCCGGCCGACCGGAAGCCGCCGACTGCCAACGGGGCCACGGGTGTTGTGCCGTCCTTGCGGTGGCCCGTGGCGTCGGTGTCGGGGCCGCCGGGCCGCAGGGCGGTGCCGCTCAGGCCGAGTGGCCGCAGCACCTGACTGCCCAGCAGTTCGTCCCAGGGTGTCGCGGTGGCCGCGGCCAGGGCGTGACCGAGCACGGCGACACCGAAGTTGGAGTAGTGCCAGCGGGTGCCGGGCCGCCGGTGCTGCCGGTGGCGCAGAAAGGCGTCGACCACGCGCCGGTCCGGATACGCGGCGTACGGGTCGGTGCGCCAGGTGGGCAGGGCCCGGAGGAAGAAGTCGGCGGGCAGGGCGGGCAGCCCGGAGGTGTGGGTGATCAGGTGCGTGAGGGTCACGGGGTCCCGGCCGACGCGCCGCGTCGGATCCAGACAGGTGACGGCAGGCTCACCGGCGGACAGGCTGCCCGACTGCGTCAGCCGGGCCAGGAGCAGTCCGGTGAACGTCTTGGTGGCCGAACCGATCTCGTAGCGCAGCTGATCGCGGGGAACGGGCGGAGGCGGCCCGGTGCCCCCGCAGCGCACCGTGCGGTGACCGTTCCGCGAGAGGGCGAAGACGACATCGGGTGCGTCCACGGCGCGGACGGCGTCGTCGAGCAGGTCCCGTACCGTCTCGCCGTCGAGGGACCGCTCCTGGGCGGGGTGGTACGGCGGGGGTTCACCGGTGAGGCCGGGCGGAACGCCCGGCCAGGGCTCGGGTCGTGGTGTCATGCCGGTGCGTGCGCCAACCGCGTCAGGGCGCGGGACGTGGCCAGGACGGAGGCGAACGCGGCGACGAGCGTCGGGTGGTAGACGAGGTCGAACAGTTCCTCGGGATCGCCCTGGGGCATCGTGCGCACGGCGGGCATCGCCCCGTCGGGCTGCTGGGCGGCGGCGAAGCCTTCCCAGGCCCGCTCGTCCAGGGTGGGGCGCGGCAGACAGGCGTCGACGACGAGCAGTTCGCCGAGCAGGTCCCAGCGTTCCAGGTCGAGCCAGTCGTCCAGCCAGACCGGCAGCCAGGTGGCCAGGTAGTCGGCGAGCGGAGCCGGTATGCCGCCGGGGTTCTCGCCCCAGTCGGTGAGGTGGAAGACGGTGTGCGTGATGTCGTAGGCGATGTGCCCCTCGACGGTCCAGGGTTCGGGGGTACGCCCGAGCCATGTCGTGCCGATCACCTCGGACTCCGGCGGCCGGGCCGGGAGCCCGTAACGGCGTTGGAACGCGGAGAGGCCGAGCCGGCGCGTCGGCGGCAGCTCGAAGGCGTGGAAGCTCTCCAGCCGCTGGTTGAGCCGGAAGGCCTGCTCGGCCTCGGGATGGCTGTAGCCCAGTTCCTTGAACGGGAGATAGACCTCGAAGGGGATGGGGGAGAGGGGCTCGATGCGCTGGCCGCGGACCAGCATCCGGCCGCCGTCCAGCGTGTCGCGCCAGGCGTGGTCGAGCAACTGCCGTGCCAGCTGGGCCTGTCGGGAGCCGGCCACGCCTTCGCGGAACAACACCTTGCAGATGAGGGCCAGTTCGCCGACCGGTTTGAAGCGTTCCAGGAAGCCCACTTCCGGGTCGACGTCCTGCTCCAGACGGAATCCGTCCCGGTGGGCGTGCAGCCACTCCAGGGCGCCGGTCCCGACGGTGTGGATGAGGCGGGTGCTCGTCATCTCGACACTCCTTGCCCGCCCTGTCCCGGACGCGCCGCGTGGGTCGCACGGGTCATGTGGGCGGCGTGCGCACGCGAGCGGGCGGTGGTCAGCACGGCGGCGAACGCAGTCATCAGGGTCGAGTGGTAGCAGCCCACGAAGTCGTCCGCGATCGGATGGCCCTCTCGCCCGGAACCCACCTCCGGGACGGCACCGGACGCGTCCTGGGCCAAGCCGAGTTTCGCCCAGGCCTCCCGCAGCATGGTGAGGTCCGGTGGGCCGGGCAGGCTGCCGGCCACCGCCAGCAGTTCGCAGCTCAGGTCCCACTGCTCGTCCTCCAGACAGGTGTCCAGCCAGGGCGGCAGCCAGTGCGAGAGGTAGTCGGCGACCAGCGGGGGAACGCCCACCGGTCCATGGCCCCAATCGGTCAGATGGAAGACCACATGGGTGAGCGTGTACCCGGCGGCCCGTTCGAACGTCCATGGCTCAGGCAGGCCGCCCAGCCAGGTGCGCCGCAGCGCCCTCTCCATGTCGGCGTGGAGCGGGATGCCGCTGCGGCGCTCGGAGTTGAGGACGCTGAGGCGCCGGTTCGGCTCCTGCTCGGTCACCTGCCAGCCGCGGGTACGGGCCACCGTCGCGGTGGCCTTCTCGTAGTCGGTGTGCCGCAGGCCGGCCGACGCGAAGGCCGCGTAGATCTCCAGTGGGTACGTGGCGAAGGGTTCGAGGTGCTTCAGTTCGAGGAAGAGGGCGCCCTGCCCGGTCTGCCGCCAGGCGAAGGCCAGCAGGTCGCAGGCGGCCTCGTGCAGCGGGTCGGTGGCCTCGGTGTGCCTGCGGATGCTGACGCACACCTGGGCCAGTTCCCCGAGGGGCTTCCAGGTGAAGTTGACGTCGGCGTGCTCGGCGAGTGCGTCGTCGCCGAGCGCGAACTCGCCGCGATGGGCGGACACCCACGCCATCGCGGCCTCGCCGAGCCCTCGGACATCGCGCGCCGTCACACCGGTGCCCCGGTTCGCATCAGCCGCGCCGCCTCGACCTGCAGCGTCACACGGGGATCGGCGCAGCCCATCTGTGCCACGAACGCGAGGCCGGCGTCCAGTCCGAGCGTGTCCGGCACTCCGTCGAGGAGGGCCAGCCAGCGGCCCGCCCCTGCGGCCTGGAGCCAGTCGCGGCGACGGACCGCCCGGACGAATCCCCGGGCGACGTCGACGGGGCGGCCACGGGCCATGCGCGTCACCGCGCAGTCCCCGCCGGGCACCGCGAGCGGGGCCAGTACGGCCAGTTGGTGGGTCAGCGACTGCCACGAGGCGCCGTCGAGCCAGGCCGCTGCGGGTTCTGCGTCATGCGTGGAGACGCCCGCGACGGACGCGTCAGGTCCCGTGTCCGGGCCGGCTTTGAGTCGCAGGAGTGTTCGTTTCATGGCCCAGTGGCTCCACGCGGAGGTGGGCGACGCGTCCGCGGGGGGCGGATAGGCGTGCACGGCCCCGCTGAACACGGCGAGGTCGTCAGGTTCGGGAGGGGTGCGGCGCAGAACGCTCGGCAGGACGGCGTCGGCCCCCACCACCCGTACGGCGGCGAGGGTCAGTCCGTCGGCCGGCTCCGGTCCGTCGGCTCCTGGGACGCTGCCGGAGAGCCCGAACGGGCCCCCGCTCCGAAGAGCGGAGACCAGTTCTGACGTCAGGCCCTGCACTGCGTCCGCCAGGCGGGTCGAAGTGCCTGACTGTTCCATGTGTCTGTCCCGTCAACCCTTCTTGGGCCGCGGAGTCGGAGGCGACAGCAGGAGTGATGTCGACCCGGACGTCAGGGCGAGCGCCGCGCACTCGCGGCTGTCACGGTACGAGCCGTCGGCCTCGACCGGGTCGAGAGCCGCTTCGACGTCCACGCCCTGGACCTCGGTGAGCTCGTCGGTCAGAAACTCGGTGGAAGACATACCACCATCCCCTTTTCGAGAGACATGTTCTTCTCGGTTCTCGAAGGTACGGGTGACCGTTATGGCAAGACTTATTCATAGAAGTTGCATTTGTCTTATTCGATCGCGCTTTCAACTTCTCCGCTGCGCGTCCGCCGTTCGTACCGGTCGGACCCCTCGCCGCCGGAACTGCGAGGCCGGGCCCGGGTCGAAAGGCGGCGGTAATCGGCGGGCGGCGGGGTACAGGGGTGTCGACCACTCCCCGTTGAGAAGGAGCCGAGGATGACCGACGACGCCTACCTGTTCCTGCTCGACGACCCCGCCGTACGGCTCGGCGTGCCCCCGGCCGCCGTGGGTGAGCTCGCCTGTATGGAGACTCCCGCGGTACGAGCGTGGCTGGACGCGCAGGGAACGGCGGCGACCGCGCCGGAACTTCGTCTGCTGCCGCCGGAGGAGACGGGCTCCGTTCCCGAGGGCGCGGAGCGGCTGCCGGTGCCGCTGAGTGACGAGGAACTGAGCCGGGTGCGCGGACGGACCGGCCCGGAGGCGATCGCGCGGGTCGAGGGGCAGTTGCTGTCCTACCGCGACATCACGGACGGCCGCGACGAACTGATCGGACGGGCGCTGGCCGCGGGTGTACCGCCGCACCGCGTCGTGGAGCTGACCGGCGAGGACCCGGCGACGGTCACGGCCGCGGCCGGCGGCTGACACAGGCCGACGAGGAGGCCGCCCGCCGGACCGTTCCCGCACGGCTCCGGCGTGCGGGAACGTGTGGCGGGCGGCAGCCTGGATACGTGAGCTGTGTGGTCCGGACGCCGTCGGAAGGTCATGAACAGCATGGGCAGCCCGAAAAACAGCCCGAAAAACAGCCCGAGGAACAGCCCGGAGAACAGCCTGAGCAGCGGCCCGACGCACGGCTCGGCCGTGGACGGCGGGGCGGCGGACGGCGGAGCCCCGGACGGCGGAGCCGATCGCCCGGGGAGCCCGGGCGGCACCCCCAGGGGGGAACGAATCCCCTCGTCACCCGATCGCCACCACTCCGAGGTGACGTTGCGGGTGAACGGCACGCCGCGCACGCTCGTCGTCGACCACCGCTCCGTCCTGCTGGACGTGCTGCGCGAGCGGCTGCACCTCACCGGCGCCAAGAAGGGCTGCGACCACGGCCAGTGCGGCGCCTGCACGGTCCTGGTGGACGGCCGCCGCGTCAACAGCTGCCTGCTGCCCGCGGTGGCCCAGGACGGCTGCGACATCACGACGGTGGAAGGACTCGCCGGCGGTAACGGCGACGAGGGCGAAGAACGGCGGGCGGACGGCGAACTGCACCCGCTGCAGCGGGCCTTCATCGACCGCGACGCCTTCCAGTGCGGCTACTGCACACCGGGACAGCTCTGCAGCGCCGTCGGCGCGATCGCCGAGGCCGAGTCCGGTCACCCCTCGCACGTGACGGACCCCGAGACCCCGTCCGGGGAGCCCGTGCCGCTCGGCGCGGACGAGATCCGCGAACGGCTCAGCGGCAACCTCTGCCGCTGCGGCGCCTATCCGAACATCGTGCGGGCCGTCGAGGACGTGATCCGGTGAAACCCTTCGCATACGCGCGCGCCGGCAGTGTCGAGGAGGCCGCCGAGCTGTACGCGGCCCACCCCGGCGCCCGCTATCTCGGCGGCGGCACCAACCTGGTGGACCTGATGAAGCTCGGCGTGGAGGAACCGACCACACTGGTCGACGTCAGCAGGCTGCCCCTCGACACGGTCGACGAGCTGCCCGACGGATCGGTACGGATCGGCGCCACGGTCCGCAACAGCGACCTCGCCGCCCACCCCATGGTCCGCGACCGCTATCCGGCGCTCTCCCAGGCACTCCTGGCCGGGGCCTCGGGACAACTGCGCAACGCGGCCACCACGGGCGGCAATCTGCTCCAGCGCACCCGCTGCCCGTACTTCCAGGACACCGACAAGCCCTGCAACAAGCGGGCGCCCGGCTCCGGTTGCGGCGCCCTGGACGGCGTACACCGTGACCACGCGGTGCTCGGGTACTCCCCGCAGTGCATCGCCACGCATCCGTCGGACATGGCCGTGGCGCTCGCCGCCCTGGACGCGGGTGTCGAACTGCACGGGGCCGACGGGCCGCGGACCGTTCCCGTCGCGGAGTTCCACCGGCTGCCCGGGGACCACCCCGAACAGGACACGGTGATCCGCCCCGGCGAACTGATCACCGGTGTGGTCCTGCCGGGCGCCACGGCAGGGCTGCCCTCGCTGTACCGCAAGGCCCGCGACCGGGCCTCGTACGCCTTCGCCCTCGTCTCCGTCGCCGCGGTGCTCCACACGGAGGGCGGTGTCGTCCGGCAGGTCGGCCTCGCCTTCGGGGGAGTGGCCCACCGTCCCTGGCGGGCCCGGATCGCGGAAGAGGCACTGCTGGGCGCCGCCCCGACGACCGCCGCGTTCGAGCGGGCCGCCGACCTCGCACTCGCCGCCGCCCGGCCACTGCGCGACAACGGCTACAAGGTCCGGCTGGCCCGCAATCTCGCGGTGGACGCCCTGCGACGGCTCGCGCCGCCCACCAGCACCTGACCGGACACCAGCAGAAGGAGCAGTCATGGCCGACACCGGCACCGCGCTGGGCGCGCCCGCCGAGCGCCGGGAGGGCCGGGACAAGGTCACCGGCAGCGCCCGCTACGCCGCCGAACAGACCGACCCCGGCAGGGCCCACGCCTGGCCGGTGGTCGCCGGGATCGCCCGCGGCACGGTCCGTACCGTCGACGCCGGGGCCGCCCTGGCACTGCCCGGGGTCCTCGCCGTCCTCACCCACGAGAACGCGCCCCGGCTCGCCCCCGCCGACGATCCCACGCTCTCCGTGCTGCAGGACTCGCGCGTACCGCACCACGGCTGGTTCGTCGCCCTGGTCGTCGGCGAGACCCTGGAGGCGGCCCGCGCCGGCGCCGCCGCGGTCCGGGTCGAGTACGACGTCGAGGAACACGACGTCACCCTGACCGACGACCACCCCGGGGCCTACACGCCCGAGGACGCCAACGGCGGCTTCCCCGCGCGCCGCGAACAGGGCGACCCCGAGAGCGCGTTCGCGGCCTCCGAGGTCCGCGTCGACTCCCACTACCGTGTCCCGCCCCTGCACAACCACCCCATGGAGCCGCACGCGGCCACCGCCCGCTGGGACGACGGCAGACTCGTCGTGCACGACTCCAGCCAGGGCGCCACGACCGTCCGCGCCACCCTGGCATCGCTGTTCGAGCTGTCCGAGGACGACGTCACCGTCGTCAGCGAACACGTCGGCGGCGGATTCGGATCCAAGGGCACCCCGCGTCCCCATGTGGTGCTCGCCGTGATGGCGGCGCGGGAGACCGGACGCCCCGTCACCGTCGCACTGCCCCGGCGCTTCCTGCCCGCGGTCGTCGGCCACCGGGCGCCCACCCTGCACCGGCTCCGCCTGGGCGCCACCGCCGACGGCACCCTCACCTCGTCCCTCCACGAGGTCACCACTTACACCTCACGCATCAAGGAGTTCGTGGAGCAGGCCGCCGTACCCAGCCGGATCATGTACGCGGCGCCCCACCGGCTCAGCTCCCACCGGGTGGTCGCGCTGGACGTGCCCAGCCCCTCCTGGATGCGCGCACCCGGCGAGGCGCCCGGCATGTACGTCCTGGAGTCGGCCATGGACGAACTCGCCGTCGCGGCGGGCCTGGACCCCGTGGAACTGCGCATCACCAACGAGCCGGACACCGAACCCGACAGCGGCAAGCCGTTCAGCAGCCGCCATCTCGTCGACTGCCTGCGGGAGGGCGCGCGGCGCTTCGGCTGGGCAGCACGCGACCCCCGCCCCCGGTCCCGTGCCGAGGGCCCGCTCCTCGTCGGCACGGGAGTGGCCTCCGCCACCTATCCGGCGATGGCCAGTGCGGCACAGGCGGAGGCACACGCGCTGCCCGACGGCGGCTTCGTCGTCCGCATCAACGCCACCGACATCGGCACCGGCGCCCGTACCGTCCTCGCCCAGGTCGCCGCCGACGCACTCGGCGTCCCCCTGGACCGCGTACGCGCCGAAGTGGGCAACAGCGACCTGCCGTCCGCGCCGCTGGCCGGCGGTTCGGCCGGTACGGCGTCCTGGGGCTGGGCCGTCCACGAGGCCTGTACGCGGCTGGCCTCGACCCTGGCCGAACGCACGGGCCCCCTGCCGGACGCGGGACTCCGGACACACGCCGACACGGCGGGCACCGCCGACGCCGACAGCCCCTACTCCCGGCACGCCTTCGGCGCCCACTTCGCCGAGGTCACGGTCGACACGGTGACCGGAGAGGTCCGGGTACGCCGCCTCCTGGGCGTCTACGCCGCCGGACACATCCTCAACGCCCGTACCGCCCGCTCCCAGTTCATCGGAGCCATGACCATGGGCCTGGGCATGGCGCTGACCGAGGGCAGCACCGTGGACGCCGCGTCCGGCGACTTCGTGGAGCGCGACCTCGCCGCGTACCACGTCCCGGCCCATGCCGACGTGCCTGACATCGAGGCGCACTGGATCGACGAGGACGACCCCCAACTCAACCCGATGGGCAGCAAGGGCATCGGTGAGATCGGCATCGTCGGCACGGCCGCCGCCATCGGCAACGCCGTCCACCACGCCACGGGCGTCCGCCACCGCGAACTCCCCCTGACCCCGGACCGGGTGCTCGCGGGACTGGCCGACAGGGGCGCCGGGTAGGCCCACAGGGTCGCCGGGTAGAGCGCGGCAGGCAGTACCGGGTCGGCCGGACCGTGGTCATCCCTACCCCGGCGGGGTGAGGCACCGACCGGCGGCGGTCCGCATACTCGGTGACATGAACAAGCACGGGCACCTCGCCGAGTTCCTCCAGGCACGCCGGAGCCGACTGCGCCCCGAGGACGTGGGGTTGCGGACCTACGGCGAGCGGCGCCGCGTGCCGGGGCTGCGCCGGGAGGAACTCGCGATGCTCGCCGGCATCAGCGCGCCCTACTACACCCGCCTGGAACAGGGCCAGTCACGCAACGCCTCGCGTGAGGTGCTCGACGCCGTGGCGAGCGCCCTGCGACTGGACGACTCGGAGCGGGCCCATCTGCACACCCTGGCCAGTACCCCGAAGCGGCGCGGGCCCGGCGCACGGCCGCGCCCCGAACGCGTCACCCCGGCGACGAGTGCCCTGCTGGCGGCCGTCGACGGCACCCCCGCCGTCGTGATCGGCCGCCGCAGCGACGTCCTGGCCTGGAACCGCCCGGGGCACGGGCTGTTCGCGGGGCACCTCGATCACGACAGCCCTGCTGATCCGGGCGGCGCGGGCGATCCGGGGCGACGGCCGAACATGGCCAGGCTGGTGTTCCTGGACGCGCACACCCGCGAGCTGTACGTCGACTGGCCGGCCAAGGCCAGGGCCGTCGTGGGCAATCTGCGGCTGACCGCCGGACGGCACCCGGACGACCCGCTGCTGGCCGCGCTGATCGGTGAACTGACCATGCACAGCCGGGAGTTCGCCACGATGTGGGCCGATCACCGGGTGCTCGCCTGCGATGTCGCCGACTACGAGATGCGCCACCCGCTGGTCGGGACGGTGACCGTCACCCAGCAGACACTCCAGAGCCCGCAGGGAGACGGACCGTCCCTGGTGGTGGCCACCGCCGACCCCGGTTCCCCGTCCGCGGCGGCCCTGGCGCTGCTCGCCCATGCCACCGCGCCCCGGGCGGCGGACGGCCCGCACCGCGGCGCCGATACCCACACCTTCTGAAGCGTTGATCCGCTGACGCACACCGCCCGACCCGCGCGGTTCGCGGGGCGGTTGCACCCTGGCGCCCTCTCAGCGGGGCGCCCCTCGACCACGGCGCCGCACCGCGGCTGCCGCATGCCCGAAACCAGCGAAGGAACCATGTCTAACCCCATGCCGAACTCCAAGCCGAACCCCATGTCGAACTCGAAGCCGAACCGCCGTATCAAGATGCTCATGGCCGCCGTCGCGGTGGCCGCCGCCACCCTCGCCTCGGCCCTGCCTGCCGACGCCACGCCCACCCGTCCCACGAGCGAACCGCTGACCGATGTACGGATCGCCACCCACTTCGACGTGTCCTCGGGCCAACTGCCGGAGAACATAGCCCTGTTGCCCGACGGAACCGCGGCCGTCACCTTCGCGGCGAGCCGTCAGGTGGCCGCGGTGAGCCCGCGGGGCGCGACCCGCGTACTGGCGACACTGCCCGCACCCGCCGACGGCGGAGTCGGCACTCCCGCCCTCGGCTTCCCGCTGGCCACCGGCATCGCCCGCACCCCGGACGGCACCCTGTACGTGCTGTACGCGACCGGAACCGCCGACCTGACAGGGCTGTGGCGGCTGCGCCCCGGGCGGTCCCCGCAGCGGATCGCCGCACTGCCCGCGGACGGCCTGCCCAACGGACTGGCCCTGGACGAACGCGGCCAGCGCCTCTACATCACCGACTCGGTGCTCGGCACGGTGTGGACCGTCCCCGTCACCGGCGGCACCCCCACCGCCTGGTCCACCGCGCCCGAACTCGCCTCCACCGGCTTCCTCGGGGTCAACGGAGCGAAGGTGCGCGACGGCGCGCTCTGGGTGACCAACCTCGACCGGGGCACCCTCCTGCGCATTCCGATCCACCCGGGAAACCGCGCCGGCACCCCGCAGGTCAAGGCGTCGGACCTGGCCGGGATCGACGACTTCGCCTTCACCGGACACGGCGACGACGTCCTGGCCACGCTCAACACCCCCAACAAGGTGGTGCACATCAGGTCCGACGGCACCCGGACCACCGTCCTGGACACCGCCGACGGACTCCAGAACCCCAGCTCCGTGGCGCTGCGCGGCAAGGAGGTGTACGTGCTCAGCGCCGCCTACGCCACGGGCACCGACCCCAACCTGCTGCGCGCACGCCTCCGCGGCCACGAGTAGAGCCCGGCCGTGCGGGACGGCGGAGTCGCGCCCCTGTGTCTCAGGTCGCCGCTCCGCCGTCCCGCAGGACGTCGAGGGCCGTGAGAGCCACATGCAGTCCGGTACGCCGCTCACCGGATTCGAGGTCGCAGTCCAGCAGGCGCTCGATGGTGCGCAGACGCTGGTAGACGGTCTCCCGGGACAGTCCGCCGAGCCGGGCTGCACCTGTCTTGCTGCCCGCGGCGTCCAGATAGTGCCGCAGGGTCGACAGGAGGTCGGTGCCGTGCCGGCCGTCGTGGTCGATGAGCCGGCCCAGCTGCCGTTCGGCGTACTCCTGGATACGGGTGTCCTCGCGCAGCGCGTACAGCAGGCGGCGCAGCCCGATGTCGGACAGCTCGTTGTACGACCTGCCCGCGGGGAGGGGCCGGCCCGGACGGGTGGCCTCCGCGACGCGGGACGCCTCACGGAAGGAACGGGCGGCGTGGGCCAGGTCCACGACCTCGGAACCGATGCTCACGACGGCACACGGGTCCAACTCCAGCGCGATACGGCCCAGTTGCTCGACGGTGGACCGCCAGGGCTGGGAGGGGCGCAGGGCCAGCAGGACGCCGAGACGCGCGGGCGCCAGCGTGCCGACCAGCGCGGCGGTGCCCGTCGTCCTGAGCTCCTGGGACAGGCGTGCCTCCAGGCCGGTGCCGTCGGCGGGCGCCCGGGTGTCCAGCAGGACCGCGAGGAAGACGGTGCCCTCAGTGGGCAGGCCCAGCGCGGCGAGGCGCGCGCGGGCGTCCGCTGGGGAGCGGTGGCGCTGCTCGGCGAGGTCGCGCAGGGCGCTTCGGTGCGCCGTGCGCTCCCAGGGCGTGGCGTGGATGAGGCGGGCGATCGTCAGGGCCATCGCCGTCCGCTCCAGGACGGTGACGTCCTGCGGCCCGAAGACCGCCCATGGTGCGGGGGACGGCAGCATGGCGACGCGTCCCCAGAGTTCGCCCTGGTACTCCACGGGGGCCACGAGCCAGCCCTCCGGGCCGGTCACGTCCGGATCGATCACGTCCGGATCGACGGTCCGGAGGGCCGTCTCGTGGCGCGTCGCCCTGGAGCGCCGCTCCCAGCCGGACAGCGCCTCGTCCACCGTGCTGCCGGACGGCTCGCAGAGCAGCGCCTGGTGCGCCAGATTCTCCAGGACGACCGTGCGGCCGCTCATCTCCGCCGCCGCGCGTACGACGTCCTCGGGTCCGGCGCCGCGCAGCGTCAGGGCGGTGAACGCCTCGTGGATGCGCTGGGTCCGGCGCACGGCGTCCGCCTGGCTGCCGAGGATGAGGGTGTGGACGACCTGGGTGACCTCAAGGAAGTTGACGTCCTTGGCCAGGGTGACGAGCGGCAGGCCACGGCCGCGGCATGCCCGGATGAGCGGCGCGGGCGGGCGGTGGTAGCGCCGTACGAGTTCGATGACCAGGGCCGCGGCCCCGACGTCGGCCAGTTCGTCGACATAGCGGCGTACGCCCGCCGGATCCTCGGGCAGCGGCATGCCGGTGGTCAGGACGAGTTCGCCGCCCTTGAGGAAGGAGGCGGGGTCCGTGAGTTCGGTGATGTGGACCCAGCGGACCGGCCGGCCGAGGCGGCCGGCCCCGGCGACCACCTCCGGCTGCCCCGCGGCCAGGACGGGCAGGGCCAGGACGTCGGCGACGGTGAGCGAGCGGCCCGCGAGAGCTGCGCCCGGCTCCTCGGCCACGGACGTCCGGGGCGTTTCGGCGTACTCGCTCATGCTGCGTGCCTGCCCGCCCGGACCCCGTGACAAGCGTGGCTGACCTGCGGCCGGTTGACACAACGTCCGAACCCCGCCGCCTGGTCGGACAGTTCACGCATTGTCGCCCGCCGCCCCGGTCGAGATGCTCGCCCTTCCGGAGCAGACGACAACGCACGGCCGGGAGACGCACATGACCGCACTGTCGCCGCACCTTCGCCAGGCCACTCCCGTGGTGGCCGTCCGGGGCGAGGGCGTCCACCTCTTCGGTGAGGACGGCCGCCGCTACCTGGACTTCACCGCGGGCATCGGCGTCACCAGCACCGGGCACTGCCACCCGAGGGTCGTCGAGGCCGCCCGGGACCAGGTGGGCAGGCTCGTCCACGGCCAGTACACGACGGTCATGCACCAGCCGCTGCGCCAGCTCGTCGACCAACTCGGCGAGGTGCTGCCCGCCGGCCTCGACAGCCTCTTCTTCGCCAACTCCGGGAGCGAGGCGGTGGAGGCCGCGCTGCGGCTGGCCAGGCAGGCCACCGGCCGCCCGAACGTGCTGGTCTGCCACGGCGGATTCCACGGCCGCACCGTGGCCGCCGCCGCCATGACGACCTCCGGCACCCGCTTCCGCTCCGGCTTCTCCCCGCTGATGAGCGGCGTGGTCGTCACACCGTTCCCGACGGCCTACCGGTACGGCTGGGACGAGGAGACCGCCACCCGCTTCGCCCTCCAGGAGCTCGACCACACGCTCCAGACGATCTCCTCGCCCGCCGACACGGCCGCGGTGATCGTCGAGCCGGTGCTCGGCGAGGGCGGTTACGTGCCCGCGACCCGCGCCTTCATGGAGGGGCTGCGGGAACGCGCCGACCGGCACGGCTTCCTGTTGATCCTGGACGAGGTGCAGACGGGGGTGGGGCGTACCGGCCGGTTCTGGGGACACGACCACTTCGGTGTCACCCCCGACATCCTGGTGGCCGCCAAGGGGCTCGCCAGCGGATTCCCGCTGTCCGCCATCGCCGCCCCCGAGGCGCTGATGGCCAGGGCGTGGCCCGGCTCGCAGGGCGGCACCTACGGCGCCAACGCGGTGGCCTGCGCCGCGGCCTGCGCGACCCTCGACGTCGTACGCGACGAGAAGCTGGTCGAGAACGCCGAGGCGATGGGGACACGGCTGCGCCGGGGCCTGGAGGCGGTGGCCGCCCGGACGCCCGCCATCGGGGACGTACGCGGCCTCGGGCTGATGCTGGCCAGCGAGTTCGTCGACGCGGACGGCGGCCCCGACTCCGAGACCGCCTCCCGTGTGCAGCGGGCCGCCGTCGACGAGGGCCTGCTCCTGCTGCTGTGCGGCGCCTGGAACCAGGTCGTCCGCATGATCCCGGCCTTGGTGATCGACGAGACGGCGGTGGACGCGGGCCTTGAGGCGTGGGCGTCGGCGGTGAAGGCCGGTACAACGCCCCAGGACCGATGAAGGTCCGGCCCCGGCCCGTGTGCATCCGCCCGCCCAGCCGATCGACTCAGGAGTGACACCATGACCGACACCCCGACCCGGTTGTTCATCGGCGGCGCCTGGGTGGACGCCGCGGACGGCGCCACCATGCCCGTCGACGACCCCGCGACCGGTGAGATCCTCTGCCATGTCGCCGACGGAGGTCTCAAGGAGGCCAGGCTCGCGGAGGACGCCGCGGTACGGGCCCAGGAGGCGTGGGCCCGTACCGCACCCCGGGCCCGCAGCGAGATCCTGCGCCGCGCACACGAGCTGGTCCTCGAACGGACCGGCGAACTCGCCCACCTGATGACCTCCGAGATGGGCAAGCCGCTCGCCGAGGCCAGGGGAGAAGTGGCGTACGCCGCCGAGTTCTTCCGCTGGTTCTCCGAGGAGGCCGTACGCGTCGACGGCGGGTGCGGCACGCTGCCCGACGGGCGGCACCGCATGCTGCTGACCCGCCGCCCGGTCGGCCCCTGTCTGCTGATCACCCCGTGGAACTTCCCGCTGGCCATGGGCGCCCGCAAGATCGGCCCGGCGGTCGCGGCGGGCTGCACGATGGTGCTCAAACCGGCTCCGCAGACACCGCTGTCCAGCCTCGCCCTGGCCGCGATCCTCCAGGAGGCCGGGCTGCCGGACGGCGTCCTGAACGTCCTCACCACCTCGCGCGCCTCGGAGGTCTGCGAGCCGCTGCTGCGCGGGGAGCGAAGCGGGGTGGGGGTCCCCCCGGCCGGAGGCTGGGGGAGGATCCGCAAGCTGTCCTTCACCGGCTCCACGCAGGTCGGGCGGCTGCTGCTGGCGCAGTGCGCGGACGCTGTCGTGCGCACCTCGATGGAACTGGGCGGCAACGCGCCCTTCGTCGTCTTCGGCGACGCGGACCTCGACAAGGCCGTGGACGGCGCGATGACCGCCAAGATGCGCAACATGGGGGAGGCGTGCACCGCCGCCAACCGCTTCTTCGTGCACCGGTCGCTGGCGGAGGAGTTCGGACAGCGGCTCGCCCGGCGGATGGGGGCGCTCGTCGTGGGCCCGGGCACGCGCGCCGGAGTCGACGTGGGCCCGCTGATCGACGCGAAGGGGCGCGCCAAGGTGGAGGACCTCGTCGCGGACGCGGTGGAACGCGGCGCCCGGGTGCTCGTCGGTGGCCGTACCCCCGAGGGGCCGGGGTGCTTCTACCCGCCGACCGTGCTCGCCGACGTCGACACCGGCAGCCGTCTGATGGACACGGAGATCTTCGGCCCGGTCGCCGCGATCCTCACCTTCGACGACGAGGACGAGGTGGTCCGCCGCGCCAACGACACCCCGTGGGGGCTGGTCGGCTACGTCTTCACCGAGGGCCTGGACCGCGCCCTCCGCGTCAGCGAACGCCTTGAGGTCGGCATGGTCGGCCTCAACACCGGGCTGGTCTCGAACCCCGCGGCCCCCTTCGGCGGCGTCAAACAGTCCGGCCTGGGCCGGGAGGGCGGCCGGGTAGGAATGGACGAATTCCTGGACTACCAGTACGTGGCAATCCCGGCGTCTTGAGATCCCCCGGAGGGGCGCCCCGACAGGGGCGCGGGGAACTGCGCGCCCAGCCACGACGAGCCCGCAGCTCACCACCCGCCCGGCCCGCCCTGTGGCCGCAGGCCGCCCGCCGCCGCAGGCCCGGCGGCCACATGCCGCCGCCCACGGCGGCATGATGACCCCATGACCCGCCTGCTCGTCCGAATCGAAGCCGTGGACCTCCCCGGCCCCACCCACCCCGTCCCCGTCAGCCGCAACGGCCCGGAAGAGCCCCGCGACGTCTACGTAGCCGTACAGCGCCGCAACCGGCCGGGCGAACTGCTCGACCCCCACCCCGGGGGCGCGCGGTCGGCGACCTGGACCCTGGAGTGCACGGCGACGGCGACGCCGACCGGCACCGACGTGCAGGGCCCCTACGTGCAGGACCGGCTGGGCCGCCGCTTCGTCTACCTGTCCTGGGGCACGGTCGACGAGGAGGGCGTCTTCTCGATGTTCCGGCGCGCCAAGCTCATGCTCGACATGGTCCCGGCGGAAGTACTCGCGGAGGCCGCCCGCGAGGGCGTACTGGTGGCGCGCCTGGGCCTGACCGACCCCCACGGCGGCCCCCTGTGCGCACGGGTCGTACCCCCGCACGTCACCTGGACCGCCGAACGCGGCACCTACGCGCCCGTCGTCGCGAAGGACGCCTGATCGCGGGACGTGGTGCCCTCGGTGATCCACCAGTGCGTGGGGTGCAGGCCGTAGAGGCCGAACAACGTGCCGGACGCCCAGTCGAGGATCAGCTCGTCCTTGCCGTCGCCGTCGAAGTCGGCGGCACCGGCGGGCCGGGCGTGCCGCCACTTGGCGGGCGTCTTCCTGCCGTCCGCCTTCGCGGGCCCCTGGCGCAGCACGGGGACGCGCCGATCACCGTCGATGAGCGTGGCCCCCTCGTACGTGGCGACCAGAACGCCGTCGCGGCCGTCACCGTCGGGATCGGCCGCCGCGAAGCCGCCGGGCCCGTAATAGGTGCTCAAGTCCTTTGGCGCCTCGGGCAGTCGCCGCGTCTCAGGGGCCGCGCCGCTGCCGGGGTAGACCGCGAGGGATCCGCTCACCTCGGGTGCCTGGGTCTCGAAGCCCGGTTCGTCGTTGCGGCCGCCGTCGTCCCCGATGGCCACGTCACGTTCCCCGTCGCCGTCGAAGTCACCGAACGCGTGGGCGTTGCCGAGGCGCAGCCGCTTGCCGCCGCCGGCGAGGGGAGCTCCCCGGCGGGCCGCGTAGAGGGTGTTCCCCGACTGCTCACCGTCGCTCAGACCGTGCAGCAGCAAGGAGGTCGCGCGGGGCTCGCCGGACGGGTCGATGTCGTCCGCGACGAGAGTGCCCTTCTTCCACGGCAGACCGGTGTCGGCGCGCGCGGGCGCACCGGCGCGTGTGAAGGGGCCGTACAGCAGCACCAGGGACGACTGGTTGTACGCGAGTGCCGCGAGGTCGTGGTGCCCGTCCCCGTCGAAGTCGCCGCGGACGACCGACTCCAGGCCCAGTTTCGTCACGCTCGGCGGCAGCCGCACCGCGGTCGCCCCGGCGGCACCGCCGGCCTTCGTCCCGGGCCCGCCGGGGCCGCCCCAGGTCACGTACGGAGCGGTGCGCGTGGCGGATATCCGTCCGTCGTCCACGGACCCGCCCGCGACGGACGTGACGAGGTCGGGGAAGCCGTCACCGTCCAGGTCGGCGGTGACCACCGACTCCGCGCCGACGCTGTCGGCACCCGTCTGACTCTCCGGGGACCCGGGCAGACCGAGGTCGCGGCGTCCGTGGACCGTGCGTGTCGAGGGATCGAGCCCCTCGGCCGATCCGTAGACCACGCCGACCCGCTGGTCGCCGTCGGGATCGTCCGGGTCGTCGCCGACGGAGATCGGCACGACGAGGTCGCGGAACCCGTCCCCGTTGAGGTCGTCGGGGTCCTTCGACCCCTTCCCGGCCACCGGCGGCCGGCTCTCGGCGGGCGCCCTGGGAACTCCGGAGGCCGAGGCCGTGCCATCGGAGGGCGTCGGCTTCCGGCTCGTGGAGTCGTCGTCGCCGCCACCGCCGCATCCGGTGAGCGGGGCGAGCACGACACAGACGGCGCACACGGCGAGAGCGGGCAAGGCGGTACGAGGCTTCATGCGCTGCAGCCTCACATCCCCCATCGCGCCGAATCCACCGGGCGGGGCGACCGTTGCCCGGTTGTGGATCCTTGCGGACGCACCTGTGTCGGTTGACGGCCGGCGGTGCGACACCCACTGCGGCGCGTCACTGTCGTGCGCCCGCCCCGGAGGACGGGAACCCGGTGGGAGCAACGGCCTACGCCCGCGCGCCGACCGTCCAGCAGGCCGCGGTGAAGCGGACCTCCGCACCCTGGACGTACGGGTCGAACGCGGCGCGGACCGTTTCGACGAGGCCCGCACGGGTCCGCTCGTCGGCCTCGCGCAGGACCAGGCCGAGCGGTCCGAGCCGGGTGAAATAGCGGACCAGTTCGCTCTCGGGCAGCGTGCAGACGACGTCGAGCGGCCGGATGTCGACCCCGGTCCAGCCGCTCTCCTCCAGGATGCCGCGGACCCGGTCGGGATCCGCGAAGGCGAACTGTCCGGGCTCGTCGGGACGGCGCACGGGCAGCTTCGGCAGGAACGGTGCCGCGGCGCGTTCGGCCGTCGTCATGAACGGATTGTCCGCGGGGCCACGCCAGGTGATGAACCTGAGCCCGGCGTCGTCGCGCACGGCGCTCCGCAGGTTGGTGAAGGCCTTGACGGAGTCGTTGAAGAACATGACGCCGAAGCGAGAGATCACCAGGTCGAAGGCGCCGGGCTCGAACGCGTGATCCTGCGCGTCGCCGAGCACGAACGAGGCCCGCGTGCCCTCCTGCCCGTCCCTCTGCCCGCCCTCCTGCCCCGCGCGCTCCCTGGCGACCGTGATCATCGGCTCGGAGAGGTCGACGCCGACGCAGCGCCCCCGTGCGCCGAGCCGCCGCGCGACGGCCAGCGTGGTGCTGCCGGTACCGCAGCCGACGTCGAGCACCCGGTTCGCCTGTTCGGCGACGGCCGCACCGACGAGCAGGTCCTCGAAGGGCCTGAACATCTCGTCGAGCACTGTCCGGCTCTCGACCCACGCGTGTCCGGCGGTCCCGTTCCAACGGGCCGTCTGCTCGTCGTCGTTCCCGTGGGTGATGTCGATGCCCCTGTCCATGGTGTCTCCTGTGCTTGCCTTGTCCGGACGGAGATGACACCGTGCTACTTCAAGTCGACTTGAGGTCAAGAGAATGCCGGAACTGGACATCGCCGAGGTGGCGCACCGCGCCGGGGTGCCCGCCTCGACGCTGCGGTTCTACGAGGAAAAGGGCCTGATCACCCCGACCGGCCGACGGGGTCTGCGGCGTCAGTACGATCCCGCCGTGCTGGAGCGCCTGTCGCTGATCGCGCTGGGCCGCACCGCCGGGTTCTCGCTCGACGAGATCACCCGCATGTTCGCGCCGGACGGGCAGCCGCGCATCGACCGGCGGATGCTGGCCGCCCGGGCGGACGAACTGGACCGGAAGATCCAGGAGCTCGGTGCGCTGCGGGACTCGCTGCGGCACGCGGCGGCCTGTCCCGCGCCGAGCCACGCCGAATGCCCCACCTTCCGCCGCCTCCTCAGGGCCGCCGCGGCCGGCGTCGTCGGAACACCACGGAGGACAACACCGAGAACGCCGCGGAAGCAGACCTCGCGGCAACCGTGATCCACCGAGCCAGAGAGTTTCGCCCCGCGCCGTTGCCCGCTCGAATGCGGGGCACACGCACGCGTACGGGCGTCGTGCCACAGGGCGCCCGTGGCACCGGAACCGGGAGGTGTGATGTCCACGCAGACCCACCGCCTGACCATCACCCAGATAACCGACTGCGAGCACTGCGCGGTCCTGCGGGTCAGCGGCGAGCTCGACCAGAGCTGTGAGGAGTACTTCCTGGGCACCCTCGCCGCCATCGTCGACGCGGGGCGACGGCACCTGGTGCTCGATGTGACAGCTCTCGTCTTCTGCGACTCACGTGGGCTGAACTGCCTGCTCGCCATCAGATGGCTGCTGAAACGCCTGGACGGCAAGCTCTTCCTGGCCGGAGCGGGCCGCAGACTCTCGGAGCTGCTCGTACTGACGGGCAGTACGGAGCTGTTGCCCGTCCGCCGTACGGTCGGGCTGGCCCTGCTGGAGCTCCCCGAGGCCCATCGCCCCGTCTGGCCTCCCACGCCGGATCCCGACGAGAAGTGACGACGAGAAGTGACGACGAGCGGGGCGGGGTCGTAAGCCGGAGCAGCCGGACGCAAAACGCCGGGCCCGCCACTACGGGGGGAAGTGACGGGACCGGCTGAGGTACAACTTGCCACACCCGCGCGGGAAAATGCGGTTCTTTTGGGCGGCGGGCGAGCAAAAAATGGTGAGGGTGTCCCCACGACGGGCACGAGGGCGATCACCAACCGGTCAGCAGCAGATGGTTGAGCAGCAGGGCCAGTACGGCCTGGGCGCCGAGCCAGGCCCGGGGGCGGCTGAGCAGGGCGCATGCCGGGAGCAGCCACATCGCGAAGGGCAGCCAGATGCGTTCTGTCTCGGCCTTGCTCATCCCGGACAGGTCGGCGATGAGCAGGACGAGCGCACCGCACAGGACGAGCAGGGCCAGCCGGGTCCGCGCGCCCGCCCCCGGCGACTCGGCGCCCACCTCACGGGACTCGGCGCCAGGCTCCGAAGACGCCGCACCGATCGTCGCGGACTTGGGGCCCGGCACTCGACGTACGACCCCCGGCCCTCGGGTCTCGCGGTGGGGCAGGAGTCCGTGGCGCCCCCGGACCAGCGCGACGGCCGCCCGCCGGAGCCCGGCCGCCGTCGCGGGGCCCGTGATGAGGACCGTGCACGCGAGGTTCGCCCACACCCAGTAGCTGTAGGGCCGGATACCGCCCGCGCCGTCGTAGTAGCGCGCGACCAGGAGGTGGTACGCCTCCCACCAGTTGAACCCGGCGAGTGTGAACACCGCGGGGACGACGGTGAGACCGGCGACGAGGAAACCGACGCGGGAGAGGAGGCAGGGGAGCACCCGGACACGGCTCCGCCCGAGGAACAGCACGCCCGCACCGATCACCGCCATGAGCGTGAGCCCGTACGAGAGGTAGCAGGTCAGGCCGAACAGGAGGCCGGAGCTGAAGGCGGCGACCTTCGTTCGGGTGCCCTTCGGCGCGGTCACGGCGAGTGCGAGCGCCGCGACCGACCAGGCGGCGACCGCGGCGAAGTACGCGTCGGCCGACGTGCCCATCCACACCGCGGCCGGTGCGAGCACCAGGAACGGTGCCGCGCGCCGCGCCGACTCCTCGTCGGCGAGCCTGCGCACGGTCACCAGTACGGCGACGCAGGCGGTGGCGCCGACCGTGATGCACCAGGCCCCGGCCCAGCCGCCGCCGCTCAGCCCGATCCGGTCGAGGAGGACGAAGGTGAGGGAGGCGGCGGGCGGATGTCCCGCCACATGGGGCGGCCAGTGGTCCGGGGAGCCGAGCGGGATGTGGTGGGTGAAGTCCCGCAGGGTCGCCGGAATGTCGTGGAAGCGGTCGATGACCTGGAGGTACTCGTAACGGGTGGTGAGCCGGACGGCCACGCCCCGGTGCCATCCGTCGATCAGGGCCAGTGACCAGATCCAGGCCATGGCGCCCGCCCAGGCGGTGCCCAGCAGCGCACGCCAGGGCAGGCGCGCCGCGAGGACGGGACCGTATGCCACGACCCCGAGCGCGACCGCCAGCGCGGCCGGAGTGCCCGGGCCGAGGTGCGGACTCCACCTCGCCCACAGAGGCGGCCAGTCCGCGAACAGGGTGTGGTCGGTCTCCTCGATGTGGCGGCCGATCAGCACGGCGGCGAGGACGAGGAGCACGGCGGCCGACGCCGCGGCGAGGTCGCGCAGGGTCTGCCCGCGAGGAGTCAGGCCGCGCGGAGTCAGGATGCGACGAGTCAGGCTGCGCGGAGTCAGGTGACGAGGAGCGAGGTGGCGCGAAGTCGGGTCGCGCAGCGGGGAGCGGATCACACGGGAACGCTAGGGCGACAGAGGCCGTCCCGAGCCGCCTGCCCTGCGGACGTCAGCGTTTCGTCATGGTTCCCGGGCCGTGCCGGGGGCCCTTTCCTGCCTACGGTCGGGCCATGCGCGACCACTCCCCACGACTTCCCACCTCACCCGGCTTCTGGCGCAGTCCGCTGCGCGGCCCCTGGTTCACCTCGGTCCTCGGCCTCGTCCTGCTCGTCGGCATCACCGTGCTGTTCGTGACAGGTCTGTTGTCGTACGCCGCCTACAACCCCGGCCTGTCGCCGGTGAACGACAAGACCCCGGACAAGGGGATCCTCGGTTTCTATCTCTTCGCGTGGCCCACCGGCCCGCACTGGCTCTACCGCCTCACACAAGGCGTCCACGTCACGCTCGGCGTCACCCTGATCCCCGTTCTGCTCGCCAAGCTGTGGTCGGTGGTGCCGAAACTGTTCGCGCTGCCGCCGGCCCGTTCGCCCGCCCACGCCCTGGAGCGGATCTCGTTGCTGCTGCTGGTCGGGGGCGCGCTGTTCGAGTTCGTGACCGGCGTGCTCAACGTCCAGCTCGACTACCTCTTCCCGGGGTCCTTCTACCCGCTCCACTTCTACGGCGCGTGGGTGTTCTTCGCCGCGTTCATCGCCCACGCCGTACTGAAGACGCCGGCCGCCGTACGGAACGTACGACGTATGCGGGAGGGGCAGGAGGCAACGGGAGAAGGGGAGTTGACATCCCCTCGGCCCGATCCCGCGACCGTCTCACGGCGTGGGGCGCTGTGGTTCGTCGGCGGTGGGTCCCTGCTGCTGTTCGGGACGACGGCGGGGCGGAGTTTCGACGGGCCGCTGCGGCGCACGGCCCTCCTCGCGCCGCACGGCGGAGCCGACCCGGGCAGCGGCCCGAACGGCTTCCAGATCAACAAGACGGCCGCCTACGCGGGCATCGACGAGGCGGAGACGGGCGAGGACGCGTGGCGGCTCGTCGTCACGGGGCGGACGGGCACGGTCCGGCTGAGCCGGGCCGAGCTGCTCCAACTGCCCCAGCACAGTGCGGCGCTGCCCATCGCGTGCGTCGAAGGATGGTCGACCTCGGACCAGGGGTGGCGTGGTGTGCGGCTGCGTGACCTCGCGGCACTCGTCGGCCACGACGACGACCCGCCGGACGTCCTCGTCGAGTCCCTTCAGCGGCACGGCGCCTTCCGCCACGCGGCCCTGCGCGCCAACCAGGTGGCGGACCCGCGCTCCCTGCTCGCCCTGGAGGTCAACGGCGAGGACCTCAGCCCGGATCACGGTTACCCGGCACGGGTCGTCGTGCCCGCCGCGCCCGGTGTGCTGAACACGAAATGGGTGGCCCGCATGACGTTCGGAGACCTGTGATGAGGAAGCCGCCCAGGGGGACCTTGCAACTGCTGCTGCTCGCCTGCTCGTTCGCCCTCGCGGGCTATGCCGGTGTCCGGCTGCTCGGCGACGACCGGCTCGGGGTGACCCTGTGGTTCGTGGGGGCGGCCCTGCTGCACGATCTGGTGCTGCTGCCGTTGTACGCGGTGGCGGACCGCGGGGTCGTCCGGGTGTTCGGCGCGGCAGGCCACCGGGAGCGGACGATGTACGTCCGGGTCCCGGCGGCCCTGTCCGCGCTGCTCCTGCTGGTCTGGTTCCCGCTGATCAGCGGTCAGGTGGACCGGCGGTACCGGATGGCGACCGGGCTGTCGGCGGAGGGCTTCCTCGGCCGCTGGCTGCTGATCACGGCCGTCCTCTTCGCCGGGTCGGCGCTCGTCCTCCTGCTGCGCCTGGGGCTGCGGCTGCGCAGGACGACGAAGGACCGGCCGCCGGTCGTCCACTGATCGACGGCCGTCCAGCCCGCGCGCGTCGCATACTGGATCAGGGCGCGTGTGCCGATCCGGGCCCACGGGAACGGCGTGGCGGGAGTGCCGGGAACGTCGAGGTCTCGCGCGTCCGTGATGTGTACACGGACGCGCTCGTCGACGTCCACCGGCACGGTCTCGGCGATCAGCAGCCCGGCCGGGACCAGCAGGTCGGTCAGCCTGGCGAGGAGAGCGCGCGGATCACCGCCGATGCCGACGTTGCCGTCGACCAGGAGCGCGGTCTCCCACCGGCCCTCGGCGGGGAGCGGCTCGAAGACGGAGCGGCGCAGGGCGGGGCCGCCGAGCCGCGTGGTCCGGCTGACGGCCGCCGCGCTGACGTCGATGCCGAGGACACGCCGTCCCTGCCCGGCGAGTTCCGCGACGAGCCGGCCGGGGCCGCAGCCGATGTCGAGCACGGAACCCTCGCACCGGCCCAGGATCTCCAGGTCCACCGCGTCGGCGCGGGCACACCAGCGCTCCACCTCCAACGGCAGCAGCCAGCCGTCGGTGCGACGCAGGAAGAGGGGCCCGCGGCCGGTGCGCAGCGCGCGGGTGTACGGGTCGGCGCCGGCCCACGCGGGCTGGGCCGGCGGTGGGGCGGGGTCGTCGACGGCGGGTTCGCCCGTGGGCAGTTCCAACGGCCGGCCCCCGGGTCGGTCCATGGGTCGGTCCACGGACCGGTTCATGGACCGGTTCATGGGCCTGCTCAGCGGTCGGCTCGTCGGACGGTCTATCGGTTGGTTCACCGGTTGGTTCACGGGTCGGTTCATCGGCCGGCGACCGCCGTGAGTCCGGCGAGACGGGCGGCGAAGCGGCCCTGGGGCGCGAGCGCGGCGACCGCATCGGCGTCGGCGGCCGTGTCGATGTCCCGCAGCGGCGGCAGATCGCGTACGCGCAGCCCGGCGGCGACGAGCCGGTCCCGCTGCACGGTCCCGGTGGTGGGCGTCGACATCGGCACCCCGCGCAGCAGCCGCGGATCGGGTTCGGCCAGCCCCAGCGCCCAGAAGCCGCCGTCCTCGGCCGGGCCGAAGACGGCGTCGCAGCGGGTGAGGTCCACAGTCAGCAGGGCCGGTGTCACCTGGGGCGTGTCCATTCCGATGAGCAGGGCCGGTCCGTCACAGCCGGCGAAGGCCGCGGCCAGCCGCTCGTCGAGACCCCCGCCGCACTGCGGTACGACGTCGAAGCCGGGCGGCAACCAGGGGCCCGGGGCCCCTTCCAGGACGAGGACCCGGCGGGTGGCGGGTGTGGCGGCCACGGCGCTCAGGGTGTCGGCGAGTGCCGCCTCCGCGAGGGCGGCGGCCTCCGCCGGGGTGAAGGGCGGAGTGAGCCGGGTCTTGACCCGCCCCGGCAGCGGCTCCTTGGCGATGACGAGCAGCGTGGTCATCGGGGGGTGCCTCCTTGGGCGGTTTGGGTTGAGCCCTGGGCTTGGGCCGCGGCTGAGTTTTGGGCTTGGGCTTGGGCCGGGGCGTGGGCTGCGGCCGGGGGAGGGGGAGCGGGTTCGGCCAGTACGCGACTCATGTCCCGGACGGCCTGCCAGGTGCCGAGCCAGGTGCCGGTCACCTTGGAGGAGCCCGTACGGGGCAGATAGGGCACGTCGTGCTCCGCGATCCGCCAGCCCGCGTCGGCGGCGCGGACGACCATCTGCAACGGGTAGCCGCTGCGCCGGTCGGTGAGCCCGAGGGACAGCAGCGGCTCGCGGCGGGCGGCGCGCAGCGGACCGAGGTCGTGCAGCCGGAGTCCGGTGCGGCGGCGCAGCAGCCGGGCGAGCGCGAGGTTGCCGGCCCTGGCGTGGGCGGGCCAGGCGGACCGGCCTTCGGGGCGGCGTCGGCCCAGTACCAAGTCGGCCTCGCCCTCGCGCACTTGACGTACGAAGGGAAGGAGGAGCGAGGGATCGAGCGAGGCGTCGCAGTCGCAGAAGCAGACGATGTCGGCGGTGGCGGCGGCGAGCCCCGCGTGGCAGGCGGCCCCGAAGCCGCGGCGCGGCTCGTGGACGACGCTCGCGCCGAGAGCGCGGGCGATGTCGGCCGAGCCGTCGGTGGAGCCGTTGTCCACGACGAGGGCCCGCCAGCCGGGCGGGATCCGGCCGAGGACCCAGGGCAGGGCCTCGGCCTCGTTCAGGCACGGGAGGACCACGTCGACAGGAGGGGAGGCGGGAGGGGTTGTCACGCCTCTCACCCTACGAACGCGAAATGCACATTTCGGGCATCGGGTCCTTACGAAACAGGGACGTCGGGGTCGGGGGGCGGCACGATGGACAGCGCGGTGCGAGGCTTGGCGCATGCACCAGCCGCACGAACCGACCCCGGCTTCTCGCGCCGCCCCTCAGACCGCGCCTCAGGCAGTTCCTCAAGCTGTCCCTCAGGCTGCCGCGCACGCCGCATCCCGCTCCGCCGGGGGCGCCCGGATCCTGGTGGTCGACGACGATCCCACCGTGGCCGAGGTCGTCTCCGGATACCTCGACCGCGCCGGCTACGGCGTCGACCGGGCCGGCGACGGCCCCGACGCGCTCGCGCGCGCCGCCGCGCACTGGCCCGACCTCGTGGTCCTGGACCTGATGCTGCCCGGCATGGACGGGCTGGAGGTGTGCCGACGGCTGCGCGACCGCGGACCGGTCCCCGTCATCATGCTCACCGCCCGTGGCGACGAGGACGACCGCATCATGGGCCTCGAAGTGGGCGCGGACGACTACGTGACCAAGCCGTTCAGCCCGCGCGAACTGGTGCTGCGGGTGGAGTCGGTGCTGCGCCGCACGCGGCCCGCCGTCGCCGCGCGGCCACTGAGCGCGGCCGGGCTCACCGTCGATCCCGCCGCGCGCCGCGCCACCAAGCGGGGCACGGAACTCGCCCTCACCCTGCGGGAGTTCGACCTGCTGTCGTTCCTCCTGCGCCACCCGGGCCGCGCGTTCGCCCGGGAGGATCTGATGCGCGAGGTGTGGGGGTGGGACTTCGGGGACCTGTCGACCGTGACCGTCCACGTCAGACGCCTGCGCGGCAAGGTCGAGGACGATCCGGCGCGGCCCCGGCTGATCCAGACCGTGTGGGGCGTCGGCTACCGCTTCGACCCCACCGGCGACGCTCCCGACCCCTCCGGCGACGCCCCCGGTCCTACCGGCGATGCTCCCGGTCCCTCCGGCGACGCCCCCGGCCCCGCTGGTGGCGCCCCCGCCCCCACCCGTGAGAACGGCCCGGCACCCACCGCCGACGACGGCCGCCAGGGGGAGGCCGACCATGCGTAACATGCTGCTGATCGCCCTGTACGCCTTCGCCGGCGCCGCGGCCGCGGGGTTGGCCGGAGCGGGTGCGCTGCGTCTGATCCGGCGCCGTTCGCTCACGGTGTCCCTCGCGGTGGTGGCCGCCGTGGCGGTGACCGCGATGCTCGCCGGAACGCTGGCCGTGGCGCAGGCCATGTTCCTGTCCGCGCACGATCTGAGCGTGGTCACCACGGTCGTCGCGATGGCGGCCGTCGTCTCCATGGTCACCGCACTGCTGCTCGGCCGGTGGGTCGTCGCCCGCAGCCACGAACTCGCCGTGGCGGCCCGGGTGTTCGGCGACGGCGGGGATTTCACCGTCCCCGACGCCCCGGCGACCGCCGAACTCGCCGCGGTCAGCCGTGAACTGGCGGCGACCAGCGCCAGGCTCGCCGAGTCCCGGATGCGTGAGCGGGCCCTGGAGTCCTCCCGCCGCGAGCTCGTCGCCTGGATCTCGCACGACCTGCGCACCCCGCTCGCCGGGCTGCGCGCGATGTCGGAGGCGCTGGAGGACGGCGTGGCGGCCGACCCCCAGCGCTATCTGCGCCAGATCCGTACCGAGGTCGACCACCTCAACGACATGGTCGGCGACCTCTTCGAACTCTCCCGCATCCACGCCGGAACACTCGCGCTGTCCCTGTCCCGTATGTCGCTGTACGACCTGGTCAGCGACGCCCTCGCCGGAGCGGACCCGCTCGCCCGCCGGCACGGGGTACGGCTGGTGGGCGACCTCGTCGAGCCGGTGCCGGTCGAGGTGGACGGCAAGGAGATGAGCCGGGTCCTCGGCAACCTCCTGGTCAACGCGATCCGGCGCACCCCGGCCGACGGCACGGTCGCGGTGGCCGCCGCCCGCTCGGCCGACGGAGTCGTCCTGTCCGTCAGCGACGGCTGCGGCGGAATCCCCGAGCAGGACCTCGCGCGCGTCTTCGACACGGGCTGGCGAG
Organism: Streptomyces sp. NPDC017991; assembly: GCF_044328075.1. Lineage (NCBI taxonomy): Bacteria > Bacillati > Actinomycetota > Actinomycetes > Kitasatosporales > Streptomycetaceae > Streptomyces > Streptomyces sp. NPDC017991. The sequence continues at coordinate 684,779 of NZ_JBIRGP010000001.1, read as the reverse complement.
GCTCCGACGCACGCACGCCCCCGGCCGGAGCCGGCCTAGGACTCGCCATCGTCCAGGGCATCGTCGAGGCCCACCAGGGCCGCGCCACCGTGCGCAACATCTCCGGCGGCTGCCGCTTCGAGGTGACCCTGCCCGCGGCGACCGGAAGCTGAGAGCGAGCCGCGACTCACCTGTCCGGACAGCCACTCCGGACAGCCACTCCGAACAGCCATGTGAACAACGGACTCACTCGCCACGCAGGCGCGCCACCGCGAACTCCCGCATGCCCTCGGCGAATCCGACCCCGGGCCGCCAGCCCAGCTCGGTCCGCAGCCGGGACGAGTCCGCGGTGATGTGCCGCACGTCCCCCAGCCGGAACTCCCCGGTCACCACGGGCTCGGGCCCGCCGTACGCGCCGGCCAGCGCCCGCGCCATCTCGCCGACCGTGTGCGGCTCCCCGCTCCCCACGTTGTACGCCGTGAGCGCACCGCCCGCCGTATCCGCCTCCAGCGCCGTCACGTTGGCCGCCGCCACGTCCCGTACGTGGACGAAGTCCCGCCGCTGACCGCCGTCCTCGAAGACACGGGGAGCCTCGCCGCGGGCCAGCGCGGAACGGAAGAAGGACGCGACACCGGCGTACGGGGTGTCGCGCGGCATCCCGGGCCCGTAGACGTTGTGGTACCTCAGCGAGACCGCCGTACCGTCCGTCGACCGCGCCCACGCGGCGGCCAGGTGTTCCTGCGCGAGCTTGGTCGTCGCGTACACGTTGCGGGGGTCGGCCGGGGCGTCCTCGCCGACGAGACCGGGCGCCAGGTCCGCGTCGCAGGACGGGCACCGCGGCTCGAACCGGCCCGCCGTCAGATCGGCGGCCGACCGCGGCCCGGGCTGCACCCCGCCGTGCCGCGCACAGGAGTACCGGCCCTCCCCGTACACGACCATCGACCCGGCGAGGACCAGCCGCCGCACCCCGGCCTCGGCCATCGCCGCCAGGAGCACGGCGGTCCCGAGGTCGTTGTGGGAGACGTACTCGGCCGCGTCCGCGACCCCCTTGCCCAGGCCGACCATCGCCGCCTGGTGACAGACCGCGTCGACCCCGGAGACGGCCGCCGACACCGCGTCGCGATCGCGTACGTCGCCGCCCACCGCTCCTCGTCCGTCTCCTGCTTCTCCTACGGCTCGTAGGTCGAACACCACGGGTTCGTGTCCGCCCGCCCGCAGCGCCTCGACGACATGGGACCCGATGAACCCGGCACCGCCGGTGACCAGTACACGCATACGCCGAACCCTAGATCCGCTCCATGGCCCGGAGCAGGGGTACGCACACCACGTCACCGGTCCGTAAGAGGTCGGCGTCGGTCGACGTCGAAGACGGTTCGGCAGCCGGAGCCGGAGCCGGAGCCGGAGCCGGAGCCGGAGGCGGGTGCGGCGGCGGGTGCGGTCGCGGACGCGGCGTCGCCGTAGCGGCGGGCCAGTTGTGCGAACGCGTCCCTGAGTTCGGCCGGGCCGACGACCTCGATGTCGGCGTCGAATCGGCCGATGGAGGCGGCCAGGCCGACCCAGGACCACGAGCCCAGGGTGAGCCGGCAGCGCTCCGGTCCGAGCGCCTCGACGACTCCGTCATGCGTGTACCGGGCCACGCTGGAGGCAGGTATGGAGAGGATCACCTCGCCGCGGCAGGGCCAGTCGCCGAAGCCGTCGGAGCCACGGAACCTGGCGGCCACGAAAGCGGCCACGTCACCGCCGGGGAGATCGCGCGGGACGAAGCGGGGGCCGGTAGGGATGCGCGGGGTGATCCGGTCGGCGCGGAAGGTCCGCCAGTCCTCGCGGTCCAGGTCCCAGGCGACGAGATACCAGCGTCCGCCCCAGGTGACGAGATGATGGGGCTCGGCCCTGCGTGGGGGCGCCCCGGACGCCGGAGCCGTCGCGTCCGCCGGGGTGTAGTCGAAGCGCAGTACCTCGCAGGCGTGGACGGTGGCACCGAGCGTCAGAAGCACACCGCTGTCGAGCTGCGGCGCAGGCCGGGACGCGGGCCGCTCGACGGCGGTGACCTGAAGGGTGTCGATCCGGCGGCGCAGTCGCGTGGGCATGACCTGCCGCACGGTGGCCAACGCACGCACCGCCGCCTCCCCGATACCGGCACCGGAGGCGGTCGCGATCCGGAGCGCGACAGCGAGGGCCACGGCCTGCTCGTCGTCGAACAGCAGCGGCGGCAGCTCCGTACCGGCGTCGAGGCGGTACCCGCCGTCCGGGCCCTTGAAGGCCACGATGGGATAGCCGAGTTCGCGCAGGCGGTCGACATCGCGGCGCACGGTGCGCGGGCTGATGTCCAGTCGCTCGGCCAGCAGCGCCCCTGGCCAGTCCCGGCGCGCCTGGAGCAGCGAGAGCAGGGACAGCAGTCGCGCTGAGGTCTTCGGCATGGCTCCATGGTGCCCGGAGTAGCGGACACACCCTGACCGCTTCCCCTGCGACTGTCTTCTTGTGCCCGAGGGGCAGGGGCAGGGGCAGCGACAGGCCCCCCCGGCCGCCCACTGTCACGGCCACAGCGTGAACACCGACTGGAAGAAGGACCCGATCACCATGACCGACGTGACCGCCATGACCGACGTGACCGCCACGACCACCTCCCGGCCCGCCCTCGACCCCGAGCGGAGTGACCTGCTCGCCGAACTCGCGACCGTCCGGTCCGCTCTGACGGCCACGACCCGCGATCTCGGTGACGAGCAGGCCGGCCGGAGCCCGACGGTCAGCACGCTGTCCCTGGCCGGGCTGATCAAGCACGTCGCGGCCATCGAGGAGAGCTGGCTGCGCTTCGTGGTCGAGGGCCCGTCGGCGATGTGCTTCGACCTGCCGGACGGTGTCACCTGGGCCGACTTCGCGTCCGGTACCGCACGTGAGTTCCCGCAGTGGGCGATCGACCACCGGAACAACTTCCAATTGCTGCCCGGTGAGACGCTGGCCGGGATCGTCGAACGGTACGAGCAGGTCGCCGCCCGGACCGAGGAGGTCGTCGCCGGCCTGCCCGACCTGTCCGTGACGCACCCGCTCCCCGAGGCGCCCTGGAACGAACCGGGGTCGGTGCACAGCGCTCGCCGCGTGCTGATGCACGTCATCGCGGAGACCGCCCAGCACGCAGGCCACGCGGACATCCTGCGCGAGTCGCTCGACGGCCGGAAGTCGACCTGAGCGGTGGGCACTTCGACCGTTCTCGGCACCCGGGCGCTCAATCGCGCGACGCTGGCCCGGCAGTTGCTGCTCGACCGTGCCGATCCGCCGGTCCTCGACGCCGTCGCGCACCTGGGCGGTCTGCAGGCTCAGGAACCGCAGGAACCGTTCGTCGGGCTCTGGTCCAGGCTGTCCGCGTTCGACCCGATGGTGCTCTCGGACCTGCTGACCGGGCGGAAGGTGGTGCGCACCCACCTCATGCGCAGGACCGTCCACCTCGTCACCGCCGACGACGCCCTGGCATGGCGGGGCCGCCACACGGCCATGCTGCGCCAACGCGTGCTCGGGACCTACCGCCGGGAACTCGGCGGGGTGGACCTCGACGAGCTGGCGGCGGCGGGCCGGGCTGTCATGGCCGACGGCGAGCCCCGCTCGATGACGGAGCTGGCGCGGGCCGTCGAAGAGCGCTGGCCGGACCCGGGGCCGCGGGCGCTGGGCGAGATGCTGATCGCCGCTCTCGTCCCGATGGCGCAGTTGCCGCCGCGCGGGCTCTGGCGGACGAAGGCGGGGGTGCGCAATGTGATGCTCTCCTCCTGGCTGGGGCGCGAAGCCGACCTGCCGAACGCGGACGGATCCGATCCGGTGGGCCAGGCGCTGGTGCGGCGCTATCTGGCCGCGTTCGGCCCCGCCGCCTCGGCCGACCTGCGCGCCTGGTGCGGTCTCGCGGGTCTGCCCGCCGCGATCGCGGCCGTACGCGGAGAGCTGGTCGCCTTCCGTGACGAGCGGGGCCGGGAGCTGCTGGACCTGCCCGACGCGCCTCGCCCCGATCCGGACGCGCCGGCCCCGGTGCGGTTCCTGCCGGCGTTCGACAACGCGATCCTCGGCTATCACGACCGCGGCCGGATCATCGACGACGCACACCGCGGTCTGTCGGTCGCCGGTGAGCGTGTCGTCCTGGTCGACGGCCGGGCCGCCGCGACCTGGACCGTCGGCAAGGACGGCACCGTGACGGTCACCCCGCTGCACGGCTTCTCCCGGACTGACCGCACCGCCGTGGCCGACGAGGGGGAGGCGCTGGCCGCGTTCCTGTCCGACGGCGACAGCCACGGCGTCCGGATCGCGGAGCCCTGCCACTGATCCGCCCACTGATCCGCCACTGATCCGGCCGCTGAACCGGCCGCCGAGCGGGAGAACCGACCCGAACCGACCGAGGGGCGGGGGGGGGGCCCCCCCCCCCCCGCCCCCCCCCCCCCCCGCCCCGCCGCCCCGCCCGGGGAACTAACGGGCGCAAAAACCACACCCCCCGGGCCCCCACTCGCAAACAAAACGGAA
>NZ_JBIRGP010000001.1:603993-680298 GCF_044328075.1 Streptomyces sp. NPDC017991 | reverse complement strand
GCCCCGCCCCCCCCCACCCCCCCCCCCCCCCCCCGCCGCCCCCCCCCCCGGCGCCGCGGCCCCCCCCCCCCCCCCCCCCGGGGGGGGGGCCCCCCCCCCCCCCCGCCCGCCCCCCGCCCCTCACTCGTTCGTCCCGCCGCGGCGGGATCAGTCCGTGCCGAACTCCATCGCCGCGCGGTCCAGCAGCTCGTCGTCCTCGGAGACCTCGCCGCGGGAGGCGATGGCCTCGGCGCCGCCCTGCGGCATCTCCGGCATGCTGCCGATCAGCCCGGTCGAGGCCGCCTGGGCGGCACCGATGGAGGGGCTGCCGGTGCCGATCAGGCCGAGCCCGGCGTACTGCTCCAGCTTGGCGCGCGAGTCGGCGATGTCGAGGTTGCGCATGGTGAGCTGGCCGATCCGGTCCACCGGGCCGAACGCCGAGTCCTCGGTGCGCTCCATGGACAGCTTGTCCGGGTGGTAGCTGAACGCCGGGCCGCGGGTGTCGAGGATCGAGTAGTCCTCGCCGCGCCGCAGCCGCAGGGTCACCTCGCCGGTGACGGCCGCGCCGACCCAGCGCTGCAGCGACTCGCGCACCATCAGCGCCTGCGGGTCCAGCCAGCGGCCCTCGTACATCAGCCGGCCGAGGCGCCGTCCCTCGTTGTAGTACTGGGCGATGGTGTCCTCGTTGTGGATCGCGTTGACCAGGCGCTCGTACGCGGCGTGCAGCAGGGCCATGCCCGGCGCCTCGTAGATACCGCGGCTCTTGGCCTCGATGATCCGGTTCTCGATCTGGTCCGACATGCCCATGCCGTGCCGGCCGCCGATGGCGTTGGCCTCCATCACCAGGTCGACGGCGGAGGCGAACTCCTTGCCGTTGATCGTGACCGGGCGGCCCTGGTCGAAGCCGATCGTCACGTCCTCGGTGGCGATCTCGACCTCGGGGTCCCAGAACCGGACGCCCATGATCGGCTCGACGGTCTCGACGCCCGTGTCCAGGTGCTCCAGGGTCTTGGCCTCGTGGGTGGCACCCCAGATGTTGGCGTCGGTGGAGTACGCCTTCTCCGTGCTGTCGCGGTAGGGCAGGTCATGCGCGACCAGCCACTCCGACATCTCCTTGCGGCCGCCGAGCTCGGTCACGAAGTCCGCGTCCAGCCAGGGCTTGTAGATCCGCAGATGCGGGTTGGCGAGCAGCCCGTACCGGTAGAACCGCTCGATGTCGTTGCCCTTGAAGGTCGAGCCGTCGCCCCAGATCTGGACGTCGTCCTCAAGCATCGCCCGGACCAGCAGGGTGCCGGTGACGGCACGGCCCAGAGGCGTGGTGTTGAAGTAGGCACGCCCGCCCGAGCGGATGTGGAACGCCCCGCAGGTGAGCGCGGCGAGCCCTTCCTCGACCAGCGCGGCACGGCAGTCGACGAGGCGCGCGAGTTCAGCGCCGTAGGCCTTGGCGCGGCCGGGCACCGAGGCGATGTCGGGCTCGTCGTACTGGCCGATGTCGGCGGTGTAGGTGCACGGAACGGCGCCCTTGTCGCGCATCCACGCGACCGCGACCGAGGTGTCGAGTCCGCCGGAGAAGGCGATACCGACGCGCTCGCCGGCGGGCAGGGAGGTAAGGACCTTAGACATGGGAAGATTATGCATCACTTCGCATGAACATGCAACGAGGGGGTCGCGCGGCAGACGCCAGGCCCGTGACGCCTGCCGCTGTCGGCCGCTGTCAGTCACTCTCAGCCGCTGTCCGCCGTGATTCCGTCCCGCGCGGAACGGGCGTTGGTACGATCCGTTGCCGCCCGGCGAGGCCGTGCGGGTGAGCTCGGAGGGGGAGGTGCGGAAGCGAGTGGAGTACTTCTTCTACTGCCGGGACCGGCCCGGATCCATGCCGTTGCGGTGGGAACTGAACGAGGCGCACTGGGCGTTCATGGACCGGTACGCCGAGGGGATGATCGCGCGCGGTCCCACACTCGGCCCCGACGGCGAGACGGCGACCGGCAGCCTGCACATCGTCGACCTCCCCGACGCGGCAGCCGCGCACGGGTTCGCGTTCGATGAACCCAACTACAAGGCCGGCGTCTACGCCGAGGTCCTGATACGCCGCTGGAAGAACACCCTCGGCCGCACGATGTGGCAGTACGGGAGCGGGGCGGCCGGACACCGGCGCTTCCTGGTCATCGCGCACGGGGTGCCAGGCGGGACCGCGGCCCGCGACGCCCTGGAGGCGGCCCACCACCGTCATCTCGACCGCGATCACCGCGAACGCCTCATCGCCTACGGCCCGTTGCTCTCCCAGGACGGCACCGACTGGATGGGCACGGCCCTGCTGGTCGAACTGCCCGACCGGGACGCCGCCGAGGCCATGATGGCGAACGAACCGTACGCGCGGGGCGGGCTGTACCGGAGCGTCGAGATCCACGACTGGCGGTTCGGCGGGCGCCCGGCCGCCGAGTGAGGCGCCGGGGCCGCCCGCCTACGGGCCGGACCCGAGCGCGGTACGGGCGACCACGGTCGGCCCGGCCGCGACCGTCAGGTCCCCGGGTCGGAACCACCCGGCTCAGGTGCTGGGCCTGAGCCACGGCAGGGGATCGGTGTAGTACCCGTCGAGAACCACCTCGAAGTGCAGATGGGGGCCGGTGGACAGGCCGGTCGAGCCGACCAGCCCGACCGGCGTCCCGGCGTCCACCGTCTGGCCGACGGACACCTGGAGGGCCAGCAGATGGCTGTACGTCGTCTCCAGCCGCTTGCCGTCGATGGTGCCGTGGTCGATCACCACGCGGTTGCCGTACGCCTTGGTCATCGCCGCGAACACGACCTGGCCCTTCGACGCGGCGGAGACCTGTGCCCCCTGGGGCGAGGCGAAGTCGACCCCGGTGTGCAGTTTCGTCACTCCGGTCAGCGGGTGCTCGCGCGATCCGAAGGGCGAGGTGACGGTGAGGTCGCCGACCGGCCCGGCCAGCACGGCACCCGGCACCTGGTTCACGGCACCCCCGGAGCTCTCCCGGTCGACCGACTCGTAGCGCGAGGACAGCGACTTCACCTCCTTGATGTAGGCCTCCGCGTCGCCGGGTACGCGTCCGGCCTTCACCACGGCGTCCGTACCCGACGCGTACGCGGCGAGGGTGAGGTTCACCAGGTCCCCGGTGACGACTCCCTCGGTCCTGAGGTCGGTCACCTTCTCGGCGAGGGAGCAGTCCTGCCGGCCCAGCGCCATCATGGCGTCCGCCGGATCGCGGGGGGAGGAGCGGCCGTTGCCGTCGTCGTCCTTGCCCCACTTCTTCCACCCGGCGTCCGTGAACGCGGCGATGCCCTTCTCGCCCGACAGTGCTCCCGCGTCGTTGCTCCAGCCGGAGAGCCGGTCGATCTGGGCGGCGAGCACCGAAGGCCTGACGACCGTGCAGTCCGAGACCGCCTTGCGGAGCCAGGGGATGTACGAGGCGTCCACGCGGGTCGTGGCGGTCGGGTCGGGGGCGGGACCCTGAGGCCACGCGCCCGCGAGATCGCCGTTGTAGGCCAGGAAGCCGGCCACTCCCATCAGGGCGACCAGCCCCGGCAGGACGAGCAGGGTGAACGGTCCCGGGCCGCGGCGGGCGCGCTTCGGGCTCTGCTTCCGTGGCTCTTCGACCGGTTCTGCGGCTACTGCTCCGGCTGCTTCTTCGACTGTTTCCCCGGTTTCGCTCCCGCCGGCCGACGCCGTGCGGGAGCCGATCGTCCCCGTTTCGTCCAACCGGCCGTCAATCACCGGCGAACTCCCCCTGCGCCGCGCTGAGTTCCGCGGCCATCACTGTGGTCATGGTGCTCACGCGCACGACGCTAGCGTGCCGCCCCGCGGGTATCACGAGGCGCAGAGGCACAGGCGCCTGCCCGAACGGGCAGACCTTCCGGGGTCAGTGCGCCGGCGCCTTGACCAGCCCGTCGAGTTCCGCCGCGAAGAACAGCGCGGGGTCGAAATCCATCCCGGTGAAGTGACCCGCGAGTTCCAGGGACAGCACGCCGTGCAATCGGGTCCAGAAGGTCAGCGCCCGGTGCAGGACCGCGGGCTCGGCGGGGTGGTCGCCCGCCCACCGCCGATGCTCTTCGAGATGCGACCCGAACGGCGTCGCGGGGGAGTCCGAGGGCAGCGCGGCACAGGCGTCGAGCAGGGTCGCCATGATCCCGCGCACGATCCCGGTGATGTCGTCGGGCGCGTGGTAGCCGGGTACGGGCGTGCCGTAGACGAGGAAGTAGCGGTGCGGGTCCTGAAGGGCCCAGTCGCGCAGGGCGTGTGCCAGCGCGGACGCGTCGGGGCCGGCGGCGGCGGTCGTGCGGAAGGTGTCGGCGAGGCTGCGGTACGCGTCCCGGATGAGCTCGGTGATCAGTTCGTCGCGGTTGGCGAAGTACCGGTAGAGCGCCGGCCCGCTCATGCCCATCCGCTTGGCGATCGCGTTGAGGGAGAGCGCGGAGGCGCCCGCCGCGGCGAGCTGTTCCCAGGCGTGCGCCTTGATCTCCGCTCGCACCTGGGCGCGGTAGCGCTCGCGCGGGGTCTCGGTGCCCGTGTCCGTCATGGCCTACCGCCTTCCATGTCTCCCTGCGCATCGTACTTAGTTAGAGGCTATCACTAACATTATTGACTCTATCTCTCGTCTGCGTTACAACTTCTAACGAACGCAAGAAGAAGTCAGTCGAGTGCGGTGCGGTCGAACGCGGCGCAATGGAGGTCGTCATGAACGCCGAAGGACTCGTCGAGGTCGTCCTGCTGGGCAAGGTGGCGCCGGAAGGACTCGTGATCAGGCACGGAGCCGTCCCCGTCGCGGGCCCGGGACAGGTCCTGATCCGGATGGAGGCGACGGGGGTCTCCTTCGCCGAACAGCAGATGCGACGGGGCCGCTACTACGACCAGCCGCCGTTCCCCTTCGTGCCCGGCTACGACCTGGTCGGGACGGTGCTGGCCACGGGCGAGGGCGTCGAGCCGGGCCTGGCCGGCACCCGGGTGGCGGCCCTGCTGAAGACCGGCGGCTGGTCCACTCACGTGCTCGTCGCCGCGGCGGACGTGGTGGAGGTGCCCGACGGGATCGGCGCGGCGCAGGCGGAGACCCTGGTCGTCAACGGCATCACCGCCTGGCAGATGCTCCACCGCAAGGCCCGTGTCCGCGCGGGCCGGACCATCCTGGTGCACGGCGCCAACGGCGGTGTCGGCTCGGTCCTCGTCCAGCTCGCCCGGGCCGCCGGCGTGAAGGTGATCGGCACGGCGTCCGCGCGCCACCACGAGGCGCTCCTCGCGAAGGGTGTCGTCCCCGTCGACTACCGCACGGAGGATGTCGCCGCGCGCGTCCGTCAACTCGCCCCCGGCGGAGTGGACGCCGTCTTCGACCACGTCGGCGGCCGGGGCATCGTCGACTCCTGGCGCCTCCTCGCGCCCGGCGGGACCCTCGTCGCCTACGGCAGTGCCTCCACCCGGGACGACGAGGGCTCCAAGCACCGGCCCGTGTTCGAGCTGCTCGGCCGGGTCTGGCTGTGGAACGCGCTGCCCAACCGCCGTCGCGCCTACTTCTTCAACGTCTGGGCCGGCCGGGCCCTGGCCAAGAACCGGTTCAGGGCCCGGCTGCACGCCGACCTCACCCAGGTCTTCGCGGCGTTCCGGCGCGGGGAGGTCACGGCCCAGATCGCCGCCCAACTCCCGCTCGTCCAGGCCGCCGAGGCCCTGCGCCTGGCCGAATCCGGCACCGTCGCCGGCAAGGTCGTACTGACCCCGTAGGACGACGGGCCCCAGGACGGCGTCGCTGCCCCGTCAGGCACCAGGGACGTCCTCCTGGCTCCGGGAGCGCCCTGGGAGACTTTCGCCGTGACCATCGACTACCTGAGCACGCTGCACGGTCTGCCTGTCCACAACTTCCCGATGGCGGGCGAGGAGGCCGGGCCGTTGCCCCCGCCGGGCGCAGTCGCCTGGAGACTCGCCCGCAATCCGCAAGTCGGCGACGCGGAGTCCTTCGAGACCTGCTGGCACCGATTCCTGGAGACCGTGGACTCCGCACGGGTACGTGCCCTGGTCCTGGGCGCGGGCGCCTACGGCACCGACGCGGACGGGGACGGGGACGGTCCGGCCGGGACGGCCGGCCGTCTCGTGGCCGCCGCCGACCGTCTCACCGGGCTCGAAGCCCTCTACCTCGCCGACCTCGGACACGAGGAGGGCGAGCTGTCCTGGATCGTGCAGGGCGACGTGACCCCGATCCTGTCCGCCTATCCCCACCTGCGGGAACTCGGCGTACGCGGCTCGGGCGGGGGCTTCGAAGGCGCGCCGGGACTGCGACTGGGCCCCCTGCGCCACGAACACCTGCGCGTCCTGCGCCTGGAGAACAGGGGCCTGCCCGGCGAGGTGGCCCGCGGCCTGGCCGCCAGCGACCTGCCCGGTCTACGGCACCTGGACCTGTGGCTCGGCGAGGAGGAGTACGGCCGTACCACCACCCTCGCCGACCTGGCTCCCCTGCTCGACGGCGACCGCCTGCCCGCCCTGCGGCACCTCGGGCTGCAGAACTGCGAGATAGACGACGAGATCGCCGCCGCCCTCGCCAGTGCTCCCGTCGTGGCCCGGCTCACCTCGCTGCACCTCAGCCTCGGCACCCTGGGCGACGCCGGTGCCGAGGCCCTCCTCGGCGGCCAGCCCCTCACCCACCTTCAGGAGCTGGACCTCTACCACCACTTCCTCTCCGATCCGATGATGCGGCGCATGCGTGAGGCCCTGGAGCCGTTCGGGGTGAAGGTCAACCTCGACGGCCAGGAGGAGGCCGACGACGACGAACCCCGGTACATCGCGGTGGGGGAGTAGGGCTGTGGCGGAGCCGCCCTGCAGGCACCCTCAGGAGGGGACGGCGCCCGCGGTCTGCGGCTCCCCGGTGTCCGGTTCCTGGGGCGGCTCGCTGAGCTGCTCGCGCAGGTAGTTCCAGAACACGGCGATCATCGCGGCGACCGGGACGGCGAGCAGACTGCCCACCACGCCCGCCAGACTGCCGCCGAGCGTCACCGCCAGCAGGATGACCGCCGCGTGCAGTCCGAGCCCGCGGCTCTGGATCATGGGCTGGAAGACATTGCCCTCCAACTGCTGCACGCCGATGATGATCGCCAGCACGATCAGGGCGTCCGTCAGACCGTTCGACACCAGGGCGATGAGCACCGCGACGAAGCCGGCGAACAGGGCGCCCACGATCGGCACGAACGCCGAGACGAAGGTCAGCACCGCCAGCGGAAGCACCAGCGGCACGTCCACGATCCACAGGCCGATGCCGATGAAGACGGCGTCGAGCAGTCCCACGGCGGCCTGTGACCGTACGAACGATCCCAGGGTGTCCCAGGTGCGAGAGGCCACGGTCGGCACGTCGACGGCGAGCCGGCCGGGCAGCTGACGTTCGAGCCACGGCAGGAACCGCGGGCCGTCCTTGAGGAAGAAGAACATCAGGAAGATCGCCAGGACGGCGGTGACCAGACCGTTCACCACGGTGCTCACGCCCGTGACGACCGTGGTGGTGATGCTGCCGGCGCTCTTCTGGAGTCGTTCGACCGCGCTGTCCACGGCACCTGAGATCTGGGCGTCCTCGATGTTCAGCGGCGGTCCGGCGGCCCAGTCACGGACCTTGTGCACACCGTCCACGACCCCGTCGGTCAACTCCCCGGACTGGGAGGCCACCGGGACCGCGATCAGTGCGACCACGGCCGAGGCGAGCACCAGGAACAGCACGGTCACCAGGGAGGCCGCCAGCGCGGGACGCCACCCGCGCCGGCGCAGGAAGCGGGTGATGGGCCAGGTCAGTGTGGTCAGCAGGAGGCCCACTATGAGGGGCCAGACCACGGACCACATCCGGCCCAGGAGCCAGAGAGCCACCGCGGTCGTCACCAGGACCAGCAGCAGCTCGACGGAAATACGCGCCGACGCGCGCAGCGCGGCGCGGGATCTGGCGGAACTCAACGAGGCAGACATGCGAGCACCTTATGGGCAGGCCACCGCGCTTCCGCGGAGCCCCGCCAACGCGGCGGCGCCCAAGGTGTGTTGGACGCCGCTGCGTGACGGCCGTGCTACGCGCTGAAGCGGTGGGTGCCGGAACCGACCCGGTACACCGCGCAGCCGTCCTCGCTGCGCACGAAGGCTGCGGCGGTGTGGGTGACCTTGTCCGGAGCGTCCGCGGGGATCCACACCTCGGCGGTGGTGTTGGGCGGTACGGAGCACGTCAGGACGAACGTGCCGGACCGCTGCCGCCACCGGGTGGAGACGGGACCGCGGACCGAGGCGAACGTGGCGCGGGCGGAGGTGACGCCCCCGCCCGGCCGCGGTCGGACGACGATCTCGCGGTAGCCGGGCCGGCCCGCCGCGATACCGGCGATGTTCGTGTACATCCACTCGCCCACCGACCCGTAGGCGTAGTGGTTGAAGGAGTTCATGCCCGGGTCCTCGAAGCTGCCGTCGGGCCGGATGGAGTCCCAGTGCTCCCACATCGTGGTGGAGCCCTTGTCGATCTGATAGCCCCAGCTGGGATAGGAACGCTGCGCGAGCAGCCGGTGGGCGACATCGGTGTGCCCGGTGTCGGTGAGGACGGGCAGCAGCCGGGGCGTACCGAGGAAGCCCGTCGACAGATGCCAGTCCCGTGCCTCGATCAGCGCGACGAGCCGGTCGGCCGCCGCCGTCCGCAGCTCGCCCGGCAGCAGGTCCATCGACAGGGCGAGCACGTACGCCGTCTGTGTGTCGCCCTTCACTCTGCCCTCGGCCGTGACATAGGCCTTCTGGAACGCCGCGCGAATACGTCCGAAGAGATCGGTGTAGGGGGCGGGGTCCTTGCCGAGTTCCTTTGCGATACGGGCCGCGAGGTCGGCGCTGTGGGCGAAGTAGGCGGTGGCGATGACGTCCTTCGGTGTCTCGTCCTCGACGTTCAGCCAGTCGCCGTAACCGGCGGCCGGCCGCAGCAGTCCGCTGCTGTTCTTCTCCAGGTACTTCAGCCAGGCCTGTACCGAGGACCACGCGTCCTCCAGGACCTGCCGGTCGCCGTACGCCTGGTACAGCGACCAGGGGACCGTGACACCCGCGTCGCCCCAGCCCGCCACACCGTTGCCGACCGTGCCCACCATGGGGGCCACGTCGGTGAAGGCGCCCTCCGCGGTCTGCCCGTCGCGCAGGTCCACGAGCCACTTGGTGAGGAACCGGGCGGACTCCATCGTGTAGGCGGCCGTCGGCGCGAAGACGTTGATGTCTCCCGTCCAGCCCAGGCGTTCGTCACGCGCGGGCGTGTCCGTCGGGATGGAGAGGAAGTTGCCGCGCTGCCCCCAGGTGATGTTGCTGTGCAGGGTGTTGAGCATCGGCACATCGGTCTCGAAGTCGAACGTGAAGGGGGCGGAGGTGTGCATCACACGACCGGTGAGGTCTCCCGCCGCGGGAGTGCCGGGATACCCGGTCACCTCGACATAGCGGAACCCGTGGAAGGTGAACCGCGGCTCGTACGTCTCCCGCCCACCGCCCTTGAGCGTGTACGTGTCGGTCGCCGCGGCGGTCCGCAGGTTCGCCGTGTAGAGGGTGCCGTCCGCGTCGAGGACCTCGGCGTGCCTCAGCCGCACGGTCGTGCCCGCCGCCCCCGAGACCCGCAGCCGTACCGAACCGACCATGTTCTGGCCCAGGTCGAAGACGTGGACACCCGGCTTGGGCTGGGTCACCTTCTGGACCGGCAGCTCCTTGGCCACCCGGACCGCACCGTCCACCTGGGCCTCGATCCGAGGGGGAACGGCGTCGGCCGCGGTGCGCACCGCGTCGAGCCACGCCCCGTCGTCGAAGCCGGGTGAGGTCCAGCCGGCGGTCTCCTTGCGCGCGTCGTACGTCTCGCCGCTCAGCAGGTCGGCGGAGACGATCGGCCCCGCGGCGGCCCGCCAGTCACTGTCCGAGGTGATGCTCTCGCGCGTCCCGTCGGTGTACTCGACCTCCAACTGGGCCAGCAGCGCCGGGCGTTCGCCGTACTGGTGCGGCCCGAACATGCCGACGTTGCCCGCGTACCAGCCCGGTGCCACGTACGCGCCGATGGCGTTGGCACCGGACCGTACGAGCGAGGTGACGTCGTAGGTCTGGTAGTGGACGCGTTCGCGGTAGTCGGTCCAGCCGGGCGCGAGCTGGTCGCGGCCCACGCGGCGGCCGTTGAGATGGGCCTCGTAGACGCCGAGGGCCGTGGCGTACAGCCGGGCGCGTGCCACCTTCTTGCGCGGGAGCCGGAACTCGTGTCGCAGCTGGTTGGCCGCGTACGAGGCGGGGACGACTCTGCCCCACGGCCCGGCTCCCCACGCGGCAGCCTCCTTCGCCGCGGGCCAGGCGCTGTCGTCGAAGTCGGTGCCGCGCCAGCCGGCGGCGGGCTCCTTGTCGGTCGTTCTCCACGAGTCGTCGGTGACGATCCGCTGTTCGCCGGACGCCGTGTGGAGCGTGAGGGTCGCGACCAGGCCGGCGGGCCCCTCGGACGCGTTGGTGGCCGAGACCGCTAGGACGTTCCCGCCCGTACGCAGCTGGGCGAGGACCTCGACGACGGCGGGACGGCGCCAGCCGTCGCGGTCCGTCTCAAGATCGGTGCGGGCCACTTCGGTGCCGTTGACGGAGACGGTGTACACGTTGTCCGCGCTGATGGCCAGCGTCGCCGCCGTGACCGCGTCGGGGAGATCGAGGGTCCGGCGGAACCAACGGGTCACCGCCGGGGCGCTGTTCGCCGGGTCGCCCTCGGGGAACCAGATCCAGGAGCTGCCTTCGAGCGTCGGCGCGTCGGTGAGGACCGGGGGAGCGGAGACCCACCGCGCGGACCACTGCGCGGCATCCAGGAGTCCGGTCTCCCACCAAGACGGCTCGCTCCACTCCGAGGCGCCGCCGTCGGCGTCCCACACGCGCACGGACCAGAAGTACCGGGTGCGCGGCTTGAGTCGAGGGCCCGCGTACGGGACGAGGACGGACTCGTCGGACTCGACCTTTCCGCTGTCCCAGACATCCGGCTCCGGCAGTCGCGCGGCGCTGGAGGCCACGCGTATCCGGTAGCCGCTCTGGCGCGCGCCCGGCTCGTCCGAGGCCATCGGCCAGCTCAGCCGGGGGTGTTGTGCGTCGATGCCCAGGGGGTGTCGCACGTACTCGACGGTCGGCGCGGTGACGCGCAGGGTGCTGCGACGGGCGCCCGCCCGGGTCGGCGCGGACGCCGGGGCGGCCATGGCGGATCCGGTGCCGGCGGCGGTCGCCGTGACGGCCATCGCCGCCGCCGTACCCGCCAGAATGTTCCTCCTGCTGATCACTGCGGCTCCTCAGGTAGGAAGGATGAATCGATTCACTGCGGGTGAACGTAGGGGCGTGCGGGGTGAGGGTCAATGAGCGTGCAACACATTCTTGACGGGACGTCGGATGCGGTCGCTGCTCCCGGAAGTCCCGATGTTTTCGGGGTGTTGGCGATTGAACGGTTTCAATCGACCGGTGCTGATTCGATGCTGTCACGGTGGTTGCGCTCAGCGGTGCGGAGGTGGTTCTGTGAGCGGTCGGTGAGCCGGAAGGAGACCCGGGCGCGGTGGTGTCCACCGGCGGGTCGAAGGCTGCGTCGAAGCCGTGGCGAGACCGGATCGAAAACCGATGAAGGGCGGCTGCCGGGTGGAAACCGGTGGACAGTCGGCCGGGTGCGATTCGTGGTCCCGCGTCGGGCCGTTCCGGTCAGGTCACACGGATGCCAGCCAGGCCGCGGTGTCGCGGGGGCGGGAGAACCGGAGCGTGTCGAGGGGCGCGAAACGGGGATCGCGTGTCCGGCGTTCGATCTCCTGGCGTCGGCCCGCGTGTTGGGACCAGGCCCACCGGGCCGGGTGCTCCTTGCTCAGCCAGTCCGCCCACGTCTCCCTGTTGCCGCCGAAGAGACTCTCGCGGGTGACGGTGCGCCTGACGGAGCGGCGAAGGACCCGGGGCATGACGACACGCTTCCCGTAGTCGAGCCACAGGACGGTGTCCGCCCGCTCCCAGAGCAGATCGCGGACCTCGGGATAACCGAGCGAGTCGACGATCCAGCGGGGTTCGGACGTGAGGCGTGAGACGTCCTCGGCCAAGGTGTCGTTGGCAGCCCAGCCGGGACCCGTGAAATACAGGGCGTCCATCTCGTGATACGGCACACCCAGGCGCTCGCCCACCGCCCGGGCGAGCGTGGACTTGCCCGCACCCGTGACACCCACCACCAAGATCCGCTCCACGGGCGCAGCCTATAGCGGTGCCGGGTCGGCCGAATGGGGGGCCTCCGGACCGGGTTCCGCGGCGGGCGTGCGGCGTGGCACCCGGTCCGGAGGGGCTGGGCGCCCCGCCGATCCGGCGGCCACCCGCAGGGGATCACGCCTTGCGCCGGTAGGCCCGCCTCATCCGGCACCGGTCTCCCGCACCGGTCTCCGGTACCGGTCGGCCCGACCAGGGTCCGGACCTGCTGGAACACGGCCGGGAAGGTCGTTCCGGAGGGCGGTCCGCAGGCCTTGGCGACGACCCGCCGCCCCCGCCGCGAGCAGTACCCGGAGACGTGGATCACCCATCCACAGCACTTCGCGCACCGCGCCCTTTCGTTCTCCGGGCGCCGATAGGATCTAATGGGCAGTAGCGCGCGAGGTAGGCAGGTACCGATGCTCATCGGTCGACAGCTCCGCCTCTGATCCGCGCGACTCCCGACTCCGGATGGTTTTGGATGCCTGCCTCTTCGCATCGCGACCCTGCACGTCCCGTTCAGGACCCGGCGGCCTCGACCG
Organism: Streptomyces sp. NPDC017991; assembly: GCF_044328075.1. Classification (NCBI taxonomy): domain Bacteria; kingdom Bacillati; phylum Actinomycetota; class Actinomycetes; order Kitasatosporales; family Streptomycetaceae; genus Streptomyces; species Streptomyces sp. NPDC017991. Next base: position 667,602 of record NZ_JBIRGP010000001.1, on the reverse strand, counting down.
CCGTGCCCCAGCACCACGGTCTGTTCCTCCAGCCGCAGTACACCATCGAACTGCCGCCGCTGGACGAGGACGAGGACACGTTCTCGCCGCCTCCGCCCCCGCCGGCACAGCGGCGACGGGGGGCACCCCGGGCCCGCTGACCGTTCCCGCCGCCCGTCCTGCCTTGCCGTGACCAGCGACGCGTGGGCCCGGACCGGGCGGCGTCGACCTGAGGGGGAGACACCCTGGATCCCGTGGAACGCGCACTGGTCGTTGTGCACCGGCCCGCCGCGAGCGGCGGCCGACGCGTGAGCGTGCACCGGGACGGCCGGACCGAGATCCTGGGGCTGGCCCACTCCGACGGCGATCTGATCGTGTTCCTGGAAGCCGCCGGCCTGTCCTCCCCGGCCGATTTGCTGGACGACCCCGGCTGGGTGGAATGGCGTGGCGGTCAACCACACGAGTGGGGCTCCGCGCCCTAGGGCCCGTGGCCGGCCACGGGCACGGGCCCGTCTGTGTACGGGCCCACGAAGCCGGTACCACCGGGGGTGCGAGCGGGACGCACGTAGTCCCGGTGACCGGCCCCCGGCCCTCCGCCGGGGTCGCGGCGGCGAGCCGGGGCGGTGCCGAGGGGCGCCGCGGACGTACCGGGGCCTACAGGCTCGCCTACGCCTACGCCCACGCCCTACGCCCTACGCCTACGCCTGCGGCGATGTGCCGGGTTTCCCGGCGTGGGGGCTCTCACGCCGTCGCGAGTGCGACCTCCGTCGACTTCATCAGCGCGACCACGGAGGAGCCGGCGGCCAGGCCCAGGTCGGTGACGGCGTCCTTGGTGATCGCCGCGGTCAGTTCGCCCCCGTCGACCGTGATCCTGACGGCGGCCATGGCTCCGCCGGTGGTGACGTCGGTGACCGTGCCGGGCAACTGGTTGCGGATGGACAGGCCCTCCACCGGGCCGGTGGCCACCGCGACCTCCGTCGCCTTCACCAGCGCGCGGACGGCGGAACCCTCGGTGAGGCCCAGGTCCTCGACGGACTCCAGCGTGATGGCCGCGGTGAGGACCTGGCCGCCGTCGAGGCGGACCTGGACCGTCGCCATCGCCTCTCCCGTCGTGACGGAGGTGACGGTGCCGGGGATCTGGTTGCGGATGCTCAGGCTCATGACGGAACGCCTCACATGGGAAGGAGTGGTTTGTCGCTTTTGGGTGCTGCCGGGGCCACCGTAACCGGGCCTGACCGGATAGTGGTCCAGGCCCCGGCTGCTTCCGCGCGCCCGCTCCGGACCAGGGCTCGACCAGGACCTTGAGACTCCTGTGGTCGGCCATGTCCTGGTAGCCCGCCGGAACGCCGTCGAGGATGTCGGGCATCAGTTCCTCGATGCAGGCGCGGACCGGCGCGGGTCCTTTGGCGAGGCGGATGTCGTGCCGGAACAGGCTGCCGAAGCCGGTCGGCGCCTCCTCGTACTGCGGGAACCGCGGCGAGGAGGGCATCGAGGCGGTACGCGACCTGACCGGGGGCCACGGCACGCACGTGGTCCTCGAAGCCGTCGGCCACCTGGCCGGGACGACATCGATGGCGCCGAACGCGCGGCCGAGCTACACGGCCGAGCCCCGGCAGGACCTCCGAGGAACGCCTCAGGATCGTCGCCGGCCTGGCGTCCACCCGGGCCCCGGCGGTCCCCCCCCGGCGCCGGTGGCCGAACCCACGCACGCCGGCCGCGCTGAGCGGCCCGCGCGAGCCGTGCGATGCGGGAGGTGTCCCGTGCCCGCCGCTCAGACCGGGTACGCGTGCGTCTGCGTGGCCTTCACCGCCGCCCAGACCGCCGCGCCCGGGTGCAGATCGAGTTCGGCGGCGGCGACCGTGGTCAGGTCCGCGGCGAGGGGCAGTTCTCCGGTGAGGTCGGCGCGGATCTGGTCGCCGTGGGTCTCAAGCCCCGCGACCTCGCAGGCCCACAGGTTACGGGCGCTGACCCCGGTGGGACGGTCGCGGTGGAGGGTGACCGAGCTGGGCGGGAACGCCACGAAGACCGGGCCGCGCAGGGCTTCCGTGGTGGTGATGGACGGACCCGCGTCGAGCTGGACGGCATGCCCGTCGGCCGCGCCCCGGTAGAGGTTCAGACCGACCAACTGGGCGATGTAGTCCGTACGGGGACGGCGGGCGATGTCGGCCGGTGCGCCCTCCTGGACGACCCGGCCGTCCTCGACCACGACCAGCCGGTCGGCCAGCACCATCGCGTCCAGCGGATCGTGCGTGACCAGCACGGCGACCGCCTCGAACTCGGCCAGGTGGCGGCGCAGCTGGGCCCGTACCTCCAGGCGCGTCCGGGCGTCCAGGGCGGCCAGCGGCTCGTCGAGCAGGAGCAGCCGGGGGCGGGTGGCGAGCGCGCGGGCCAGGGCGACCCGCTGGGCCTGTCCACCGGAGAGCCTGCGCGGCTTGGCGCCGACGTGTTCCGCGAGCCCCAGACGGCCCAGCCACTCGGCTGCCCGCGCACGCGCCTCGGCCTTGCTCGCGCCCTGGCAGCGCGGTCCGAAGGCCACGTTGTCCAGGGCGGTCAGGTGGGGGAAGAGCAGATAGTCCTGGAAGACGACGCCGACCGGGCGGGACTCCGGCGGCGTACGCTCCAACGCCGTGCCGTCCAGCCGCAGCCGGCCGCCGGTGAGCGGTGCCAGACCGGCCAGGGCGCGCAGGGCGGTGGTCTTGCCGGCGCCGTTCGGGCCGAGCAGGGCGACGACCTCGCCGGGCGCGACGCGCAGTGCCACGTCGAGACGGAAGGCGCCGCGCTCGACGACGAGATGCGCGTCGAGGCCCGCATCGGAGGTGTGGGCGCGTACGTCAGGGGCGGCGTCGGAGGTGTGACGGGGCTCGGTCATCCTGCTGTCATCCAACGGTCGCGCAGGCCCGCCAGCACCGCGACGGACACGGCCAGCAGGACCAGACTGAGGGCGATGGCGGCCTCCGGGTCGCTCTGCAGGGCCAGATACACGGACAGCGGCATGGTCTGCGTACGGCCGGGGAAGTTGCCCGCGAAGGTGATCGTCGCGCCGAACTCGCCGAGCGCCCGCGCCCATGCCAGGACCGCGCCCGCCGCGATACCGGGCGCGATCAACGGGAGCGTGACCCGGCGGAACGCGGTGAAGCGGGAGGCGCCGAGCGTGGCGGCGGCCTCCTCGTAGCGCGGGTCGGCGGCGCGCAGCGTGCCCTCGACGCTGATGACGAGGAACGGCATGGCGACGAACGCCTCGGCGATGACGACCCCCGTGGTGGTGAAGGGGAGCGTGATCCCGAACGAGGAGTCCAGCCACTTGCCGACGATGCCGTTGCGGCCGAGCGCCATCAACAGGGCCACACCGCCGACGACCGGCGGCAGTACGAGCGGCAGCGTGACGAGGGCCCGTACGAGGCCGCGGCCGGGGAACTCGACGCGGGCCAGCAGCCAGGCCAGCGGCACGCCGATGACGAGACTCACCGCGGTCGCCGCCGTGGCGCAGACCAGGGACAGCCGGAGCGCCTGCCACACCTCGGCGCTGGTCAGCAGGTCGGGCAGACTCCGCCAGGGGGCACGTACGAGCAGGGCGATCAGCGGGACGATCAGGAACGCGAGGCCGATCAGCGCGGGCACCAGCAGCGGCAGGGGCACGCCCCGGCCACCGGCGCCCTCGCCCGTCCGGACGCGCCGACGCCGCGGCCCACCCTTGAGGGTGCCGGTCGCGGCGTCGGACGTGTCGACAGGGAAGGTCACGGCTTGAGGAACCCGGCCCCGGTCAGGACCTTCTGGCCCTCGGCGGACCGCACCAGCGCGATGAAGGCCTTGGCGGCCTCGGTGTTCTGCGCGTCCTTGAGCGGGACGATCGGGTAGTCGTTGATGGCGTCGTCGGACTCGGGGAACTCCACACCCTCCACCTTGTCACCCGCCGCGTGCACATCGGTCTTGTAGACGACCGCCGCGTCCGCCTCCTTCAGCTCGACCTTCGTCAGCGCCGCCTTCACGTCCTGCTCGTAGGAGACGGGGGTGAGCTTGAGCTTGCTCGCGTCCAGGGCCTTCCGGGCGGCGGCGCCACAGGGCACCTCCTCGTCGCACAGCACGACCTTCAGACCCGACTTGGTGAGATCCTTGAGGGAGGCGATCCCGTCGGGGTTGCCGGGCAGGGTGGCGATCTCCAGCTCGTTGCGCACGAAGGTGGCGGGCGTCCCCGACGCGTCCCCGGCGTCGGTGACGATCTTCATCGTCTTGGGGCTGGCGGAGGCGAACACGTCCGCCGGGGCGCCGCCCGTGATGCTTGCCGCGAGCGAGTCGCTGCCCCCGAAACTGAAGGTGACCTTCGTGCCCGGGTGCTCCTTCTCGAACTGCTCGCCCAGCGTCGTGAAGCTCTCCTTGAGGGAGGCCGCGGCGAACACGGTCACCGTGCCGGACAGTTTGTCCGCCGAGGAGGCGGACGCCGAGGAGTCCGACTTCGCCGACGAGGAATCGGACGCGTCGTCTTCGGACGACGAGCAGGCGCTCAGCGCCAGCAGGGCGGCGGCACCCGCGCCGGCCACCTGGAGGCTCCGACGGGTCCTGCGGGTCCGGCGCGCGGTACGGGTCATTACGGGTCCACTCCCTCTGGTCCTCACGGACACCATCATCTGTGGTCCTGACGGACCGTCTGCGTTCTCGACGACCACGTTCCGCGGTCTGCGGTCCTTCGACGACCACGTCGGTCGACGTGATCACGGCAAACCGTCGGAACGCCGGGTGCCGGCCTCAGCCCGTCGGCCGGGTCACGGCTGACGAGCGCCACCACCCGGAACGGCCCGGGGACGGCGGGTGTGCACGCGTTGATGATACTGCCGCAGATGCGAGGTGAAAGTCTTCGGGTGCTTCGCACAAGCCGGACCAACGATCAGGACAGCTTGCATGTGCGTTTGTACGGGGTACGGGTCCGGGTACGGTCATCCGGGAGGTGGTAGCCCGTGAGTCAGTCCCTCGCAGTCGCCGGTACGGCCGTCGGCCCGGTGGCGGAGCTCGCCCTCACCGGTGATCTGACCCGTCCGGCCCGGATGACGGTGTCCGACCTGCTCGCCTGGCCGCAGCACGCGGTCGAGGTCGGCTTCGAGTGCGCGACCAGCGGCAGCCGGCGCCACCGGTTCACCGGCCCCCTGCTGCACGACGTACTGGTGGCGGCAGGGCCCGGCTTCGACCCCGCCCGCCGGAAGGAACGCCTGCGCTTCCTGATCGCGGTGTCCGGCAGGGACGGCCACCACGCGCTGCTGTCCTGGGCGGAGATCGACCCCGACTTCGGCCGCGCCCCCGTCCTGCTCGCGGCCACCATCGACGACAGCCCGCTCGACGGCCCGGGACCGCAGCTGGTGCTGCCTCAGGACCGCTGCGGCGCCCGGCACATCAGCGGCATCAGCGCGATCCGCGTGGACGGCGGCTACCTCCTGTGAGTTGGGCCGAACCGACGGGCGCCCTGGTCGTCCGGCACCTGCCGCACGAGGGCCCGTACGCCCTCGGAACCGCGCTGGCGGCGGCGGGACTGCCGGTGCGCGTGTGCCGGACCTGGGCCGGAGACCCGGTGCCCGAATCGCCCGCGGGACTGGCCGCGCTGATCGTCATGGGCGGTCCCACGGCGGCGTACGACGACTCCCCGGCCTTCGCGACCCGCGCGGCGGAACTGTCCCTGCTGCGAGCCGCCCTGGACGCGGAGGTCCCCGTCCTCGGGGTGTGTCTCGGCGCGCGACTGCTGGCCGTGGCGGCGGGCGGCACGGCCCGTCCCGGCGCGGGCCGGCGGATCGGCTGGGGAGAGCTACGGACGGCTCCGGCCGCGGCTGCCGATCCGCTGTTCGCCGAAGTGCCCGAGCGCCTGCGCGTGTTGCACTGGCACGACGACACCATGGACCTCCCGGCCGGCGCGACCCTGCTCGCGTCCTGCGACCGCTACCCGGTGCAGGCCTTCCGGATCGGCGGCTCGGCCTGGGGGACGCAGTTCCACCTGGAGGTGAACAAGAAGACGGCCGACGCCTTCGCGACTGCTTTCCCGGGAAAGGCGGCCACCGCCCCGGACCTCCAGGAGGCCGCTCCCGCCGAACCGGCGACGCCGGCCCGGCACCGGGATGCCGTGTTCGAGCGCTTCGCCACTCTGGCCGCGTGCCGGGCTACGGCGACCACGACCCGCGCTTTCTTCACGCCCCGGGCAGCCGCGTGGGAGGAGCGCTTCGCCGTCGACGGCCCCCGCTACACGGCGGCCGTCTCGCGCATGGGCCTGCGCCCCGGACAGCGGGCGCTGGACGTGGGCTGCGGCAGTGGCCGCGCCCTGCCCGCCCTGCGCGCCGAGGTCGGCGCCGAGGGTGTCGTGCTCGGCGCGGACCTCACCCCGGCGATGCTCACCGCAGCCGCCGGGAAGGGACGCACCGGACTTCTGCTGGCCGACGCGTGCCGACTTCCGCTGCCCGCCCGGTCCTTGGACGGCATCTTCAGCGCGGGACTGGTCGACCATGTCCCCGATCCCGCGACCGCACTGCGCGAATGGGCCCGCGTGACCGCCCCCGACGGTGTCCTCCTGCTCTTCCATCCCTCCGGCCGCGCCGAACGGGCCGCCCGCCACGGCCGCGCCCTGGACCCCGACGACCCGCTGGCCGAGGAGAACCTGCGCCCGGCGCTGCACGCGGCGGGCTGGGACCTGGACTCTTACGAGGACGCGGCCCACCATTTCCTGGCACGGGCCGTGCGCCGCACGGACTGACCCGCACGGACTGACCCGCACCGGCCGACCTCTGCGCCCGCGTCTCCTCGTCGAGACCCGGATGCCGGGGGCAGGCGGATGAGGGCCCGGCGTCCCCTGGGAGGTCACGCGTGCAACTGCGCCAGCTGGAATACCTGGTCGCCCTCGCCCGGGAGCGCCACTTCGTCCGCGCGGCCGCCGCCTGCCATGTCTCCCAGCCCTCGCTGTCCGCCGCGATCCGTCGTCTCGAACACGAACTGAACGTGCCGATCGTGCGACGCGGCCGACGCTACGAGGGCCTCACGCCGGAGGGCGAGGTGGTGCTGGCCTGGGCGCACCGCATCCTCGCCGAGGGCGACGCCCTCCGCCAGGAGCTGTCCGCCCTGGGCGACGGACTGACCGGCACCCTGCGCCTGGGCGTGGTCCCCACCGCACTGCCCGCCGTCTCCCTCCTGACCACCCCGTTCTGCGACCGCCACCCCCGGGCCGGGGTGAGCATCGAGTCGCTGTCGTCGGCCGACATCACCCACGGCCTCGCCGAGTTCGAGCTGGACGCGGCGATGACCTATCTCGACGACGACTCCTTACGAGGGGTGCGGCGACTCCCGCTGTACGAGGAGCGGTATGTGCTGCTGACCCCGGTCGACGGCCCGCTCGGGAGCGCCCCGACGACGGGTTGGGCGGCAGCCGCCGCGCTCCCGCTGTGCCTGCTCAACTCCCGTATGCGCAACCGCCGCATCATCGACGAGTGCTTCGCCGCCGACGGGGCCACCGCCGCTCCCGCGATCGAGTCGGACAGCGTCGCGGGCCTCTACGCCCACCTCCCCGGCGGTCGCTGGTCCAGCGTGATCTCCCACGCGTGGCTGCACATGTTCGGCGTACCGGACGGCATGCGGGTGGTGCCGCTGGAGGGACCGGCGCACGGGCCCCGGGTGGGCCTGGTGACCGGCCCCGACGACCCCCCGTCCGTACTCGCCGGGGCCCTGCTGACGGAGGCGCGCCGGGCCGGCGTACGGGAGGCGCTGGACGTACTGCTGCGGACGTACCTCGACGGATCGCGCCTCGACGGGACCAGGTGATAGCCGTCGGCTATACGGACATAGCGAGAATCGCTTTGACCAGGGCAATCGGCGCCATGGATCGTGAACAGCACCCGCAGCCAACGCAGTTGAGGAGCCGTGACCATGGCCAAGGTGCTCTGTGTGCTGTACGACGACCCCACCGACGGATACCCGACCACGTACGCCCGTGACGACCTCCCCGTGATCGACCACTACCCGGGCGGTCGGAGCACGCCCACTCCCGACGCCGTCGACTTCACGCCGGGCCATCTGCTGGGCAGTGTCTCCGGCGAACTGGGCCTGCGCGGCTTCCTGGAGAAGGCGGGGCACACCCTCGTCGTCACCTCCGACAAGGAGGGCGACGGGTCGGTCTTCGACCGGGAGCTGCCCGACGCGGACGTGGTGATCTCCCAGCCGTTCTGGCCGGCCTACCTGACCCCGGCACGCATCGCCGCCGCCCAGAACCTCAAGCTCGCCATCACGGCCGGCATCGGCTCCGACCACGTCGACCTGGACGCGGCGGTCGCGCACGGGGTGACGGTCGCCGAGGTCACGTACTCCAACAGCATCAGCGTCGCCGAGCACGTGGTGATGATGACGCTGTCCCTCGTACGCGACTACCTGCCGTCTCACCGGGTCGTGCTGGACGGTGGCTGGAACATCGCCGACTGCGTCGCCCGTTCGTACGACCTGGAGGGTATGCACGTCGGTACGGTCGCCGCCGGACGCATCGGCCTGGCCGTCCTGCGCCGGCTCGCGCCCTTCGACGTGAAGCTGCACTACACCGACCGCCACCGGCTCCCCGAGGCCGTCGAACGCGAACTGGGACTGACGTTCCACGAGAGCGCGGCCGACATGGTCCCGCACTGCGATGTCGTCACGATCAACGCGCCGCTGCACCCGGAGACGGAAGGGCTCTTCGGCGACGAGCTGCTGGGCGGGATGAAGCGCGGCGCGTACCTCGTCAACACGGCACGGGCGAAGATCGTCGACCGGGACGCCGTCGACCGGGCCCTGCGCAGCGGCCGGCTCGCGGGCTACGCGGGCGATGTCTGGTACCCGCAGCCCGCCCCCGCCGACCACCCGTGGCGCACCATGCCGCACCACGGCATGACCCCGCACATCTCGGGCTCCTCGCTCTCCGCGCAGGCCCGCTACGCGGCGGGCACCCGCGAGATCCTGGAGTCCTGGCTGGCGGGCCGCCCGATCCGCGACGAGTACCTGATCGTGGACGCGGGCGCACTGGCCGGTACGGGCGCGCACTCGTACTCGGTCACCACATGACCGGCCTCCAGGGCGGCGCGTGACCGCTGGAGGCCACCCCCGTAGCCGCCGTGCCGCTCTCAGGCCCGGTCGATATGTACGTTCGTCGACTTGACCCGGGCGGTGGCCTCCACCCCTACCTCAAGGCCCAGCTCCTCCACGGCCTCCCGCGTCAGCAGTGACACCAGCCGGTGCGGGCCGGCCTGGATCTCGACCTGGGCGGCGACATCACCGAGCTTCACCGCCGTGACGATGCCGGGAAAGGCGTTACGCACGGAGGTGTACGAGGTGTCCTCCTCGCCGTCGCTCCTGGCGAGCTCGACGGAGAAGGCGGCCAGGTCCTTGCCGTCGATGAGGCGCCGCCCGCCCTCGTCCCGGTGCGTGACCATCCGGCCCGCGTCCGCCCAGCGCCGCGCGGTGTCCGGGCTCACCCCGAGCAGACGCGCCGCCTGGCCGATCGTGTATGACTGCATACGCGCCAAGATAGGCGATCACTGACGCGTGGTACGCGAGGCGCCCGGCCGTCAGTACCCGACGCGGAACGTCGCGTCCTGCTGTTCCGTGGCCGTGGAGACCGGATCGACGCGCAGCACGTAGTTCGCGTGGCGGATGTGGCGGGTGGGGTTGTTGTACGAGCGGAACGACGCCCAGGAGGAGTCGGCGAGACCGGCCGTACGGTAGAAGGTCGCGTCGCCCGCGTACGTCGACGTGCCGTCGTTGACGTCGAGTTGGAGCGCGTAGTTGTAGTGCCGCAGATAGCGGGTGGGGTGGCTCACCGACTGGAAGGAGACGCCGGAGCTGTCGGCCAGGCCCGGGACGAGCTTCCACTGGGAGTCGGTGTACAGGTCGAAGGGGTAGGTGTCGACGCGGGCGGCGTAGTTGGCGTGGCGGACGTAACGATCCGGGTAGTTGTACGACTTGAGCCGGTTCCAGGCCGGGGCGCCCCACTTGGTGAGCAGGTTGTTGTATTCGGTCGTGGTGATCGTCGCTATGCCGCAGTGCTTGGAGTTGACCGGCTGGGTGTAGGTCTTCTGGTCGAGCGCGGTCCAGGTGCCGGAGGCCAGGTTGCCGGACTGCCAGGCGTAGAAGACGCCGTTCGGAGTGTAGGTGTCTCCCCAGAGGTACCAGTTGGCGCCGGTCAGTGACTTGAACACGGTCGGGGCCTCGGTGCCGCCGTGTGCGACGCCCGCGCCGAACTCCGTGAAGCTGCCCGGGGTGAGGGAGGTGGACCTCGCCGCCACCAGTGTCTGGTTTTTCTTGTAGAAGAGGTAGTTGTAGCCGCTGACACCGACGGCCATGTTGCCGTCGATGACGTCGTACCCGGGGTCGAAGAACACCTGGGGAGCCGACGCGGTCACGAAGTCGCTGGTGTGGTTGACCATGATCACGTTGTGGCCGCTGGAGTTGACCGAGGAGTAGATGACCGCGTACTGGCCCCGGCCGGCGTCCCAGAACGCCTCGGGTGCCCAGCTGTGCGTGGCCATGTCGTGCAGCTTGAGTCGGCGGTAGCCGGTGAAGGTGCGCAGGTCGGCGGAGTCCCAGACGTGGATGTACTGGCTGTTGTAGCTCCAGTCGGTGCCCTTGAGGTCGGTGGCGATGACGACGAAGGTGCCGTCCTGCTTGCGCATGAGGAAGGGGTCCCGCAGGCCCAGTGCGCCCGCCGTGGGAGTGACCAGGGGGTTGTTCTGATTGAGCGGTGTCCAGTTCAGCGCGTCGGTGCTGACGGCGAGATGGAGCCCGTAGTCGGTGCCGAGGCCGAGGCTGGTCGACTCGGTGAAGTAGCACATCACATAGGCCGAGTCCGCGGCGTGGGCGGTGCCGGCACCGAGGGTCAGTACGCCGGACGCGGCCAGCGGCGTCGCGGCGGCCATGCCGAGGAGGAGGCGCCGGGACGGCTGGGGTCTTGCGCTCATCGTGGTCTCCAAGCGGGTGCGGGCGTGACGAAGGGCCCCGGCGGATGCCGTGGGTCGGTATTTCGAACGCGGTTCGGGAGATCGATCAGAAATTAGAGTCCAGCGTCAGGCGCGTCAATGATTCTGACGAGGCCGGCCCCGGAAGGGGCGCGGTCGGCACACGACCCGACGGCGGGCGGTGCGCACCGACTCGTGGTCGGATGGGAACGGGTGGCCTCGACCCGCATCCGGGTCCGGCCGTCACCGGGAAGTATCCCCGTCGGCTCGGGGAAGACCTGAACCCGGTACGAAGGGAGACCCGTGAAACACGATCCGCTGCGTGGCCGCACCGTGGTGGTGACCGGAGCGGCCAGGGGCCTGGGCGCCGCCCTGGCACGGGACCTGGCCCGTCGGGGCGCCCGCCTCGCGCTCCTGGGGCACGAGAAACCGGCGCTGGAGGCACTGGCGGCGGAACTGCCCACCCCGGCCGGCGTCTGGGAGGTCGACGTCACCGACGACACCGGCATGACCGACGTCGCCCGGGAAGTCCGCGGGACGTTCGGCAAGCCCTCCGTGGTGATCGCCAACGCGGGCATCGCCGAGGGCGGCCCCTTCGCCGAGTCGGACGCGGCCTCCTGGCGCCGGGTGATCGACGTCAACCTCACCGGCAGCGCGATCACCGCGCGCGCCTTCCTGCCGGATCTGGTGGACACGGCGGGGTACCACCTCCAGGTCGCCTCGCTGGCCTCGATCGGCGCGTCGCCGATGATGAGCGCCTACTGCGCCTCCAAGGCGGGTGTGGAGGCCTTCGCCCACTCCCTGCGGGCCGAGGTGGCGCATCAGCGGGTCGCGGTGGGCATCGCCTACCTCAACTGGACCGACACCGACATGATCCGCGACGCCGACCGGCACGCGGTGCTGCGCGAACTGCGGGGCCACATGCCGCCCCCCGCCCGCCGCGTCTATCCGGTGGAGCACGTCGCGGCCCGGCTGGTGCGGGCCGTCGAGCGGCGGCGCACCTCCGTGTACGTGCCCGGCTGGCTGGTCGCCGCCCAGCTGGGCCGTGCCGCGTTGCCACCGGTCGTGCTGCGCGTGTCGCGCCGGGCCCTGCCCCGGCTGGCGGCCCGGGAGCCCTTCCGCCCCACCGGTCTGCTCGGCGCGGGCGGCCGGGCCGACGGCCCCGGCAGCCCGGGCGGCGGCAGATCGCCGGTCGGTTGAACTCCGGCTGCCGGGGGACTCGGCACCGATCACTCCGCTACCGACGGGTGCGAGACGAGGGAGGCAGAGGTGGCCGTACGCCACAGGCTCATCAAGAAGAGTCCGAGCGAGGTGTGGGCCGTCCTGGCCGACGGCACCCGGTACGCGGACTGGGTCGTGGGGACGGCATCCTCGTACCCCGTGCGCGGCCAGTGGCCGCAGGTGCATTCAGCGATCGGCTACGAGGTGCGGGTCGGGCTCTGGACCCTGCGCAACGAGTCGGTCGTACGGGCGTGCGTCGAGGAGCGCGAGCTGGAGCTGGAAGCGATTGCCGGTCCGCTCGGCACGGCCCGCATCGCCATCGAACTGCGGCCCTGGGGCGAGTACACGCTGGTCATCATCGACGAGCATCCGCTGCAGGGAGCGGGCGGCACCCTGCACAACGTGGCCGTCGAAGGGCTCATCCAGGTACGGCACCGGGCCATGCTCAAGCGGCTGGCCGACGTGTGCGAGGGCGACGGGCAGAACCGGTCCCGGCCCGCCCGCACGGAGCCGAGGCCGGCATGACCGGCGCCGTCCGTGCGACACGGCAGCGGGACGGGAGGCGGCCATGCCGGACGCGGTAGTCATCGGGGCCGGTCCCAACGGGCTCGTCGCCGCCAACCTGCTGGCCGACGAGGGCTGGAGCGTCGAAGTCCTGGAGGAACAGGACGAGCCCGGGGGCGCGGTCCGGCACGACAACGGGGTCGACCCGGACTTCACGAACGACCTCTTCAGCTCGTTCTACCCCCTCGCCGCGGCCTCCCCGGTCCTCTCCGGACTCCACCTGGAGCGGTACGGGTTGCACTGGAGCCATGCCCCCCGCGTACTGGCCCACCCGCTGTCCGACGGCCGGTGCGCCGTGCTCGGACGCGACCTCGACGACACCGCCGCGTCCCTGGACGTCTTCGCCGAGGGAGACGGCGACGCCTGGCGTGAGCTGCACCGGGTCTGGGAGCGGCTGCGCCCCGACCTGCTGGAAGCGCTGTTCACCCCCTTTCCGCCGGTGCGCGCGGGCGCCCGCCTCGCCCTGCGTCTGCGGACCGCCGGCGGGCTGCGCCTGGCCCGGTCGATGGTGCTGCCGGTACGGCGGCTCGGCGAGGAGGAGTTCCGCGGCGAGGGCGGCAGGCTGCTCCTCGCGGGCAACGCGCTGCACGCCGACCTCGCCCCCGAGGCCGCGGGAAGCGGCGGCTTCGGCTGGCTGATGTCGATGCTGGGCCAGACGTACGGGTTTCCCGTTCCCGTCGGCGGTTCGGGCGCCCTCATCGGGGCGCTGACCCGGCGGCTGAAGGAGCGCGGCGGGGTGCTCCGGTGCGGGGAGCGCGTGAGCCGCGTAGTCGTCCGGGAGGGCCGGGCCGTGGCGGTGCGCACGGCCGGCGGCGAGACGGTGTCCGCCGGCCGTGCCGTACTCGCGGACGTGTCCGCGCCAGCCCTGTACGGCGAGTTGGTGGACAGTGCCGACCTGCCGCCGCAGGTGCTGGCCGATCTGCGCCGGTTCCAGTGGGACTTCGCCACCTTCAAGGTCGACTGGGCCCTCGACGGTTCCGTCCCGTGGCAGGCCCCCGAGGCCGTCGGCGCGGGAACCGTGCACCTGGCGGACGGCGTCGACGAGCTGACCCGGTTCGCGGCACAGGTCGCCATGGGGCAGGTACCGGACCGGCCGTTCGCGCTGTTCGGGCAGATGACGACCGCCGACCCCACCCGGTCGCCCGAGGGCACCGAGTCGGCCTGGGCGTACACCCATGTCCCGCACCGCATCAAGGGTGACGCGGGTGACGACGGGCTGACCGGGAGCTGGGACGCGAAGGAGCAGGAGCTGATGGCCGACCGGGTCGAGCGGCAGGTCGAGCGCTTCGCACCGGGGTTCCGCTCCCTGATCCGGGCCCGGCGCGTGCTGGCACCGCCCACCCTCCAGGCACTCGACGCCAATCTGCACGGGGGTGCCATCAACGGCGGCACCACGGCTCTGCACCAGCAGCTCGTGTTCCGGCCCGTCCCGGGCACCGGGCGCCCGGAGACGCCGGTCAAGGGCCTCTACCTGGCGTCGGCCTCCGCGCATCCGGGAGGCGGTGTGCACGGGGCCCCGGGCTCCAACGCCGCCCGGGCCGCGCTGCGCAGGAACATACCGAACGGTCTGACCCGCGCCCAGCGTCTGCTCGCCCGCCGTGACCGCAAGGGGGACCGCAGGCCCGAACTCGGCACCCGCGACGACAGGGCCTAGGACGGCCTAGGACAGGTCCTGGCGCGGTTCCGGGTCCTGCCGGAGCCAGGTGGTCAGGGCCCACCACCAGTGCAGGGTGCTCAGTGGTTCGGCGAGGGGCCCGGACGTGAGGTCGGTCAGGGGGTGCCCGGTGATCTGCTGGAGGCGGCCGAGCCGGTAGCGGACGGTGTTGGGGTGGGTGAACATGGCTGTCGCACTCTGGTCGAGACGGCGGCCGTTGTCGAGGAACGTCAGTGCGGTGACCGCGAGTTGGCGGTGGAAGGCGTCCGACTCGTCGAGGGCGCCCAGGAGTCGGGCGCTGAGGTGCGCGCCCAGGAGCGGCTGGTCGGCGAGGGCGATCTCGGCGGCGAAGTCGGTCAGCTCGTACCGGCCCTGACGCCCCTGCCGTACCCCGATGTCCACGGCCCGGACGCAGAGCCGGTACAGCGGGCGGATCTCCTCCAGCGGAGCGGCCGGTGAGACCACCACGAGGGCCGACGCTCCGGCTTCCCCGATCCCGGGCAGCCGCCGGCACAGGCCGGCCAGTCGTCCCTCGATCAGGCCGGAGACCGCGCCGAGCCCGGAGAGCCGGTCCGCGAGGAGGCGTACGGCCGCGGGGTTGCCGGCGTCCGCGACGACGCAGTGGTGCGGTCCGCCGCCCGGCCGCATCCCGGCCCCGGCCATCTCCAGGGGTGACGGTACGACTCCGCCGACCAGCAGCCTGCGGAGTACGTGCGTGCGGACCTCGGCGCTCTCGTGCGGGGCGGCCCGCTCGGCGGCCCGGTAGCCGTTGATCACATGGCGTTCGATCGCGTCGCCGTACTCGTTGAGACGCAGGACGACGCCGAGCAGGGTGCTGTCCGGCACTCCCGCCGCCCGGCAGCGCTCGACGGTGATCTCCAGAGCGCGGCCCAGCCCGGCCTGGACCCCTCGCAGCACCGCGGTCATCGGGACACCCTGGCCCGCCCGGTCGGCCCCCAGTAACAGGGCGGCCGTGAAGTCCTGTTGCTCGACCCCGTCGAAGGTGGCGAACCACTCGCCGGCGGCGCGGACCATGGCGGTGACGTGGGAGCGGCTCTCCGCCTCGGTGAGCCGGGCGACTTCGGGGGAGTGGGCCCGGGCCGCGCGGACGAGTTCGCCGCACACGTCGTCGTCCACGGCCATCGTCCGCAGGATCTCGGTGACCGGTTCACGCTCGTGGACGACAGCCATGAGTCGATTCTCCCTTCGCGGCCCGTCCGCGATCCGTCCGCGACCTGTCCACTGTCCGTCCGTCGTCGGTCCGCGCTGTCGCCGGGCCACAACGAAGTCGTCCGCACGTTGGTGTCCGGCCACTACCACATCGCTGTGACGACCTGGTTCCCTGTGGGCTACCGACGGTAACAGTGTGCCGGTCCCAGGAACATCCCCCGTATCCGTATCCCGTATCAGGCGTCCCGTCTCGCATCTCCTCCGTCTCCTCCGGAAGGCAGTCCATGGAGAACTCCCCAGCCCTGGCCGCGATCACTCGGCGCCGTGCCCTGACGGCGGCGGGTGGCGCGCTCGCCGCAACCGCCCTCGCGCAGGCGACCGCCCCCGCCTTCGCCGCCTCTTCGGCGGCCTCGGACGCGGACGCGATCGTCGTCGGCGGCGGCCTCGCCGGTCTGGTCGCCACGGCGGAACTGGCCGCGGCGGGCCGCAAGGTGCTGCTGCTCGACCAGGAACCGGCGACGAACCTCGGCGGTCAGGCGTTCTGGTCCTTCGGCGGTCTGTTCCTCGTCGACTCCGACGAACAGCGGCTGATGGGCATCAAGGACTCCCAGGAACTGGCCTGGCAGGACTGGCTGGGCACCGCCGGCTTCGACCGCGGCATCACCGACACGTCGGGCCAGGACCACTGGGCCTACAAGTGGGCCGAGGCGTACGTGGACTTCGCGTCCGGGGAGAAGCGCTCCTGGCTCGCGGGCCTGGGCGTGCAGTGGTTCCCGATCGTCGGCTGGGCGGAGCGCGGCGGCGGCCTCGCGGACGGACACGGCAACTCGGTGCCGCGCTTCCACGTCACCTGGGGCACGGGCCCCGCGGTCGTCGAACCGTTCGAGAAGAAGGTGCGGGCGGCGGTCGCGGACGGGAAGGTCACCTTCAGGTTCCGGCACCGCGTCGACGGGCTCGTGACGACCGACGGGGCGGCCACCGGCGTCCGGGGCGCTGTCCTGGAGCCGAGCGACGCCGCCCGCGGGAAGCCCAGTTCGCGCACGGTGGTCGGTGAGTTCGAACTGCGCGCCCCGGTCGTCGTCGTCACCTCGGGCGGTATCGGCGCCAACCACGACCTCGTACGGCAGAACTGGCCGGCCCGGCTCGGCACCCCGCCCAAGACCATGATCACCGGAGTTCCGGCCCATGTGGACGGCCGGATGCTCGCGATCACCGAGAAGGCGGGCGGCCGGATCGTCAACCCCGACCGGATGTGGCACTACACCGAGGGCCTCAGGAACTACGACCCCATCTGGCCGGGCCACGGCATCCGGATTCTGCCGGGCCCGTCGTCCATGTGGTTCGACGCCACCGGCAAACGGTTCGGCGCACCCGACATGCCCGGCTACGACACGCTCCACACACTGAAGTCGATCACCGCCTCCGGGTACGACTACTCGTGGTTCGTCACCACCCAGAAGATCATCGCCAAGGAGTTCGCGCTCTCCGGCTCCGAGCAGAACCCGGACCTGACCGAGAAGAACGTCTGGAAGCTGCTCTCGCGCATCTGGCAGACCCCCGAGCCGATCGAGAAGTTCAAGAAGAACGGCGTGGACTTCGTCGTCGCCACGACCCTGTCCGAACTCGTCCGCGGCATGAACAAACTGACCGGCGACGGACTGATCGACCTGGCCTACCTGCAACGCCAGATCGAGGCGCGCGACCGGGAGATGGACAACCCGTACACCAAGGACCTCCAGGTCATGGGCATCCGCAACGCCCTGGCCTACCCCGGGGACAGCATCAGCCGCACGGCGGCGGCGCACAAGATCATGGACTCAAGTGCCGGTCCGCTCATCGCCGTTCGGCTCAACATCCTCACCCGCAAGACCCTCGGCGGCCTCCAGACCGACCTCTCCGGCCGGGTCCTGAACGCGTCCGGCACACCGGTCCCCGGCCTGTACGCGGCCGGGGAGGTCTCCGGGTTCGGCGGGGGCGGTGTCCACGGGTACCGGTCCCTTGAGGGGACGTTCCTGGGCGGGTGCCTGTTCTCGGGGCGGGCGGCGGGGCGGGCCGCCGCGGCGGCGACCGGGACCTGAGCCCGGTCGCGACCCGCCTCGGCCCGCCGTCGGGCCGGCCTGAAGATTGTTGCCCGGTGACCGCTCAGTTCCTGGCCGTACCCCGGTCTGACTCTGTGAAAGGCCCACATCCAGGAATTGCCGACAGGAGACCCTGCCATGAGCGACATCGCGTCCCGGAACCAGTCCTTCGCCCAGTCCCTCGGTACGCGTCCGGTGTGGCAGGTCGGCGCCCTCGCGGTGTTGGCCGGAGCCGTGGTGACCGAGGCCTTCGCTCTCGTCGCCCGCGGCGCCGGCGTACCGATGGAGGCGGCCGGTCCCGGGGCGACGGAGGCCGCCGAGATTCCGGTCGGCGGCTTCGCCGGGGGCGTGCTGTTCTGGTCGGTCGCCGGGGTCGTCCTGGCGATGGCGCTCGCCCGCTGGGCCAAGCGGCCCGCCCGCACCTTCGTGGTGATCACCGTCGCACTGACCGCGCTGTCCCTGGTGGGTCCGGCCGTCGCGCCGCACACCGCCACGTCCACGCAGATCGTCCTGGCGGTGTCCCATGTGGTGGCCGCGGCCGTCGTCATTCCGCTGCTGGCGGGGCGGCTCGCCCGTGGACGGGTCTGACCGGCGCTACTGAGGGGCGTTTCTGAGGGGCGCGGGGAACCGCGCGGCCGGCCGGACAGTCCCCCGCGCCCCTCAGAAACGCCGCTGCCGAGCCGGTGGCAGGGGGATGGGATCGACCCCCGTAACGACGGTGTTGGTGAGGGTGCCGATGCCCTCGACGGTGAGGGTGACCGTGTCTCCGGGCTTCAGCGGTGGTGGGGTCTGTTCGCCGCGCAGGCCCCACAGTTCGGCCAGGCAGCCGCCGTTGCCGCAGGTGCCGGAGCCGAGGACGTCACCCGGTACGACGCGGGTGCCGCGGGAGGCGTACGCGGTCATCTCCTCGAAGGTCCAGCTCATGTGGGAGAGCAGGTCCCTGCCGACCACCCGGCCGTTGATCCCGGCGGTCAGGGCCAGCCGCAGGAAGCCGTCGGCGTCCCGGTGCGGCTCCAGATCGTCGGCGGTGACGAGGTACGGGCCCAGGGTGGTCGCGGTGTCCTTGCCCTTGCACGGACCGAGCCCGACCCTCATCTCCGCCGACTGCAGGTCACGGGCGGACCAGTCGTTGAGGACGGTGTAGCCGACGATGTGGTCCCGGGCGCGCTCGGGTGTGAGGTCCCGGCCCTCCCGTCCGACGACGGCGGCCACTTCGAGTTCGAAGTCCAGGGCGGCCGACCCGGGCGGTACGGGTACGTCCTGGCCGGGGCCGTAGATGGCGTGCGGGTTGGTGAAGTAGAAGGTCGGCGCCGCGTACCACTGCTCGGGGACGCCCGCGACGCCGTCGACCGAAACGCGTACGCCTTCGACATGTTCCTCGAACGTGACGAAGTCCCGTACCGACGCGGGCCGGAGAGGCGGCAGCAGCCGTACCCGGGAGACGTGCGGCCCGGGCGGCCCGCCGAGAGCCGACGCCCCCGCCTCCAGCAGGCCGGGCAGACCGTCCGTCGCGCCGAGCAGTTCGGTCAGGGACCGGACGGCGAGCAGGGGGTACAGGGTGCCGTCCGTCGCCACCACGGCGACCTGGGTCCGGTGGTGGTGGACATACGTGGCGAAGCGCATACGGGCTCTCCTGGCGGGCCGGGCGGATCAGACCGGCGGGGCGATGAACACACCGCGGTCGGGGTCGTTGAAGGACTCCTTGGCGACCAGCTCGTTCATGGGGTTGGCGGTGCCCCACTGGTCGGTGACCTCGGGCTGCGAGAAGTCGTAGACGTGCGGGTGCCAGGTGTCCTCGTCCAGCTCCTCCAACTCCGTCGTGTACTCGACGGTGTTGCCGTGCGGGTCGAGGAAGTAGGTGAAGGTGTTGTCACCCGCCATGTGCCGGCCCGGACCCCAGATCTTCCGGAAGCCCGCGCGCATGACCCGGCCCGAACCGCGCATGTATTCGTCGAGGCCGCGCATCTCGAAGGAGACGTGGTGCAGGGCGGTGTGCGGGCCCTTCGCCAGCGCCATGGAGTGGTGCCGGCTGCTGATCCGCATGAAATGCATGACCTCGCCCATGTGCGGCGAGCTGAGTGTGTCGGAGAGCAGGAAGCCGAGGTGGCGCTCGTACCACTGCCGGGTGCGGTCGAGATCGGGCGAGTTGAGGACCACGTGCGACAGCTTGACTGGGATGGCCTCCTTCTCCTCGATCCTGCGGTGCCTGCGTACCTCCACGTCCGCGGAGACCTCGATGGTGCGGCCGTCGATGTCGAAGAAACGGAAACCGTAGCCGCCGCCGGGGGTGTCGACCTTGCCCGGTCGGGATATCAACTGGACTTCACCGGCGAGGAGTTGTTCGGCGAGGGTGTCGACGTCCGCCGGGCTCGCGGCCCCGTACGAGACGAGGTCGAGGCGCTTCTCCTCGGCCCTGCGCAGCCGCACGACGTACTGCTCCGGGGATCCCTCGGCGGCCAGGAAGGAGATACCGGAGTCCTCGGCGACCTTGGTCAGGCCCCAGACGCCGGAGTAGAAGTCGAGCTGCTTGTCGTAGTCGGGCACGGCGAGGTCGACGTGCCGCAGATGGGTGAGCAGGCGTGCGCTCATGGTGTTAGTCCTTCCTCAGGAGGGCGGCCGCGTTGCCGCCGCGTACGGCGTCGAAGCCGACACCGGGGAGCCGGGCCGCGCGCAGGGCGCCGACCGGGTCCTCGGTGCCCATGTCGAAGGGGAAGTCGGAGCCGAGCAGCACCCGGTCGGCACCGGCGACCCGCACCAACTCCCGCAGGACGTGCGGGTCGTGGACGACCGAGTCGAAGTACAGGCGCCTGAGATAGCTGCTGGGCGGCTGGGCGCATACGGCACCGGCGTCGGAACGGGTCGACCACGCGTGGTCGGAGCGGCCGATGTGGGTGGGCAGATAGCCGCCGCCGTGGGCCGCCAGCACCTTGAGGCCGGGGTGGCGGTCCAGTACGCCGGAGAAGATGAGGTGGGAGAGGGCGACGGCGTTCTCGGCGGGCTGGCCGACGGTGTTGGACAGGTACCACTGGTCGAGGCGCTCGTCGAGCGTGCACCCGAAAGGATGCAGGAAGACGACCGCGCCGGTCTCCTCGGCCCGGGACCAGAAGGGCGCGTAGGCCGGGTCGGACAGCTCCCGGCCGGGCGCGTGACTGGAGATTTCCACCCCGGCCAGGCCCTGCGCGAGGGCGTGGTCGAGGGCTTCGACCGTCCGGTCCGGGTGTTGGAGGGGGACGAGTCCGAGGCCGCGCAGCCGGTTGGGCGCGGCCGAACAGTGCTTGGCCGTGGCCTCGTTGGCGATCCGGTACACCTTCTCCGCCGTCGCCTCCCCGGCCCAGTAGTGATAGTGCGACGGGGAAGGGCTGACCAGCTGGATGTCCACGCCCTGGGCGTCCATGGCGGCCAGACGTACGGCCGCGTCGGTCAGCCGGGGCAGGCGGTCGCGCACCATGGGCCCGCTGACCGCGAGGGCGGCCGGACCATTGCGGCGGGCGTCCAACCCCCGTGCTTCGGCGAGTCCCGGCTCCCCCTCCACCAGCGCCTCGATCTCGGGGATCAGGATGTGGGCGTGGACGTCGACGGTAGGGGCGGAGGCGGAGGCGGAGGCGGGGGCGGGGGCGGAGGTGGAGGTGGGAGTGGGGGTGGTCACGGCAGCTCCCGGAGCATGGTCATGGTGCGGGCCATCAGGCCGGGCACATCGGCGTCGCGGACCCCGTCCAGCTGCCACTGCCCGAGCTGCACGGACGCCTCCACGACCGGACGCACCCGGGCGATCCGCCGCTCGTAGTACGCCTGGAACAGCGTGTCGTCCCATGGGCCGGACCCGGTGAGCAGCTGGGTGAGCACCCAGGCGTCCTCCAGGGACAGCGCGGCGCCCTGCGCGAGGGTGGGCGGACAGCAGTGGGCCGCGTCGCCGACCAGCACGACCCGGCCGCGGTGCCAGGAACCCTCGACCAACAGCCGTTCGAACCAGGTGTGGTTGACCTGCGCCGGGTCGGTGATGTGCTCGGTGATCTCCGGCCAGAAGCCGCCGTACGCACACGCCAGGCGCCGCATCTCGTCGGCGTGGGACCCGGCCGGTATCAAGGCCCTGTCGCGGTTGGCCTCGACGACATAGGCGTACAGGGTGTCTTCGCCGGTGGGGCAGTAACCGGCGATGTAGGCCGGACCGCCGTAGGCGAGGTCGGTGCGGGTCAGCCCGGCCGGGCGCGGGGCGGCGATCCGCCAGATGGCCATGCCGGTCGGCTCGGGCCGGTCGGCGATGCCGATCGCGGCGCGGGTCGCGGATCCGAGGCCGTCGGCGGCGATCACCAGGTCGTAACGCCTCTCGGCGTCCGCCGACGCGTCGGAGCCGTGGGCAGAGCCGTTGTCGGAACTGCTGTCGGAGCCGCCGGCGGACACCTCGTCGAAGCGGACGGAGACACCGTCCGCGTCCTGGTCCACGATCACGGCGGTGGTGCCCAGGCGGACCGATGCACCACTGGCGCGCACGGCGTCGATCAGGATCCGCTGAAGCCGGGGGCGCTGCATACCGACGGTGGCGGGCAGGTCGTCACCACCGGTGCGCAGGTCTTCCTGCACATGCAGAACGGTGCCGTCGGGGGCGGTGATGCCGACCGAACCGAAGCCGAAACCGGCTGCCTCCACCTCGTCCCAGACGCCCAACTCGCGCAGCACGCGCAGGGCGTTGCCCTGGAGGGTGATGCCGGAACCGGCGGTCGCGTTCCAGTCGCTCCTGGCCTCGACCAGGTCCACCGCGAGGCCGGCGCGGCGCAGCAGGATCGTCACGGCGCTGCCGGCCGCGCCGCCGCCGATCACCAGGACCTTACGGGGTGTGCTCATCGGGAACTCCCTTGTTCCTGTTGCTACTTGACGGCGATCGGGTTGACGGGGGAGCCGACCGCGCCGGTGATGGGCAGGGGCGCGGCGGTGAGCCAGAACTCGTACACGCCGTCGGCCGCGCAGTCCTGCGCGAGCGCGTCCAGGTCCCACATCTCGCCGATCAGCAGGCCGATGTGGGGGATGGCCACCTGGTGCAGCGGCTGGAAGGCGTGCTCGAACTCGTTGGGCCGTACCTCGAAGCCCCAGGTGTCGGTGGCGATCGCCGCGATCTCACTGCCGTGCAGCCAGCCTGCCGTGGTGAAGGACAGGCCGGGCGCGGGACCGCCGGCGTAGTCGCCCCAGCCGTCGCGGCGGGCCCGGGCGAGCTGCCCGGTGCGTACGAGCACGATGTCGCCGCGGCCGATCGCGACCCCCTGCGCCTCGGCGGTCGCGGCCAGGTGGCCCTCGGTGACGGCGAACCCGTCGGGCAGTTCGCCGCCCGCACTGCCCGCACTGCCCGCACTGTCCCCACCGTCCGCGCAGCCTGTGCCGATCGTGCGGCCGACGTCCAGGAGTACGCCTCGCCCGGCGACGTGCGACGCCATGTGCTCGATGCCCGTCACCAGATCGCCGTCGGAGGTGACGACCCGCTCGGCCGGACGTCCGTTCCACGCCCTGCCGTGGTCGAAGATGTGCCCGAGCCCGTCCCACTGGGTGGAGCACTGCAGCGGCATGGCGATCACGTCGTCGGCGCCGCCGATGCCGTGCGGGAAGCCCTGGTTGCCGAGCGCGGCGTCGGTGCCGGTGTCCAGCATGGTGTGCACCGGGTTGGTGCGCCGCCGCCAGCCCTTCTGCGGGCCGTTCATGTCGAACCGCTGGGAGAGGGAGAAGCTGACCCCCCTGCGCACCAGCGCGGCACCTTCGCGGCGCTTGGCCTCGTCGAGGTGGTTCAGTGTGCCGAGCACGTCGTCCGCGCCCCAACGGCCCCAGTTGGAGTACGCCTTGGCGGCCCGCGCGATCGCCCCCTCGGGGTCGGTGGGGTCCAGGCTCATCGGGCCGCCTCCGCCACACAGCGGGTGCGCTGGGCGCCGAGACCGGTGATGGAGCCGTCCATGACATCCCCGTCCCGCAGCAACCGTCCGTGGTGCATGCCGTTGCCCGCCGGGGAACCGGTCAACACCAGGTCGCCGGGCAGGAGTTCGGCGGACTGGGAGGCGTAGGACACCACCCGGGCGATGTCGAAGATCATGTCCTGGGTGGACTCGTCCTGCATCGTCTCGCCGTTCAGCCTGAGTATCAGGCGCAGGTCGCCGGGGTCGGCGACGGACCCGGCGGGTACGAGCCAGGGGCCGAGCGGGGTGAAGCCGGGGGCGTTCTTGCTGCGCAGCCAGTCGGTGCCGATCTGTGGCATGTCCCGGCGGAAGACGGTGGCCCGGTCGGTGAGGTCGTTGGCGATGGTGTATCCGGCGACATGGTCCAGTGCCTCCTCGACGGGCACCCGATGGGCCGGCCGGCCGATCACGGCTGCCAACTCCAGTTCCCAGTCCGGCTTCTCGGCCCAGGAGGGCAGCACGACCTCGTCGTACGGGCCCGTGATCGCGCTCGGCAGCCCGATGAAGACGTACGGCAGGTCCTGGGCCGCCCGGCGGTCCATGATCTCGGCGGCCTCGGCGCGCCGCTCCTCCTCGGGCCGGTCGTCGGCCGGATCGCGGTGCGCGACATGCAGGTCGATGACGTGCTGCCGGTAGTTGGCACCGGACTGGAACACCTGACGCGGCTCCAAGGGAGCATGCACCCGGAAGTCCGCGAGCGGCCCGCTCCACGGACCACCCTGGTCGGCCAGCACCGACAGCCGACCCAGCGCCGTGTCCCAGTCCTCCAGAAGAGCGCGGACGGTCAGGCGCTCGTCGCCGAAGGCGGTCCGGAGGTCGAGCACCCGGGCGTCCGCCGTGACGAGGGCGGGAAAGGGCGGCCCGTCGGGGGCCGAGAGCGTGGCGAGGGCGAAACGGCCGGCGAAGGGTGCGGACGCGGCTTCGGGTTTCACGGACATGTCCTCCTGATTGCGGTGGGACCAATCTGGACCCGCCACCCGTGATCAGGGAAATAGATTGTGTGGATGGTGGGCATCCACCGTGTTTATTCCTCCCTGGTCAACGCCGTACCGTCGGCTGTACCGCCAAGGGAACCGTCAAGGAAAATGCCAAAGGAAACGCCGTGAATCTGGCCCGCCTCGACCTCAACCTCGTCGTAGCCCTGCGCGCCCTGCTGGAGGAGCGCAACGTCACCCGCGCCGGAGAGCGCATCGGGCTCAGCCAGCCGGCCATGAGCGCTGCCCTCGCCCGGCTGCGCCGCCACTTCGACGACGACCTGCTCGCACGGGTGGGCGCCCACTACGAACTGACCGCCCTCGGCCAGGTACTCCTGGACCGCACCTCCACCGCCTACGACCTGCTGGAACGCCTCTTCGCCAGCCAGGCCCACTTCGACCCGGCCAAGGAGAGCCGGGAGTTCGGACTGATGGCGTCCGACTACGCCGTCGCCGTCTTCGGCACCGAACTGGCCCGCGTCGTGCACGAGGAGGCCCCCGGCATCCGGCTGCGCTTCAGCCAGACACCGCCCACCGTGGTCGACGACACAGCCACCCTGCTCAGCGCCACCGACGGCCTGCTCATGCCGCACGGTGTGGTCAGCGACTTCCCGGCCACCGACCTGTACGAGGACCACTGGGTCTTCGTCGTGTCCGCGGACCACCCCGGTGTCGGGGACCGGCTCACCCGCGCGGATCTGGCCCGGCTGCCCTGGGTCACCTATCAGCGCACCTACGACTCCCCGGCCGTACGCCAGCTCGGCATGCTCGGCGTCGAGCCGCGCGTCGAGGTCTCCGTCGACAGCTTCCAGCTGCTGCCGCTGCTGGTCGCGGGCACCCGCCGCATCGCGCTGGTCCAGGCGCGCCTCGCCCGGCTGCTCGCACCCCTCGCCGCCGTCCGCGTGGTGACGCCCCCGTACGAGGCGGTGCCGCTGCGCGAAGCCCTGTGGTGGCACCCCGTGCACACCCACGACGCGGCCCACATCTGGCTCCGCGAGACAGCAGCGAGAGTAGGCAAAAGCCTGACACAGATGCCGAAGGCGTAAGCGGGCGCCCCATCAGGGGCGCGAGGAACGGCGCGAGCAACCACAACGCACCCGCACCCAACGACCCGCCATGTCAGGGGCGCGAGGAACGGCGCGAGCAACCACGACGCACCCGCAGACAACGACCCGCCCTGTCAGGGGCGCGAGGAACGGCGCGAGCAACCACAACGCACCCGCGGACAACGACCTGCCTACGGTTCCAGCCCTCGCTGACGGCCAAGTCAAGTCACCCGTCAGGCCGGGACGCCGTCGTCGTCCACCTCCTCCACGGGCGGCATGAACGCCCGCAACCACCGCTCCGTCTGCGCGACATGCGCCTCCGCGGCGCCCGCCGCGGCGCCCGGATCGCGGTCGGCGATCGCGGTCGCCAGCACCCGGTGGTCCGCGTCGCTCTTGCGCCGCAGCTCCGGCCCCTCGGGGAGCGTGAAGATCTGGTACTTGCGGGAGCGGGCGCGGAAGACCGCGAGCAGCGAGGCCAGCGTGGGATTCTCGGCGGCCCGCGCGATCTCGGCATGGAAGCGGTGGTCGAGGTCCGAGGCCTCGGCGGGGTCCTCGGTCGCCTCCATGGCCTCGATGAGGGCGAAGAGCGACTTCACCGTCTCAGGGGTCCGCCGCGCGGCGGCCTTGGACGCGACATGCGCCTCCAGCACCCGCCGGATCTCGTACACCTCCAACAGGCCTGTCAGCGGCAGGAGTTCGAGGGTCAGCGAGAGGCTGCCGATGATGTCCTCCGGCCTGAGCTGGGACACGTAGGTGCCCGAGCCGTGCCGCGGTTCGACCACGCCCAGGGCCGAAAGCATCCGTACGGCCTCGCGCAACGGGCCCCGCGAGACCCCGAGTTCCTCGCCCAGTTCGGCCTCGGGCGGAATGCGCTCACCCGGCCCGAGCCGCCCCGTCGCGATCATGTGGCGCAGGCCATGGAACGCCCTGTCGACTGCGGACATCCGTTTCCTCCCGTGACGGGCCGGCGGCAGCACCGTACCCCTCGGGCACTCTAGCGACTCCGAGTCATCAGATGTCTCCGATGTATCGGTCGAAAGTCATCTGATGACTATCGCTGCACACCTCTTGCGTGGCGCAAAAATGCCGTGCAGGATGCCGAGTCATCATACGTGTCCCGCCCGATGTCAGATGTCTGCGGACTGCAGACCGGATTTCGGCGGGCACTCGGGTTCGGTAGATGTGGAGTGATGTGAGCGAGACCGAGGTCACCACCGCCCCGCGCCCCTTGCTGCTGGCGGACGGCCGCCCCGCGGCCCGGGCGTGGTCGCTGGACCCCGTCATGAAGCACCTCAACCATGGCTCGTTCGGAGCGGTCCCCCTGGTGGCCCAGGAGCGGCAGAACGAGTTCCGTGCCGAGATGGACAGTTCGCCGGTGGTGTGGTTTCCGGCCCTGCCGCAGCGGATCGCCGCGGCCCGGATCGACCTCGCGGCCTTCCTGCGGGTCGCCCCCGACGACGTGGCCCTGGTGCCGAACGCGAGCGCCGGCATCAGCGTCGTGTTCGCCTCGCTCCAGCGGCGCCGGGGCGGCGGGATCGTCGTCACCGACCACGGCTACGGCGCGGTGACCATGGGCGCCGCGCGGCTCGCCAGGCGCTGGGGCGGCGAGGTGCGTACCGCCCGGGTGCCGCTGGAGGCGAGCGAGGAGCAGGCGTACGAGGCCGTGATGGCCGCGGTCGACGACGACACGGACCTGATCGTCCTCGACCAGATCACCTCCGCGACCGCCCGCCGACTGCCGGTGGAACTGGTCGGCGCGGAGGCCCGGCGGCGCGGTATCCCGCTCTTGGTGGACGCCGCGCACGCCCCCGGTCTGATCGAGGCCCCGCTGGACGGCCTGACCTGTGACTTCTGGGTGGGCAACCTGCACAAGTGGGGCTGTACGCCCCGCGGTACCGCCACGCTGGTCGCCCGCGGCGAGCTGCGCGAGGAGCTGTACCCCCTGATCGATTCGTGGGGCGCCGCCGATCCGTATCCCGACCGCTTCGACCAGCAGGGCACGATCGACGCCACCGGCTATCTCGCGGCCCCGTCGGCCCTGGACTTCGTCGAGAGCACCTGGGGCTGGGACACGGCCCGCCGGTACATGGACGACCTGGCCGGCTACGGCGAGCGCGTCATCGGCGCCGCCTTCGCCGAACTGACCGGTGTCACCGGCACCGTCGACGTGGGCATGCCGGTCCCGGGCATGCGGCTGGTCCGGCTGCCGGACGGTCTGGCCGGCAGCCGCATCGAGGCCGACGCGCTGCGCGACCGGGCCGCCCGCGAACTCGGCGTGGAGGCGGCCTTCACCAGCTTCGACGGCATCGGCTACATGCGGCTGTCCGCGCACGTCTACAACACCGCCGCCGACTACGAGTACTTCGCCGAGGACTGCGTCCCCCTGCTCGGCCGCTGGGCCCGCGCGGCCCGCGAACAACCGGGCAGGCCGTAGAAGCACCCAGAACCCAGAACCCAGAACCCAGAACCCAGAACCGAGCACTCCGTACCCCGCATCACGCACCCCCGGCGCTCCGTAACGCCACGTCCCCCGCACAGCAGCACAGAAAGAGGTCGGCACGATGAGAAGAAGGACGGCAGCTCTCGCCCTCGGCACCGCCGCCACGATGGTCCTGACCGGCTGTAGCAGCATGAGCGGCTCCCAGGCCGACGGCACGGTCACCCTCAACATGGTGGAGAGCCTGACCAACCCCGCGCGCACGGACCTGATCAAGGGCCTGATAGCGGACTTCCAGAAGCAGAACCCCAAGATCAAGGTCAACCTGATCTCGCCGCCCACCGAGCAGGCCGACCAGAAGATCCAGCAGATGCTCCAGTCCGGCAGCGGGGTCGACACCCTCGAAGTGCGGGACACGACCGTCGGACCCTGGTCGAACAACGGCTGGATCTACGACATGAAGAAGGACCTCACGTCCTGGAAGGGCTGGGAGGCGATGACGGAGAACGCCGTCAAGGCCTCCCAGGACGCCAAGGGCAAGACGTACTTCGTCCCGTACGGCTTCTACGGTCTGAGCGTCTTCTACCGCACCGACCTGATCAAGGAGGCGGGCTTCAGCAAGCCGCCGGCCACCTGGGACGAACTGCTGGAACAGGCCTCCGCCATCCACGACCCGGGCAAGCGCAAGTACGGGTACGCCTTCCGCGGCGGAGCCAACGCCCAGGGCAACGCCACCGCCGTCATCGAGGCGTACGTCGCCGACGAGATCGACGCCGCCGACGGCTTCAAGCTGAAGAGCGGCAAGACGATCTTCTCCGCGCCCGAGGCGCTCGACGCCATGCAGACCTACCTCAAGCTCTTCAAGGACGCGTCCCCGAAGTCGTCCGTCTCCTGGGGCTACCCCGAGATGGTCGAGGGCTTCTCGAACGGCTCCACGGCCTTCCTGCTGCAGGACCCCGAGGTGATCGCCACCGTCTCGGAGTCCAAGTCCATCAAGAAGAACCAGTGGAGCACCGCGCCGCTGGTGGCGGGCCCCAGCGGCAAGACCGTACAGCCGCTGGCCACCGCCGGATGGGGCGTCGCCAAGGGCAGCAAGCACAAGAAGGAAGCCGTCAAGCTGGTCGAGTTCCTCTCCGAGGGTGAGGCGTCGACGAGCTTCACCAAGAAGAACAGCCTGGTGCCCATCCTCAAGTCGGCCGCCGAGGACCCGTTCTACAAGACCGGCCCCTGGTCCAGCTACGTCACCATGACGGAGAACCCGGACACCTACCTCAACGTCAGCCAGCCGCGCGGGGTCGCCTGGTGGGCCGAGTGGCAGCAGAAGGCCGACGCCGACATCCAGAAGATGGTCCTCGGCAAGACGACGCCCAAGGAACTGCTGGCCGGCTGGGACACGTACTGGACCGAGAAGCGGCAGCAGGAGAACTAGTCATGCCCACCGCGTCCGAAACGACGTCAGCGACAGAGACGGCGAAGACAGCTTCGGCGGGGGCCTCCGGCAACGGGGGCTCCCGGCCCGTCCGCAAGGTTGGTCCAGGCCGCCGCAAGCCGGAGTTCACCGCTCGGCGCGGTTTCCTCATCACCCTCTTCATGGCCCCGGCCGCGATCTTCGTGGCGGTCTTCACGTACTACCCGATGATCGCCGGCAGCCAGATGGCCTTCCGGCACTGGAACCTGACGGACCTGACCGACACCTCCTGGGTGGGCCTGCAGAACTTCCGCGACGTCTTCGCCGACCCCGCCTGGGGCACCGTGCTGAGCAACACCGCGATCTGGGTGTTCGGCTCGATCGTGCCCCAGCTGGTGATCGGCTTCGCCCTCGCCCTGTGGCTGCGCCGCAGGTTCCGCTTCCGCGGCCTCTACCAGGCGCTCATCTTCTTCCCCTGGGCGATCTCCGGCTTCCTCATCGGCATCCTGTTCCGCTGGATGTTCAACAGCGAGTTCGGCGTCGTCAACGACCTGCTCCAGAAGGTCGGCCTGATCGACGAGCCGGTCGCCTGGCTGGCCGACCCCAAGACCGCGATGTTCGCCGTCGTGGTCGCCAACATCTGGTACGGGGTCACCTTCTTCACGATCATGATCCTCGCCGCGCTGCAGTCCATCCCCGAGGAGCTGTACGAGGCCTCGGCCCTGGACGGCGCCGGCAAGGTGCGCACGCTCTTCCAGATCACCATTCCGTACATCCGGGTCACGCTCGCGCTGACCGTGCTGCTGCGCATCATCTGGATCTTCAACTTCCCCGACCTGATCTTCGGGATGACCGGCGGCGGACCGAACAACGAGACGCACATCGTGACCACGTGGATGATCAAGATCACGCAGCAGGGCGACTACGGCAGGGCCTCCGCGCTCGGTCTCATCGTCGTCGCCACGCTGCTGGTGTTCGCGGTCTTCTTCCTCCTGGCCACGCGCGAGAAGCGAGAGGTGAAGCCGTGATCGGCAAGGAGTCCACGGCGGGCCGGGTCACCAAGTTCAGCTTCCTGGGGCTGTGGCTGGTCTTCACCGTCTTCCCCCTCTACTGGATCACCATCACGTCCCTCAAGGCGCCCGGCGACATCTTCGCCTTCCCGATCGCCTACTGGCCCGAGCACTTCTCGCTGGAGAACTACAGCGGACTGTTCGGCAAGGCCGACTTCGGCGTCTACCTCACCAACAGCCTCATCGTGGCCACCGTCGCCGCCGCGATCGCCACCGTCATCTCGATGCTGTCGGCGTACGTACTGGCCCGCTTCGAGTTCCGTACGAAGTCGGCGCTGCTGATGGCCGCCCTGGTGACCCAGATGATCCCGACGTTCATCGCGCTGGGGCCGCTGTACCTGCTGATGACCGACCTCAAGATGGTCGACAACCGGCTCGGGCTGATCCTCGTCTACATCGCGGTCTGCATCCCGTTCTGCACGGTGATGCTCCGGGGTTTCTTCGAGAACATCCCGGACGCGCTGGAGGAGGCCGCGATGATCGACGGGCTGTCCCGGTTCGGGGCGCTGTTCCGGGTGCTGCTGCCGGTGATGCGGCCCGGGATCATTGCGGCGTTCATCTTCAACTTCGTCAACTGCTGGAACGAGCTGTTCCTGTCGGTGACGCTGATGAACAGTGACAGCAACAAGACCGTGCCGACGGCCCTGAACGGCTTCATCTCCAGCTTCAACATCGACTGGGGCTCGATGTCCGCGGCGGCGGTCCTCACCATCCTCCCCACGATGGTCCTGTTCGCCTTCGCCAGCCGCCACATAGTCCAGGGCCTGACGGCAGGCGCGGTAAAGGGCTGACGCCTCCCTCCAGGGGCGCTGTCCTTGTCTTCCAGGGGCGCGGGGAACGGCGCAGTCTTTTGTCTTTGAGGGGCGCGGGGAACGGCGCAGTCCTTTGTCTTTGAGGGGCGCGGGGAACGGCGCAGTCCTTTGTCTTTAGGGGCGCGGGGAACTGCGCGCCCAGCTACGGCCGACCCGCACCCACGAACGACCCGAACCACCCCCTGGCCACGGCGGGCGGGCGGGCCCCTCGACGGAGGCCCGCCCGTCAGCGCCCGCCCAGCTCACCGCTGAGGTGCCCGTGCAGCCGAGCACTGGGCCCGTTCAGCCCGATGATCTCCACCGTCTTGCCCCGCTGCGCGTACTTCGTCTCGACGGCGTCCAGCGCGGCGACGGACGAGGCGTCCCAGACATGCGCGGCCGTCAGGTCGATGACGACCCGGTCGGGGTCGGTGGCGTAGGCGAACCGGCCGACGAGGTCGTTGGAGGAGGCGAAGAACAGCGCACCGGTGACGGCGTAGACGACCCGGCCGCCGTCCGGGTCGGTGACCGAGGTGACGTCGGCGAGGTGGGCCACCCGCCGGGCGAAGACGACCATGGCCGTGACGGAGCCGACGACGACGCCGATCGCGAGGTTGCCGGTGGCGACGACACACGCGACGGTGATCACCATGACGGCGATCTCGCCGAACGGCATCCGCCTCAGCGTCCCCGGCGCGATGGAGTGCCAGTCGAAGGTCGCGAAGGACACCATCACCATCACGGCGACCAGGGCGGCCATCGGGATGTCGGAGACGACCGGCCCGAAGACGATGCACAAAACCATCAGGAACGCACCGGCCAGGAAGGTGGACAGCCGGGTACGGGCGCCGGAGACCTTCACGTTGATCATCGTCTGGCCGATCATTGCGCAGCCGCCCATACCGCCGAAGAAGCCGGTGACGATGTTGGCGATGCCCTGCCCGATCGACTCCCGGGTCTTGGAGGAGTGGGTGTCGGTGATGTCGTCGACCAGCTTGGCCGTCATCAGCGACTCCATGAGGCCGACCAGCGCCATGGCGAGCGCGTAGGGGGCGATCGTCGTCAGCGTGTCGAGGGTGAACGGCACATCCGGCAGGCCCGGCACCGGCAGGGAGGACGGCAGGTCGCCCTTGTCGCCCACGGTCGGCACCGCGATCCCCGCCGCGACGGTGATGACGGTCAGGACGACGATGGACACCAGCGGGGCCGGGACCACGGTGGTGATCTTCGGGAAGAACACCAGCAGCGCCAGCCCGCCGGTGATCAGTGGATAGACGGGCCAGGGCACATCATGCATCTCGGGGACCTGGGCCATGAAGATGAGGATGGCGAGGGCGTTGACGAAGCCGACCATCACGGACCGTGGGACGAAGCGCATCAGCTTCGCCACCCCGAGCGCGCCGAGGGCAACCTGGATGACACCGGCCAGGATCACCGCGGCGACCAGGTACCCCAGACCGTGCTCGCGGTTGAGCGGGGCGATGACCAGGGCCACGGCGCCGGTCGCGGCGGAGATCATCGCGCGGCGGCCACCCACGACGGAGATGGTCACGGCCATGGTGAAGGACGCGAACAGGCCGATCGCAGGGTCGACGCCGGCGATGATCGAGAACGAGATCGCCTCGGGGATCAGCGCGAGCGCGACCACCAGGCCGGCCAGCACCTCGGTGCGCCAGACCTTCGGGTCGGACAGCCAGTCGGGACGCAGTCCACGCAGCCGCGCGACCGGCGACCGCGAAGACAGTGAGGCCGCCGGTGACGCCGATGAGGCCGACGACGCCGAAGACGGTGAGGACAGTGGGGGCGGAGCGGGCGTGGGCAAGTGGAAGGCCTGTCGTGCTCGGGCACGCCCGGCCTCGGCCCAGGGCGTGACAGGAAGGGGCAGAGAGGGAGCGGCGCTGTCCCGGAGGCGTCGACGTCGTCGCTCCTGCGCGGTCGGCGGCCACGGGAACTTTTCTTCCGTCCCACGGAGTGGGAACGTCATGGAACCGACCCGATGATCACATACTTTACCTCGACGTCACGGTAGCGATCGACGTCGGCCGCCCCATGGCCCGGGCGACGGACACAGACGAGACAGACGAGGTAGGGCGCCCGAATGAGCAGCGAGCACATGCAGATCGGCGAGGTCGGCGCGCGCACGGAGCTGCCACTGCGCACGATCCGCCACTACGAGGCGACCGGCCTGGTTGCCCCCTCCGCCTGCTCCCAGGGCGGCTTCCGCCTCTACACCAGGGAGGATGTCGCACGGCTGAAGGCGATCCGCCGTATGCAGCCGCTCGACTTCAGCCTGGAGCAGATGCGCGACCTGTTGGCCGTCACCGACCGCCTCGACGCCGACGACGACCTGACGGCGTACGAGCGGCAGTCCCTGCTGAGGCGCGTGCGCGAGTACGAGGAGCACGCCGTCTGGCAGGTGGAGAAGCTGCGCGCGCAGCTCGCGGAGGCGGAGGAGTTCGCCCAGACGCTGCGCAAGCGCCTGAGCCGGGACCGCGACCGGGATCGGGACCGCGGTCGGGACCGCAACCGCGACCGCGATCGGGCCACCACGGCCTGAGCCGGTTCCGCCCCTGTTTCCGCCCCTACTCGAACGCGCACCCCGGATTCGGGGCGTCCTCGGAGAAGGGGGCGCCGTGCGGAAGTACGTAGAGCACGGTGAGGACGACCGGTGTGTCCCCCAGGTTGCGGCCTATGTGGACGTTGCCGGGCCCGGCCGGCTCCTGCACGCGGCTGCCCTGCGCATACACACCGTCCGAGGCGCACGTGGAGTCGAAGTGACTGAGTGTGCCCTGCTTCACGTACGCGTAGAGCGGGCCGTCGTGGTAGTGCCAGCCGGTGGCCTGGCCGGGCGGCACGGTGATCTCGCGGACGACATAGTCGGTGCCGCCGACCGTCTTCTGGGCGATCAGCGTGCCGGTGACTCCGGGCCCGGGCGGGGTGGCCCGGGCTGTTCCCCCGGCCAGGACGGCGACGGCGGCGACCGCGCCGACCACCGCGGTGCGGAACGAGGTACGCATGGGTAGGGCCTCCAGGGTGCGTGCGGCTAAGTGGCAAAGCGCCGCAGCGAACATAGAGGCAGGCGGGGCGTGTTGGCGCGGCAAAACGCGAATTGGCTGCGACTGCACCGCAGTTGACGATGGCCGACTACGCGATCAGTCCAGGACGCGCAGCCGCCGGTAGCCGACGTCGTCCCAGGCCCAGGCCGAGGCAAGGCCCAGAGCGACGTATGCCCTGCCCACTGCCTGGCATTCCGAGAGCCGCTCGAAGGCGCCGACCGTGTGGCAGACGGCGGCGGCCGAGACCTCGGCGGTCGGCCTGACCCGTTCGACGGCCCCGGAGCGCCACGACCGGGCCTGTCGTTACGTGTCGGCGCACAGCTCTTTCGTCTCCGTGCACTGCCGGCGGAACTCGCGCGGGGACAGGCCGTAGGAGCCGCGGAACACCTGACTGAAGTGCGCGGGACTGGCGAACCCCCATCTGGCGGCGATCGCGCCGATCGGCCGGTAGGCCAGCCCGGGATCGGCGAGGTCGCGACGACACTGTTCCAGGCGACGCTCACGGACCCAGCCGGCGACGGTGTGCCCCTCCTCGTGGAACAGCTTGTGCAGATGGCGCAGGGAGATGTGGTGCGCCGCGGCGATCGCATCCGGTGCCAGGCGCGCATCGCCCAGGTTCTCCCGGATGAAGGCATGGATCCGGGCCATGAGCGCACGCCGCGTGGTGTGGGGCGGCACGCCACTCCGGGCATCCAGCGCGTTGGCCAGCGCGGCGGTCAGCACGTCGAGGGTGACTGTGGACAGCCTGGCGGCGTCGGAGGGGGACAGTTCCCTCATGCGCCGCGCCAGTTGCATCAGGAAGTGCGAGGACAGCGCGCCGACGCCCTTGCCGCCCGGAATGCGCACCGCGCTCAGCCGTCGCACGTCCCGGTGGGGCAGCGGAAGCAGTGAACGGGGGAAGCGCAGGAGCAGCAGTTGCTGGCTTCCCGGCACATCCGGCGCGAATCCGGCGAGGTACGGCCGGGAGGGGTCGAACAGGAGGAGATCCCCGACTCCGAACTCCGTGCACCGGCCGTCCTGCGTGATCCTGCCGCCGCCGCGCACGATGCAGCCCAGCTTGAGCACTTCGGGGTCCGCCTGGCGGATGAGCTTGGGGGTGCGGTGCACCGAGTGCACCATCGTGGTCATCAACGTCGCCTGCAGCGAACCGAGTTGGCTGATGTCGACTTGCGCCCTGAACGCTCTCTCCACCCGCCGCTCGCAGCGCGTGTCGTAGGGCACCCAGAGCTTCGAGCTCACCTCACGCCAGAAGGCGAACCCCTCCTCCGGCGGTACTTCCGCGGTACTGACCACGTCCATGAGTCACCCCCGTGACCGTCGGTGTGCGGTCTCCGGCGCGCCCGGGCAGGGTCATGAAGGCGGCGAACCGCATCGGTCCAGTATCCAGCCCCGGGGTCGATATGGGGAGGCCCGCGGCAGACCGCCGACGGGCCGGGAGGCGGGGCCCGTGCCCGCTCTCCCGGCCCGCTGCGCGCGTCAGGACGTGGACAGTTCCGTGCGGATCGTGCGGGCCGCGGTGACCAGGTTCTCCAGGGACGCACGGGTCTCGGGCCAGGCGCGGGTCTTCAGGCCGCAGTCGGGGTTGACCCAGAGGCGCTCGGCGGGGATGGCCTCAAGTCCCTTGCGCAGCAGGGCCGCTGCCTCGTCGGTGCTCGGTACCCGGGGTGAGTGGATGTCGTACACACCGGGCCCGGCCTCGCGCGGATAGCCGTGTACGGCCAGCTCCCGGGCGACCTGCATGTGCGAGCGCGCCGCCTCCAGGCTGATGACATCCGCGTCGAGGTCGTCGATGGCCCGCACGATGTCACCGAACTCGGCGTAGCACATGTGCGTGTGGATCTGGGTGTCCGGGCGTACGCCACTGGTGCTGAGGCGGAACGCCTCGGTGGCCCACGCGAGGTACGCCGGACGGTCGGCGGATCGCAGCGGCAGCGTCTCGCGCAGGGCGGGCTCGTCCACCTGGATGACCGAAGTCCCGGCCGCCTCAAGGTCGTTCACCTCGTCGCGCAGGGCGAGGGCGACCTGCCGGGCGGTGTCACCGAGGGGCTGGTCGTCGCGGACGAAGGACCAGGCGAGCATGGTGACCGGCCCGGTCAGCATGCCCTTGACCGGCTTGGCGGTGAGCGACTGGGCGTACGTCGTCCAGCGCACCGTCATGGGCTCGGGACGGGAGATGTCTCCGGCCAGGATCGGCGGGCGGACATGGCGGGTCCCGTAGGACTGGACCCAGCCGTGCTGGGTGGCGAGGTATCCGGTGAGCTGTTCGGCGAAGTACTGGACCATGTCGTTGCGTTCGGGCTCGCCGTGCACGAGCACATCGAGGCCGGTCCTCTCCTGGAACGAGATCACCTCGCCGATCTCGGCCCTGATGCGCTCCTCGTACCCGGCGCTGTCGATCCGCCCCGCCCGCAGATCGGCCCGCGCGGTGCGCAGTTCCGTGGTCTGGGGGAACGAGCCGATGGTGGTGGTCGGCAGCAGCGGCAGGCCGAGGTGGGCGCGCTGGGCCGCGGTCCGCTCGGCGTACGGCTGGGAGCGGCGGGCGTCGGCGTCCGTGACGGCGGCGGCCCGGGCCCGTACGGCGGGGTCGCGGGTGATCGCGGACCCGGCGCGAGAGGCCAGGTCGGCCCGGTTGGCGGCGAGTTCCACGGCGATCGTGCCGGCGCCGCCCGCGAGGCCCTTGGCGAGGGTGGCGATCTCGGTGGTCTTCTGCCGGGCGAAGGCGAGCCAGCGGCGGATCTGCGGCTCGATGTCGCGTTCGGCGGTGGCGTCGAGGGGGACGTGGAGGAGGGAGCAGGAGGCGGCCACGTCGACCCGGTCGGCCAGCCCGAGCAGGGTGCCGAGCGTGGCGAGGGACTTCTCCAGGTCGTTGACCCAGATGTTGCGGCCGTCGACCACTCCGGCGATCAGACGCTTGCCGGGCAGCCCGCCCACGGCGGCGAGCGCGTCCAGGTTGGCGCCGGCCGCCTCGGTGAAGTCCAGCGCCAGACCCTCCACCGGGGCCTTGGCCAGCACCGGCAGGGCGTCGCCGAGCCGGTCGAAGTAGGACGCGACCAGCAGCTTCGGGCGGTCGGTCAGGGCGCCGAGGTCGCGGTAGACACGGGTGGCCGTGTTCAGTTCGGCGGGTGTGCGGTCCTGCACCAGGGCGGGCTCGTCGAGCTGGACCCACTCGGCCCCCGCGGCGCGAAGATCTGCGACGATCTCGGCGTACACGGGCAGCAGCCGGTCGATGAGGGTGAGCGGGTCGAAGTCCGGGGCCACACCCGGCGCGGGCTTGGCGAGCAGCAGGTACGTGACGGGTCCGACGAGGACGGGACGTGCGGTGAGCCCGAGCGCGAGAGCTTCCTTCAGCTCCGCCACCTGCTTGCGGGAGTCGGCGGTGAAGACGGTGCCCGGGCCCAACTCGGGCACCAGATAGTGGTAGTTGGTGTCGAACCACTTCGTCATCTCCAGCGGCGCCACGTCCTGGGTGCCGCGCGCCATCGCGAAGTAGCCGTCGAGCGCGTCGGCCTCGACGGCGGCGCGGTGGCGTCCGGGGATCGCGCCGACCATGACACAGGTGTCCAGCACGTGGTCGTAGTACGAGAAGTCACCGGTGGGAACCTCGTGGATGCCGGCCTCGGCCAGTTGCCGCCAGTTGACCCGGCGCAGGTCGGCGGCGGTGGCCCGGAGGGTGTCGGCGTCGACCCGGCCCTTCCAGTAGCCCTCGATCGCCTTCTTCAGTTCCCGGTTCTGTCCCTGGCGGGGGTAGCCGTACACGGTGGCCCGTGCCGCCGCGGCTGCGGACTGCGCTGTCACGGAAATCTCCTTCGCGAGATATCTCCCTGGGATCCCGGGACGGGACGCGAACGCGAAGGGGTGACCGACCGGACGGAATCCGAGCCGTGCACGAGGCACGGCCTTCCGCCGGATCATGTACGCCGACCCGCCCACGAGGTCACCGGGATCTCCGCACACGAATGGTTCGCGCACGGGCAGTTGGCAGGTCTTCGGACTCGCGGGCACGTCCTCCCTGCGGAGGACACCTACTGGCCGTCGCTTCCCAGACCCGGCCGGGCCCAGTGCGTGTGACGGCGGTCGTTCCCACTCACCGCTGCGGGGCAGTCCCGGATTCCCACCGGGTTCCCTCTTGCGACGCACCCGCCTGGCGGACGGGGCGAACCAGCTGCACCGGCCACCCTACGGGGCACAGCCCGGTCGTGGAAAACTTTTCAGTGCACGGAGAAGCCGCCGTCGACGAAGACCGACTGCCCGGTGACGTACGCGGAGGCGGCGCTCGCCAGGAAGACCGCCGCGCCCGCGAAGTCCTCCGCGAGGCCGTTGCGGCCGACCATCGTGCGCGCCGCCAGGGCCGTCACCTTCTCCGGGTCGGACGACAGACGCCGGTTCAGCGGGGTCATCACGAAGCCGGGCACCAGTGTGTTGACGGTGACTCCGTACGGCGACCAGGCCTCCGCCTGCGAGCGGGCCAGTGACTCCAGCGCCCCCTTGGAGACGCCGTAGGCACCGCTCTGGACGAAGGCGCGGTGGGCCTGCTGGGAGGTGATGTGGATGATCCGCCCGTAGCCCCGTTCGGCCATGGCCGGGCCGAAACGCCGGCCCAGCAGGAAGGGCGCGTCCAGGTTCAGGGCCATGGTGGTGTCCCAGACCTCGTCGCTGAGCTCGCTCATCGGCGGCCGGAGGTTGATCCCGGCGCAGTTGACGAGGATGTCGGGCTCGCCGAAGGCCTCGACCGCCTGCTCGGCGGCATCGCGCACGCCTTCACGTGTACCGAGGTCCGCGCCGACCCAGGCCGCACGGCAGCCGAGCGCACGCAACTCCTCGACCGTCGCGGCCAGTTCCGCTTCCTTGCGCGCCACGACGACGACGCTCGCCCCGGCGCGGGCCAGCGCCTCGGCGATGCCCCGCCCGATGCCGGAGCTGCCACCGGTCACCAGGGCGACCCGGCCGTCCAGGGAGAACAGTTCTGAGAGGTAGTGCTGCGAGTCCATGGCGGCACCCTAGAAGGGCGCCGCCCTGGGGGGATCAGCGGGGTGTGATCCAGCGAGGGGTGACCGTATGGCGAGTACTCGCAGCTCAGGAGCCTGCCGCTCAGCCCAGTACGAGCGGGAGCCGCTCGGCGAGGGTGCCGAGCGCGGCCTCCTCCGCGTCGGTAGGTGTCCGCCGGCCGGTGCCGATCAGCAGCGCGGCCTTGTCGGAGAACGAGGCAGGGAACGGGGTCCCGGCGATCTTCTCCAGCGACGCGCGAGCTGCCGCCAGGGTCTCGGCGGGCGGCTGGGTGGTCGAGGTCAGCCGGGAGATCAGGTCGAGGTGGTGCAGGGTCGCTTCGAGGACGTACACGGACAGGTAGTCGTTGACGGTCAGTACCTCGTCGCGGGTCCCGACGCGGGCCGTGGGATCGGCGAGACCGGCGGCGCGGCCCGCGGCGGACCCGACGTCGTCGAAGTGGAACTTCAGCAGCTCCGGTTCCCCGTACGCGGCGGCCAGCCGGGGGATCAGGGCGTCCAGCGGATCCTCGCCCGTCGGGGTCTCGCCGAGCTGCCAGTAGGTGACCGCGTCCACGGTCGGTTCGGTGTCGGCGGGGGTGACCAGGGTGATCAGGATGTCTTGGGCGTCGATGACCAGGTGGCACACCAGATCCCGCACGAGCCATCCCGTACAGCCGGACGGTTGCTCGAAGTCCTCGTCCGGGACTTCGGCGACCGCCGTGCGCAACGCGGTCCAGGCGAGCGAGAAGAGATTCACCGCGGCACGGTATGCCGGAACACGGCGACGGACAAGCGTATGCGGTGGACGGCAGGGCCTCGCGATCACCGCCCGGAGATCAACAGTGACGGTCGACGACGACGGTCAACGACGACGGTCAACGACGACGGGCGACGACGACGATCAACGGTGACGGTCGGCGATCGCGAGGACCGGCCGGGCTCAGCCGCCGGTGAGGACGACCAGTCGCTGGGTCGCCCGGGTCATCGCGACATAGCGGTCGACCGCCCCCGCGATACCCGTGCCGTACGTCTGCGGGTCGACGAGCACGACCAGGTCGAATTCGAGTCCCTTGGACAGTTCCGGGGTCAACGACCGCACGCGGGGAGTCGCCCGGAACGTCGGATCGCCGATGACGCAGGCGATCCCGTCCGTGTGCGCGGCGAGCCAGGTGTCGAGGACCGCGTCCCGGTCCGCGACGGATCCGTGGACGACGGGAACGCCGTTGCTGCGGACGGAGGTCGGCACGTTGGCGTCCGGGAGCGCGGCCCGGATGACCGGCTCGGCCTCCGCCATGACCTCTTCCGGGGTCCGGTAGTTGATGCTCAGCGACGCGACCTCGATCCGGTCGAGCCCGACGCGCTCCAGCCGTTCCCGCCACGACTCGGTGAACCCGTGCCTGGCCTGCGCGCGGTCCCCGACGATGGTGAAACTCCGGGACGGGCAGCGCAGCAGCAGCATCTGCCACTGCGCGTCGGTCAGCTCCTGGGCCTCGTCCACGACGACGTGCGCGAACGGACCGGCGAGCAGATCCGGTTCGGCGGTGGGCAGTTCGGACTCGTCGACCATGCTGACCTTGGCGTCCTCGCCGCGCAGCATGGTCACCAGGCCCTCGCCGTCGTCACCGTCGGCGCCCGAGTCGGCCGCGGCGTCCATCAGGTTGTCGACGACCTGCGCCATGCGCTCGCGCTGGGCGGCGAGGGTGGCCTCGTGCCGACGCCTGCGCCGCGCCGACTGCGGGTCGCCGAGCCGCTGCCGCGCCGCGTCCAGGATCGGCAGGTCGGACACCGTCCACGCCTGCGGATCCGCGCGCTGCAGCCTGCGTACGTCGTCGGGGCCGAGCCAGGGAGCGCACATCCGCAGATAGGCGGGCACCGACCACAGGTCCCCCACGACGTCGGCCGCTTCGAGCAGCGGCCAGGCGCGGTCGAGGGTCCCGGTCAGCTCCTCGTCGTGCAGCAGCGCCCTGCGGAACAGGTCGGGCGGGACGTCGTCGTCGTGCTTGTCCAGCAGGATCGTGAGCAGGGCCTCCCAGATCTGGTCACGCGCCTCGTTGTGCGGAACACCCGGCCCCGGCGTCTCGAACGCCTCGGCCCAGTCGTCGGCGCTCAGCCGGACGTCGGCCCAGGGGGTCGAGACCGTCATTCCCTTGGCGGGCGGCTCCTCGTAGAACCTGACGGCCGCCTCGACCGCTCCGACCATGCGCGCGGACGACTTCAGGGACGCCACCTGCGCGTCG
Source organism: Streptomyces sp. NPDC017991 (assembly GCF_044328075.1). NCBI lineage: Bacteria > Bacillati > Actinomycetota > Actinomycetes > Kitasatosporales > Streptomycetaceae > Streptomyces > Streptomyces sp. NPDC017991. Next base: position 626,068 of record NZ_JBIRGP010000001.1, on the reverse strand, counting down.
GGCTCGTCCGCCGCTCCGGCTCCCTCGGCGACGAGGTCCCGCAGCGTGCAGGTCTGTACGCCCTCCTCCCCGAGGCTGGGGAGGACGTCGGCGACGTACGCCAGATAGGGCTGGTGCGGCCCGACGAACAGCACTCCGCCCCGACGGTGACCGAGACGGGGGTCGGAGTAGAGGAGGTAGGCGGACCGGTGCAGTGCGACGACCGTCTTGCCCGTGCCCGGACCGCCGTCCACGACGAGCGCGCCACGGGATCCGGCGCGGATGATCGCGTCCTGGTCGGCCTGGATGGTGGTGAGCACGTCCCGCATCCGGCTCGACCGGGTGCTGCCCAGACTGGCGACGAAGGCCGAGTGGTCGTCGAGTGCCGCACGCCCTTCGAGGCCGTCGGCGGTGAACACCTCGTCCCAGTAGTCGCTGATCCGGCCGCGGGTCCAGCGGTACCTGCGACGGCTCGCCAACCCCAGCGGACTGGCATGGGTCGCCGCGAAGAACGGTTCGGCCGCGGGGGAGCGCCAGTCGATCAGCAGCCGTCGCCCGGAGTTGTCGGTGAGGCCGAGCCGTCCGATGTACAGCGGCTCGGGGTCGTCCGCGCTGACGATGTGCCCGAGGCAGAGGTCCAGGCCGAAGCGGCGCAGAGTACGCAGCCGAGCGGTCAGCCGGTGGATCTCCGCGTCCCGCTCCATCGCCTCCCGGCCGATGCCGCCGGGTGCTTTGCGCTCGGCGTCCAGTCGGTCGGACAGTTCGGTGATCGCCTGGTCGAGGCTCTCCGCGATGGCCGCGAAGTGCCTCTCGTCGCCGCCGATCAGCAGCGGATCGGCCTTGGGGGAGAGGTGGTCGGGAAGGTCGAACGCGCTCGTGATCAAAGAGTCCATGTCACCGGCTCCTCCTGGTTCGACGTCACCGCGCGGACCGTGGACCGGCACAAACGCACGCACTTCGTGAATCACCCTTTTCTGCGGTTACTCGTCTTGAGTGCGAGATTCTGCAGCAGGACGGGGGTCTTGCCGCAAGCCCCCCGGTGCGCTATACGTTGAGAGTGGCAAGGAGTGGTTGTTCCTGCTTGCCCTCATCGCACGCCGCGAGGAAGGGCCCCAGAAGCCCGAGTGATTCGTCCGGGCGATGCGTCCGTCGACCACCACGGTGTCCCGTGGGCCAGGAACTCCTCGGCACCCGGCGGTCCGCCCCACAGCGACCTCATGACCACGAGTTGCCGGACGAGACCGGGACGGCGCATGGCACAACCCCCGTCAGGCGGACCGCAGCTCGAACCAGTCGAAAGCCGCGCTGCCCCGGGTGGCGTACATGCCGAGGACACGGCCGGTGAAGCCCCCGGCGACCTCGGTGGTCAGGTAGCGGCCGTCGAGTTCGGCGAGGATCTCGAAGTCGCCGCCGTCCGTCTCGTAACCCAGGCGGAGTGTGTCGGGGCCGCCGGCGCGCAGGCCGGGCGGGGGAGCCGTCGCCGGGTCGCGGGAGGTGACCGTGGGCGGCAGGACGTCGGAGGTGGTGATGTCGATGCGCAGCCTCAACGGACCGGCGGGCACGGCCCGTTCGGCGATCGACCGGCTCAGCGGGCCGATCCTGGCGACCGCGCGGACCGTACCGTCGGCCACCTCCACCTCGTAGTGGTGTGCCTCGTCCAGGCGTACCGCGAGCCCGCCCCGCCCGCCGTCGGAGACCTCGATCAGCGTGCGCGCGGTGCAGTCGGGGTCGCGCTGCCGCCGCCCGACGAAGAGCGCGCCCGGAGTGTCGAGACTGTCCGCGCGGGCGTGCAGGACCAGGTGGCCCGGCCGTTCGTCGAGCCGGACGGCCTCCGGGTCGCTCCGTCGAAGGGACACCCAGCACGGCGCGAGAGCAGGGGAGTCGAAGTCGTCGCGGTCCGGCTCCCTCGGCCAGGGACGAGGGGTGAGCGCCGGAGCCTGCGCACGCGGTTCCAGCGGTCCTGGCAGTGGCCACCCGTCCTCCCACCGCACCGGTGCCAGGAACGTCTCCCGGCCCATGCCGTGGTACATCGGCGTGTCACCGCGGGGCCTGGTGCCCAGCAGCACCATCCACCAGGTGTCGTCGTGTGCCCGCACCAGATCGCCGTGGCCGGTGTTCTGCACCGGGTGGTCCGTACTGCGATGGGACAGGACGGGGTTGGCCGGGTGCGGTGCGAACGGCCCGGGCAGCGTACGGGACCTGGCCACCGACAGGGCGTGGCCGCGTTCGGTGCCGCCCTCCGACAGGAGCAGGTACCACCAGCCGTCGATCCGGTAGAGGTGCGGGCCCTCCGGGTACTGCAGTCCGCTGCCCGACCACATCGGCACCGGATCGCCCCGCAGTTCGCCGGACTTCGGGTCGATGCGGACCCCGCGGATCCCGTCGGCCGAGAACACGCACCAGCAGGTTCCGTCCTCCTCCCAGGCCAGATCCGGGTCGATGCCCGGAACGCCGACCGGTACCGGATCCGACCAGGGCCCCGCCGGGTCCTCGGCGGTCACCAGGATGTTGCCCGCCCCGGCGACCACGGTCGTGATCAGCCAGAACAGACCGTCGTGATGGCGCAGCGTGGGCGCGTACACCCCCGTGGAGGCGGCGGCCGTGTCGGGCAGCGCCAGCTGCGACGGCCGGTCCAGCGCATGCCCGATCAGCCGCCAGTGCACCAGGTCACGGCTGTGCCACAGGGGTACGCCGGGTACGTACTCGAAACTGGACGTCGCCAGGTAGTAGTCCTCGCCGACCCGGCAGATGCTGGGGTCGGGGCTGAAGCCGGGTATGACGGGGTTGTCGAAGTACGTCATGTCCGTCCCTGTGGAGGTGGAGTGCGGCCGGGGGGTGCCCGCGGGTGCCCTTGGACACGGTCCGGGGAGCTTATGTCGAAGCGCTTCCGCGGGCACCGGCCTGTCGGAGAATGTCGCGTCACTCGGTCGCCGCGACACCTACCCCGATGGCGATGAGGAGCCAGCCGCTCACGAGTTCCCACCGGCGGCGGCACGCCGGACCGAGCACGGTACGAAGTCGCGCGGCGACGCCCACCAGGACGAGCCAGTAGACGACACCGACGGCCACGTCCAGGATGCCGAGAAGGAAGATCTGCCGGGTCAGGGACCCTGTGTGGCTGACGAACTGGGGGAGGACGCTGAGGAAGAACAGGGCCGCCTTGGGATTGAGCACGTTGGTGAGGAAGCCCTCCAGGAAGCTGCCACGCCGGCTGACGCTCCGGCTGTCACCCCGGCTGACGTGCTGCCCGGACGCGGCAGCGGGACCACCGACCGCTGCCTTCGTGGGCCTGGTGGATCCGGTGGATCCGGTGGATCCGGTGGATCCGGTGGATCCGGTGGATCCGGTGGACCCGTCACGGTCGCGGCGTCGTGCGGCGAGCAGTGCTCGTACGCCCAGAAAGATCAGGTAGGCGGCGCCGGCCAGTTTGATCACGGTGAAGGCGAGCGCCGAGCGGGTGGCGACGACGGAGAGGCCCAGGGCGGCCGCGCACATATGGACGCACAGGCCGCCCTGGGCGCCCAGGGCGGCGGCTCGACCCAGCGCCGGACGCCGGGCGGCCGCCCGCACGACGACCAGGAAGTCCGGGCCGGGGATCAGATAGGCGAGCAGCACCACGCCCAGGAATCCAGTCAGGTCGACCGACATGAGCCCGCTCCGTCCGCTCCGTCCTGTGCGTCCGGCCGTCGGGCACACGTGGGTAGCGGGTTCCACGGGGCGTGCGGGTCATGCGGCGGTTCGTGCTGGACCGGGGTGCCGGGCCGCGGTCCTGTTGGCACTCAGGACGCGGCGTTCATCAGGTCGAGCGCACTCTGCTGGCGGGCGGCGTCCGTCTTGTCCACGGGGCCGTACCAGCGCAGGCCGTACTGGTCGAGCGGATTGCGGTCGGCCGCGAAGGCCTGGGCGGCCTGTTTGTTGAGGTACGCGGTGTAGGGGCGGTCGGACAGGACCGCGTTCAGCTTCGCCAGACCGCGTACGTCGGCCCCCTTGAAGGACGCTCCGTCGGCGCCGCAGTCACCCGACTCGCAGGGGTCCCGGAGGATGCCGGCCGAGGTGTTGAGCTTGCCGGAGACGGTGTTGGCGTCGGCGATCCGGCGGGCGGCGGCGAGCACCGAGGAGTCACCCGTGGCCTTGTGCAACTCCACCAGGCCGCCGATCAGTTGACCCTGGTTGTACGACCAGACCGTGCTGTCGCCGACCTTGCAGGTGCTCAGGCTGAGGCCGTCGCTCACCGTCTGGTCGGCGTTGATCATGCCGGTCCCCTGGAACCAGCTCCAGTCCGCCTTCGCCCGCTGGAGGTAGGTGGTGTCCCCCGGGATGCGGTTGTGCAGGGCGGCGTTCAGTTCGATGTACAGGGAGTTGGGGATGGCGTTCTTCACCCTCTTCGCGGTGCTCCACCACACCCCGCCGCCGCATGTGCTGTCCCAGTAGGAGGCCATGTAGTCCGCGTCGGCCCGTGCCGTGGCCAGATAGCGGGGGTCGCCGGTGAGGTCGTACGCCGCGATCCAGGTCAGGCCCCACCAGCCGGTGTCGTCGATGTAGTCGTTGCGGAACTGCCCGTCGGCCGCGTTGACTTGGAGGTCGTAGGTGCGGCCTATGGCGTAGGTGTAACTCTTCATGCCGGTGACCCGGACGTTGTCGATGACGGCGTGCAGCGCGTTGGCGGAGTTCCACCAGCCGGTCGTGTCGAACAGGCCGGTGCCGTAGTTGTAGAACTGCATCTGCGCGGTGGCCGCCGCGGTACGCCGGTCGGCGGCGTTCCAGGTGGACCGGGCCCACGGTGTGCAGACGATGTCGGTGCGGTCGACGGTCTTGCCGCAGGCGCGCAGGGCGCCGACGCCGTGGCCCGCCCAGTCGTCGACGTTGTACATCAGCGTCCGCCAGCCCGTCCGACCCGCCGGGATCTTCGTTGCGCCTAGACGGCTGTTCGAGGCCCAGGTCCGGCCTCCGTCGTAGGAGCGGTCGAGCCACACCTCGTCCCCGGGGCTGCCGTTGCCGACAGAAGCCCAGCCCATGGCGTCGGCGTCATTGAAATGCAGTTCGAACGTCCGCGAGAAGAGGGTGGCGGTGACGGGTCTGCGGTCCTGGCCGCTGAGGGCCGGATCCCGTGCGTCGCAGTACTTGTTGCACACCGTCGCCGCCGGTGCCACCGCCGTCTCAGGGGCCGCGGTGGAAGGCGGGGCAGCCTGGATCAACAGGGCCGACATCGTTGTCAGAGAGAGGGCGAGAGCTGCGAGTGACGATCGTCTGGCGCGCATGGAAGAACTCCCGAAGGCTTGCCGAACGCTGCGGTGGGGGCACAGGGGCTGGTCCTGGGAAAGGCTCGGCGTGGACGCTAACCGGAACCGGTTGGCAGGTCAATGGCCCGGTTGAATGTTCATGTTCGACCGCTCGGCAGAAGAACCCGGTGAACGACCGGGCGGCCGACCGGTGGACGACCGGCGGACGACCGGCGGACGAAGAAGCGGACGACCGGCTGGCGACCGATGGATGAAGAAGCGGACGACCGGCTGGCGACCGATGGACGAAGACGCGAAGGCCCGGCGGACGAAGAAGTCGCGTCACACCCCTTGACCGTTGCCGTGAGGGCACTCCACAGTTCTGCTAATGCGCATTACTTATACGCATAAGCAAGTTGGTGGCGGCCCTCGGCGGCCGGGTGAGGAGCATGGTGGAGCAGCCCAGGAAGGGACCCAGGCGTGGGCGGACCCCCGCGGCGACCGGACGCACATCCCGGCCGCGGCAGGCGGAGGTCGCCACGCTGGCCGGGGTGTCCCAGGCCACGGTGTCGCTCGTGCTGTCGGCGAAGGCGACGGGCTCGGCGATCTCGGACGAGACACGGCAGCGGGTGCTCGACGCGGCCCGCAGCCTCGGCTACGTACCGGACCCGGCGGCCCAGCGGCTGGCGGCGGCCCGCAACAACCTGCTCGGCGTCTACAGCTTCACGGCCACCTTCCCGACGGACGTGGAGCACTCGTACTACCCCTTCCTCGTCGGGGTGGAGCGGGAGGCCGCCGCGCGCGGTTACGACCTGGTGCTGTTCACGGGGTCGAGTTCCGGCGGTGCCAAGGCGACCGGACCCGAGGCGCTCAACCGGGTCCGGCTCGCGGACGGTTGCCTGTTCCTCGGCCGGCATGTACCGATCGCCGAGCTGAAGAGGATGGTCGCCGACGGGTTCCCGGTGGTGCACCTCGGCCGCCGCGAGGAGCTGGAGGGGCTGTCCTGGGTCGGCGCCGACTATGTGAGCGCCAGCAGCGAAGTGGTCCGGCACCTGGCGTCCCTGGGGCACCGCCGGATCGTCCTGGTCCGTGAGGACGACGACGCGCCTGCCTCCACCGACCGCCAACAGGGCTTCCTGGAAGGGCTGGAGGCAGCCGGACTGCCCGGCGGGTCCGAGGCCGTCCTCCGCTGCGCCGACCCCGGGCGTGAGGTCACCCCCGAACGGCTGCGGAGCTGGATCGCGGAGGGTGTCACCGCCTTCGTCGCGGAGGAGACCGACACCGGAGGCGCCTGGCGAGCCCTGCGTACGGCCGTCGACGAGGCGGGTCTCGCGTACCCGGGTGACCTGTCCCTCGCGCTCCTCGGCAGCCCTCCGTCCGACCTCGCCGGGGATCCGCAGCCCACCGGATTCGACGTCCCGCGGCACCAGTTGGGCGCTGCCGCGGTCCGGATGCTGGCCGCACTCGTGGCGGGGGAGGCGGCCGAAGAACCCCTGGTCGCCTGTGCCTTCCGGGCGGGTGCGACCACCGGGAGCCCACCGGAGCGGCGCTGACACCTGCGTGCGTCGCACGAGTCGACCCACCGGTCGAACCAGCAGACGAACCACCGGCTGGACCAGCAGACGAACCACCGGCTGGACCAGCAGACGAACCACCCCATGAACCAGCAGACGAACCACCGGCTGGACCAGCAGACGAACCACCCCATGAACCAGCAGACGAACCACCAGCAAGGAGAAGCGTGATACCGAAAGCCGACATCCTCATCGTGGGCGGCGGGCTCGGCGGCGTGGCCGCCGCGCTGGCGGCCTGCCGGGCCGGACGCACCGTCGTGCTCACCGAGGAGACCGACTGGCTCGGCGGACAGCTCACCTCGCAGGCCGTACCGCCCGACGAGCACCCGTGGGTCGAGCAGTTCGGCACCACCGCCTCGTACCGTCAACTGCGCGAAGGCATCCGGCAGTTCTACCGGCAGTGGTACCCGCTGCGCGCCGAGGCACTGGCTCTTACGGACCTCAATCCGGGTGCCGGACGCGTGAGCAAGCTCTGCCACGAGCCGCGCGTGGCGCTCGCCGTCGTCGAGGCGATGCTCGCGCCCCACCGGGCCGCCGGCCGGCTGACCGTCCTCACCGACCACCGGCCCGTCGCGGCCGAGGCCGACAACGATGTCGTACGGTCCGTGACCCTGGAGCACCGCCACGACGACGGCCGACAGGTCACCGTCTCCGCCCGTTACGTGATCGACGCCACCGAGACCGGTGAACTCCTCGACCTCGCGGGTGTCGAGCACGTCACCGGAGCCGAGGCGCGGTCCGAGTACGACGAACCGCACGCCCCGGACGAGGCCCAGCCGCTCAACCAGCAGGGCATCACCGTGTGCTTCGCGCTCTCTCATCACGAGGGCGAGGACCACACCGTCGAGCGGCCCGTCGACCACGACTTCTGGCGGGCGTACCGGCCCGACTTCTGGCCCGGACCGCTGCTGGGCTTCCAGGCACCGGATCCCCGTTCCCTGGAGTCCGTACCGCGGACGTTCGAGCCCAATCCGGAGCTGGACCCGCTGGCCGTGAGCGCCGACCAGAGCGCGGACGCAGGCGACAAGGAACTGTGGGGCTTCCGCCGCATCCTGGCGCGCAAGCTGCACCGCCCCGGCGCCTTCGACTCCGACATCACCCTCGTCAACTGGCCGCTCAACGACTACTGGTTGAAGCCGCTCGTCGGAGCGGGCGCGGAGACCGGGGCCGAAGCGGTCGCCGGAGCACGGCAGTTGTCGCTGTCGGTCCTGTACTGGCTGCAGACCGAAGCGCCCCGCCAGGACGGCGGCACCGGGTTCCCGGGCCTGCGTCCGCGCCCGGACGTGACCGGCACCCCGGACGGCCTCGCGAAGGCGCCGTACGTCCGTGAGTCGCGCCGGATCAAGGCCGTCACCACCGTCACCGAGCACGACGTGGCGATCGACCTGGTCGGACCCTACGGCGGCACCAGGTACCGGGACTCCGTCGGAGTCGGCAACTACCGCATCGACCTGCATCCCTCGACCGGCGGCGACAACTACGTCGACATCGGCTCGGTGCCCTTCGAGATCCCGCTGGGCGCACTGGTGCCGAGGCGGGTCCGCAACCTGCTGCCCGCCGGCAAGAACATCGGCACCACCCACATCACCAACGGCTGCTACCGGCTCCACCCCGTGGAGTGGAACATCGGCGAGGTCGCCGGCGCGCTCGCCGCCCACTGCCTGACCGAGGACGTCGAACCCCACCAGGTCCAGGCCGAGGACAAGCGGTTCGAGGAGTTCGCGCGCGGCCTCGACCGTGACGGCGTACAGCGCCACTGGCCCGACGTACGGGGCTACTGAGACCGAGGGGCGGACGGGCTGCTCGGCCCGTCCGGCCCGACCGGTGTCGCGCATGACTGACAGAGCACAAGGAGGTGCCCGGACATGACCACCCACAGAATCCGCGTCGGCATCGACGTCGGCGGAACCTTCACCGACGCCGTGGCCGTGGACGCCACAACACTGAGCCTGCTCGGACAGGTCAAGGTCCCCACCAGCCACCATCACGAGGACGGTGTCGCGCACGGCATCGTCGAGGCGCTGGACCGGCTGCTCCAGCAGGTCGGCCGCGATCCCGCCGACGTCGCGTTCCTGGCCCACGGCACCACCCAGGCGACCAACGCCCTGCTGGAGGGTGACGTCGCCACCGTCGGCCTGATCGGCATCGGCACCGGACCCGGCGCCGTCCTCACCCGCCGGCTCGCCGCCCTCGGCCGGCTCGAACTCGCCCCCGGCAAACGGCTTCCGCTCGCCTACGCCCACGTGGCCGATCCGGACGACGCCAGCGCCGTACGCGCCGCGGTCGGGCAGGTCACGGCGGCGGGGGCCGAAGTCCTCGTCGCCACCGAGCCGTTCGCCGTCGACCGGCCCGAAGGGGAGCGGTCCGTGCTGGAGGCCGCCCGCCCCGCCGGCCTCCCGATGACGGCCGCGCACGAGATCACCTCGCTGTACGGGCTGCACAAGCGGACCCGTACCGCCGTCGTCAACGCGGCCATCCTGCCGCGCATGCTGGCCACCGCCGATCTCGTCGACGCGTCCATCACCAAGGCGGGCATCACCGCGCCGCTCATGGTCATGCGGTGCGACGGCGGGGTCATGGCGCTCGACGAGATGCGGCGACGCCCGCTGCTGACCGTGCTGTCGGGCCCGGCGGCCGGAGTCGCCGGGGCCCTGATGCAGGAGCGGATCAGCGAGGGCGTCTTCCTCGAAACCGGCGGCACCTCCACCGACATCAGCGTCGTACGCCGGGGCAAGGTCGCCGTCCGGCACGCCACGATGCTCGGCAGGAGCTCGTACCTCAACGCCCTCGACGTCCGCACGGTCGGGGTCGGCGGCGGCTCGATGGTCCGCGTCGACCTGACCCGAGGCGATCAGGCCCATGACAGTCAGGGGCGCGGCGGCCAAGCCCGGGTCACGGCCGTCGGACCGCGCAGCGCCCATATCGCGGGGCTGCCCTACGCCTGCTTCGCCGACCCGGACGAACTGCGCGACGCCGCCCTGGCCACCGTGCGTCCGATGCCCGACGACCCGGCCGACTACGCCGTCCTGGACGCGGCGGGCGGACGGTACGCCATCACCATGACCTGCGCCGCCAACGCGCTGGGCCGCGTACCGGAAGGGGATTTCGCGCGTTGCGACCAGCAGGTGGCGAAGGCCGCGATCGCCCCGCTCGCCGCCGCCCTGGGCGTGGACGTGCCGACGGCCGCCGCCCGCATCCTCGACGCGGGCGCCGAGCAGGTGAAGTCGGTGGTGGACAAGATCGTGCGCGACTACCGGCTCGACGCCGACACCGCGGTCCTCGTCGGCGGCGGGGGAGGAGCCGCCACGGTCACCCCGCACCTCGCGGTGCTCACCGGCATGGAGGGCAGGATCGCCCGGCACAACGAGGTCATCAGCCCGATCGGCGTGGCGCTCGCCCTGGTGCGCGAGCAGATCGAGCGGATCATCCCCGGCGCCACCCAGGAACAGATCCTCGCCGTGCGGGCCGAGGCCGAGCAGGCCGTCGTCGCCCAGGGCGCCGCCGCCGACGGGGTCGAGGTCGAGGTGACCGTCGACCCGCAGACCAGCACCGTGCGCGCCATCGCCACCGGCGCCACCGAACTGCGTACCCAGGACCGCTCGCACAGCGCCGACGACTCCGAACGCCTCGCCGCGGCGGCCGCCAGCCTCAAGACCGACCCGGACCGGGTCCGCGTCCTCGCCGGCACACCCGCCCATACGGTCTACGGCACCGAGGTACGCCGTCGGCTGCGGGCTCCCCGGCATCCCGTGCGCGTCGTGGACGCCGACGGTGTCGTACGCCTGCACGCGTCCGACGCCCAGGTGGCCGCCACCACCGTGGGGGCCGCCCCCGAACTGCTGAGCAACCTCGTCCGCGAGGCGACGTCGTACGGCGACGGCGGTGTCCGGGCGCCCGCGCTGCGGCTGCTGCTCGGCTCCCGTATCGCCGACCTCTCCGGAGTCCTTGAACCACAGCCGCTGCTCGCCCTGGCCCGCAGCGAGATGCGGGACCGTGCCGCCGACGAGCCCGTGGTGGCCGTGGTGGAGGTGCGGTCATGAACCGCGCCCTCGCGGCCACCGCGGACCCAGCCACCTACCAGGCCACCGACGACCTCGATCTCGCGGTACGGCTGCTCGCCGGCACCCCCACCCACGAAGGCCGCGACCCCGCCCTCCTGCGGCGCTGGGCCGAGGCCGCCGACGCGTTCGGCGCGGCCCTCGCACCCGGGCCGTGCCGCGCCCGGATCGTGGAACGCGACGACGGGCTCGAAGAACTGCTGCTCGCCCGCTACACCTCGCGTCCCGCCACCGTCGAGATCTGTGTCGACACCGTCGAGCGGGCCGAGCGGCTGATCGACGAACTCGGCTGGCGCTCCTGGTATCCCGTGGGATCCGTGCGCGCCGCGGCCCTCGCCCACGAGACCGCGCACGAGCACTTCCACCACAAGGAGACGCGGACGGCGCTCAAGGAGGCGATCGGGCACACCGCGCTGCGGCTCGGCCGCTTCCGGGTCCTCGCCCATGTCGCGGGGGCCGAGGAGATCGCCGCCCACGCCTACGCCCGTACCGTCTGCGGACTCGGCCGCAGCCCCCTCCTGCTGACCGCCGCGCTGGCCGCCGCGGTCGGCGCGCCAAGAAGAGAGAACTGAGCCATGGGTGTCGTCATCCTGCTCGTCATGGCCGCGGGTGTCGCCGCCATGCTCACCCGCAAACTGCCCACGGCGTTCGCGCTCGTCATCCTCGCGGTCGTCATCGCCTTCGTCGCCGGCGCGCCGCTGACCGGTGAGAACAGCGTCATCGACACGGTTCTCCAGGAGGGCGCGCCCGCGCTGGCCGCCACCATGATCGCCATCGTGCTGGGTTCCTGGCTCGGCAAGCTCCTGGAGGAGACAGGGGTCGCCGCCACCCTCGTACGCAAGATCGTCGAGTTCGGCGGGGACCGCCCGGTCGTCGTGGCCCTCGGGGTTCTCGCGGTCTCCGCGCTCGTCGGCACCGTCACCGGTTCCGCGCCCGCCGCGATGCTCGCGGGTCTCATCGGCATCCCCGCCATGATCGCGGTGGGCATCCCGAAGGTGACCGCGGCCGGGACCATCCTCATGGGCATCGCCGTCGGCATCCCCTTCGAACTGCCGCTGTGGCAGTTCTTCTCCACCGCCCTGGAACTGCCTGTCCCGACCGTCCGCGGCTTCATGGTGAAGCTCTTCCCGTTCGCCCTGGTGGCCGCGGTCCTGTACGTGTTCGTCGAGTCACGGCGACGGGGCGTCGAGCACACCTGGTCCCTCAAGTCGGTGCGGGACAAGCCCCGTTCGCCGAGCCGTCGGCAGCGTCTCGGCGATGCCCCGTGGTACGCGCTGCTCACCCCGGCCGTGCCGCTGATCCTCGCCCTGGGCTTCGAACTCGCCATCATCCCCTCCCTGTTGGCCGGCGTCCTGTACGCGCTGGTCACCACCACCCGCCCCCGCGAGATGAACAAGCGCCTGCTGCGCACCCTGTACGGCGGATTCGAGGTCGCCGCCCCGCCGATCGCCCTGTTCATCGCCATCGGCATCCTGCTGGCCGCGGTGAAACTCCCCGGCGCGGTCGACGCACTCGAACCGCTCGTGAAGGCGGTCAGCCCGCAGAACGCGGTGCTGTTCGTGGGTGTCTTCACCCTGCTCGTGCCGCTGTGCCTGTACCGGGGGCCGCTGAACGTGTTCGGGCTGGGCGCCGGTATCGCCGGTGTGCTCATCTCCGCCGGGATCTACCCGGCCGCGGTCGTCCTCGGTATGGCCACCTCGTACAACCAGGTCTTCGGCGTCGCGGATCCCACCAGCACCCAGACCGTATGGGCCGCCCAGTACGCGGGTGTGTCCCCGCAGCAGGTCATGGTGCGCACCCTGCCGTACGTGTGGGCCGTCGCGCTCGGCGGACTGTGTGTCACCGCCGCCACCTACCTCTGACCGACCTCCGACCCCCCGCTTCTCCACCTGGAGCCGACCATGAATGAGCCGCGTCCCGCCCGTCGTCTGTTCCTGCGTGCCGGTGCCGCCACCGGCGCGGCCCTGACCGTGGGCGGGCTCGCCGCCCCGGCCGCGTCCGCCCTCACCGCGGACGGGGCCGCCGCCCCGGCCGCGTCCGCCGCACCCGGCGGATTCCCCGACTACACGTACGTCCGCACCCTGCTCACCCCGTCCCAGCTGAAGTACAACCCGACGGGCGAGATCATCTTTCCGTGCCTCCGGGGCACGGCCGGCCGCCTCTCCAACCCGCTGGGCAGGTACTACCTGTACTACGGGCCGCACGACGCGCCCGGCGGTATCTGCCTGGCCTACGGCGACTCCCTGGAAGGCCCGTTCACGGAGTACCCGAACAACCCGATCGTCTCCAACAACTGGCAGCCGCACTACAAGGTCAGCCATGTCGCGTCCGCGCACGTGATGTGGATCGAGAGCTCCAAGGAAATGTGGATGTACTTCCACGGGGAGAACACGACGACGCGGCTGGCCCGCTCCAAGGACGGCATCAACTTCACCTACGACAAGGTCGTCCTGTCCACGTCCATGCTGCCCAGCGGCACGACCGAGACGTCGTACGCCCGGGTCTTCCCGCACGAACTGCCGTCCCGCGGCGCCCACTTCGTGATGGTGTTCATGCTGAACAACACCTCCGACCACCGTGACATCCACTGGGGCTGGTCGGCCGACGGACGCAACTGGACCTTCGACCAGCAGCCGCTCGTCCGGCACACGGACGTCGGAGCGGTCAACGTCGGCGGTCCCCACCTGCTGTACCGCAACAACAGCACGTACGTCGTCTACAACAAGGACAAGGCGAGCGGCGGCGACATGATGATCACCGAGGTCGGCAACGACTTCACCAAGCGCACGCATCTCGGGGTCTTCTACAACTCCGGCAGCGCCGCGCCGGAGAACGGCCGCGCCGCCGCCCCCTCGTTCGGTACGGACGGCGGTGTCCCGTACATGATCTACGAGGCGGGGGAGCGGCTCGCGGGGTCGATCGCGATGGCCCGCGGCTGACGTTCCGCACGCATACCGCGCCCGTATCGCACGCGTACCCCACCCGTACCGCACCCGTGCCGCCGCGGTCGGCCCGCCAGTGTCAATCGATGTTGGTCTAGACCTTGACGTGTTCGCCTCATGGGAGCACTCTGAGAGCGCTCTCATGAGGATCCGAACGGTCCGCTTCCACCTGAGGAGGACGAGCGTGCTAGCCATGCGAAAAATGCTGGTGCCCCTGGTCGCCGCGGCGGCCGTCGCCACGGGACTCACCACGGTGGGACCCGTGTCCCACGCCGAGGCCGCGGTGCCCACGACCATCCCGCTCGAACTCAAGAACAGCTCCGGGCGCGGCGATCAGGTCTACGTCTACGTCATCGGGACCCTGCTCTCGACCGGCCAGCAGGGGTGGGCCGACGCGAACGGCACGTTCCACGCCTGGCCCGCGGGCGGAAACCCGCCGACCCCGGCGCCCGACGCCTCGATCGCCGGCCCGGCCAACGGACAGACCAAGACGATCCGTATGCCGAAGTTCTCCGGCCGGGTCTACTTCTCGTACGGCCAGAAGCTGGTCTTCAAGCTGACCACCGGCGGACTCGTACAGCCCGCCGTGCAGAACCCGTCCGACCCGAACGCGAACATCCTCTTCAACTGGACCGAGTACACCCTGAACGACGGCGGGCTGTGGATCAACAGCACGCAGGTCGACATGTTCTCGGCGCCCTACGCGGTCGGTGTCAAGACGGCCGCCGGCACCGTCAAGACCACCGGGCACCTCAAGGCCGGCGGCTACAACGCCTTCTTCAACTCCCTGCGCAGCCAGTCCGGCGGCTGGGCCAACCTCATCAGGACCCGGTCCGACGGCACCGTGCTGCGCGCGCTCGCACCCGGGCACGGCATCGAGGCCGGCGCCCTGCCGAGCAGCGTCATGAACGACTACATCAACCGGGTGTGGACCAAGTACGCGAGCTCCACGCTGACGGTGACACCGTTCGCGGACCAGGCCGGCACCAAGTACTACGGCAGGGTCTCCGGCAACGTCATGAACTTCACCAACAGCGCGGGCGCGGTCGTCACCTCGTTCCAGAAGCCGGACTCGGACAGCGTCTTCGGTTGCTACAAGCTGCTGGACGCGCCCAACGACCTGGTGCGCGGACCGATCTCCCGCACCCTGTGCGCGGGGTACAACCGCTCCACGCTCCTCACCAACTCCAACCAGCCCGACAGCAGTTCGGCCGGCTTCTACCAGGACGCGGTGACCAACCAGTACGCCAAGAAGATCCATGAGCAGATGGCCGACGGCAAGGCCTACGGCTTCGCGTTCGACGACGTCGGTGCCCACGAGTCGCTGGTCAACGACGGTAACCCGCAGACGGCGTACATCACGCTCGACCCGTTCAGCTGAGCGCGGGCGGTGAACGGCCCGAACGCCTCCTCCGTATCCCTGGTGGACACCTGCCCGCTCGCGCGGGACCAGCACGGATACGGAGAGGCACGTGCCACAGCAGCGACAGCAGCCACAGCGAGGACGTACCGGCCGCCCCCTCGTCACCCGCGCGGTGCGCGGCGTCGCCCTGGCCGGCGGCCTGGCACTGTTGCCGCTGGCCACGGCCTGCGGCGGGGACACGGGCGGGAGCGCGGAGAACGGGCCGGCGGAGACTTCCGCGATGTCCGCCCCCTCCGCCGGCGTGGTGGCACCGGCGAAGGTCGAGGTGATCGCGGACCTGACCGGCTGCGAGGTCAGGATCCGGACCGACGCGGACGAACTCCGTGAAGGCGTCTGCGACACCGCCGACGGCGACTACCTCATCACCACCTTTCCCGCCGAGAAGTACAAGCTGACCTGGCTCGACAGTGCCTCCCTGTACGGAGGCAAGTACCTCGTCGGCCCGCAGTGGGCCATCAGCGCCAAGCCGAAGACGCTGGAAAAGCTGCGCACGAAGGTCGGCGGGAGCATCGAGGACCTGGACGCCGCGCGCACGGCCGCCCCCGGCCCGAAAGCCTCGTAGCGGGACGCATTTCTTTGGGACCCGGGATCACGTGTGGCGGCTGGTGAATGGAAATTCACCGGATGCTCGTACGGGTTGGTGAACAGCCATTCATCCGCTAGGTTGAATGGCTGTTCACCTTGCCGTGTCTCGCGCTCAGGGAAGTGCCATGCAGGATCCGACATCCAGGGAGACCGACCGCGCCGGGGGTTCCGCGTCCCCGGAGGGGTTGCGTGCCCGTCTGACGGTCCCGGTCCTCGCGTACGGCGGCATCCTGATGGCGGTGATGCAGACCGCCGTCGTACCGCTGCTCCCCGACCTGCCGCGGCTGACCGGATCGTCCGCCGCCGCCGTGTCGTGGACCGTCACCGCCACGCTCCTCGCGGGCGCGGTGCTGACCCCGGTGCTCGGCCGGGCCGGAGACATGTACGGCAAGAAGCGCCTCCTGCTCCTCGCCCTCTCGCTGATGACGGCCGGGTCGGTGGTGTGCGCGCTGACCTCGGACATCCGGGTGCTCATCGCGGCGCGGGCGCTCCAGGGAGCCGCCGCGGCGGTCGTCCCTTTGTCGATCAGCATCCTCCGGGATGTGCTGCCGCCCGAGCGCACCGTCTCCGCCGTCGCCCTGATGAGTTCCACGGTCGGCATCGGCGCGGCGCTCGGCCTGCCGCTCGCGGCCCTCATCGTGCAGTACGCGGACTGGCACACCATGTTCTGGGTGTCGGCCGCGCTGGGTGCGGCGGGGCTGGCGCTCGCCGCGTGGACGGTGGACGAGTCGGCCGTACGCCACCCGGGCCGGTTCGACACGCTCGGCGCGCTCGGCCTGGCCACGGTCCTGATCTGTCTGCTCCTGGCCGTCTCGCAGGGCGGTGAATGGGGGTGGACGAGTGTGCCGGTGAGCGCGCTGTTCGCGGGCTTCGCGGTCACCCTGGCCCTGTGGTGGTGGCAGCAACTGCGCGCCGCACGGCCGTTGGTCGACCTCAGGCTCGCCGCCCGGCCGCGCGTGGCGCTGCCGCATCTGACCGCCCTGCTCGTCGGATTCTCCTTCTACGCCAACTCCCTGGTCACGGCCCAGCTCGTACAGGCACCCGAGGGCACCGGGTACGGACTCGGCCTGTCGATCGTCGGCGCCGGGCTGTGCCTGCTGCCCAGTGGCGTGATCATGCTGTTCCTGTCCCCGGTCTCCGCCCGTATCTCGCTGTCGCGCGGCCCCCGCGTGACGCTCGCCCTGGGGGCCGTCGTCATCGCGTGCGGGTACGGCATACGCATCCTGGACAGCCGTGACCTGTGGGTGATCATCCTGGGTGGTGCCATAGTCTCCGCGGGCACGGCTCTCGCCTACTCGGCCCTGCCCACACTGATCCTGGCAGCTGTCCCCGCCGCGCAGACCGGCTCCGCGAGCGGCGTCAACGTGCTGATGCGGACCATCGGCCAGGCCGTGTGCAGTGCCGCCGTGGCCGCCGTACTGGTGCATCACATCAGCCCGGTCGGCGGACTGTTCCTGCCCAGCCTGCGGGGCTATCTGCTGGCCTTCGCGATGGCCGGGGCGGTCGCACTGGCAGGATGCGCGATGGCCCTGGCGATACCGGGTCGCGCCGAGCGGGAGAAGACCGGGCGGTTCCCGCGCCGACGGCGCGGCGGACAGGCCGCGGAAAAGCTGCTGGAGGGAGCAGGAGAAGCATGAGGTCCGCGAAGTCCTTCGAGAGGTCCACCACGAAGTCCCCCGGGGAGTCCGCGGGGAAGGCTTCCGGAAGGTCCTCCGACGCGGGGCCCGACCGGGCGACCGCCGTTCAAGGGCCCCCGGCCACGGACAGGGGCGGTCCCGGTCGCCGGGACGCCGAGGCCACCAAGGCGGCGATCCTGCGCGCGGCCCGCCACCTCCTCGCGCGACACGCCCACGGGGACATCACGCTCAAGGCCGTGGCCGAACGGGCCGGTGTCAGCCCTCCCCTGATCATGAAGTACTTCGGCAACAAGGAAACGCTCTTCGCGCGGGTGATGTCCTTCGAGGAGGACGCCGCCGTCCTGCTGGACGCGCCGCTGGCGGACCTCGGTCGCCACATGGTCCGCCACGTCCTCGTCAGCCAGAGCGAACGCGGCGCCGACCCGCTGCTGAGGATCGTCTTCGCCCCGCTCCAGGGCACGCAGGGAGACACGCTCCGCGCCAACTTCCGCACCCAGGTGAGCGACCGGCTCGCCCTGCGCCTCGACGGCCCCGACGCCGGCCTGCGCGCCGAACTCGCCGTCGGCATGCTGCTCGGCCTCGGCGTGATGTACGGCATCGCGCGGGGCGGCGAACTGCGCACGGCACCGCTCGACGCCGTCGTGCAGCGGTACGCCCCCGCTGTGCAGGCGCACCTGACACCGTGAGCCGGCGGCAGGGCCGACCTGCCGGGAAGCCCCCGGCACATCAGCCCTGTCGACCGGACGAACACCCTCAGCCCGTGTGCACCTTCAGCGCCGTCCTGACGGCGGACTCCAGGGCGCCCTCGATCCAGGCGGGCTTGATGGACGTGTGGCACCCCGCGAAATGAAGGGGCCCCTCCGAGGTGGGGATGTCCGGGAACAGCTCCGTGTGCTGGCCCGGAAAGAGCACCGAGGCCTCACCGTAGGCGTAGTGGTCGCGCATCCACGACTGGGTCTTGCACTTGGTCGTGAAGAACACCTCGCAGCGCCTCCCGAAGACGGCCTGCACCCCGGCGAGGGCACGCAGACAGCGCTCCTCGTCGGCGTACGCGTCCCACTTCAGGGCGTCGTCGGACCAGCTGTAGGAGGCGAGGACGATACCTCCGTCGCTGCCCTCCATCGGATGGGCGTGCTCGAAGAACATGAACCGGTTGGCGTTGTCGCTCACCGAGCCGCCCCCTCGGACATGCGAGGCTTCGGGGTCGTCGAGCACGGCCGGCCGGAAGGCGCTGAAACACTCCTTGAGGTCGCCGGGGACGGTCACCCCCAGGTCCCGTACGGTCCGGTGTGCGCCGAGGTGCCTGCCGTCCCTGACCTGTCCGTTCTTGTACCGGGTGTACAGGCCGTCCTCGATGGAGTTCAGTGCCTCCTCCCACTGCTGCTCGGTGAACTCCCACCAGCGTTGGGAGAACTCCAGCAGCACCTTGGTCGCGGCGTCGTAGTGCAGCTCGGTGATGGCCCGGCGCTTGCCGTACGTCAGCGGCGGGTCGAAGGCCACGTGGCGCAGTCCGGAAAAGGGCACGGTGACGATCACCTCGTCGCCCTCGAACACCTCCGTGGTACCCCCCTTGCCGGTCTGGCAGTCCTCGGACACGGTGTGCACCCGCACCTTGCCGCCGCCGCGCTCGATGCGTACGGCACGCCTGTCGAGCCGCACCTTGCCCTTCACCGGCGCGTACAGCGCGTCGACGAGCTTCGCGGTACCGCCCTTGAGCTCCCAGAACTTCGTACTGGGGTGGATCAGCGCGCTGCCCAGGAAGCTGTGCAGGAAGGAGAGATGGAGCCGCGAGGTCAGGTTCTGGACGGTGCCGACGAGGTCGATGGTCCTGGTGTCGAGAGCGGCGACCTCGGTGAGGTAGCGGTACATGGACCAGTGGCCGTACCGCTTGAGGACCTTGACCCATCCTTCGACGAGAGCCGAGCCCTCCTTGCCGCGGATCAGCAGGTGCGCGGGTTCGAGGGCGTCCGCGAGGATGGCGGCGGCGGTCCTCGTACGGTTGGGGCCCGTGATGCCGAAGGTGTCGTTGATCTTCGCCGGGTCCTCCTCGTACTCGGCCTTGCGCATGTGGACGCCGTTGATGTGCATCCAGGTGCGGTTGGCCCGCTTGGTCGGGTTGTCGACCTCCACGTCCACCAGCAGGAACTCCTGGCGTGCGAGGTGGAACTTCTCGATCAGCGCCATGAGCAGCGGGTGGCTCTCGGGCAGTCGCATCGCCCCGGCCTCGGCGTACTGGTTGGGGTCGGCGAAGGGCTGTTCCCCGTTCTCGTGACCGCCCTTGCGGAAGGTCTTGATCCGGCCGCCGACGCGGTTGTCGTTGGCCTCGATGACGACCACGTCGTGGCCCACCCGGTTGAGCAGGTCGGCGGCGAGCAGACCGGCCGGCCCGGCCCCGACGATCAGGACCCGCTTCGAGGCCTTGGCCCCGCTCGACGGCAGACCGTTCTCGATGGCCTTCAGATAGGACGGGACAAGGGACTTGTCGTTCTTGTCGTAGACCACGATGGCGCGGGCGACCGTGGTGTACGCCGTCGGATCGGTGCCGGGCGGCACCGCGGCCGGCGCCGTCGAGGGTGTGATGGCGGGGCTCAGCGCGGTGGCCGGAGCGGCCGTGGTCGCGGTGAGCCCGGCGGCAAGGACCGTGGCACCGGTCACCGTGACCACCGAACGCCGTGTCGGCGGCGCGCTGTTCGCGTCGGGCAGGCCTGAAGCGGTCACGTCCGAGGTGGCCAGGTCTGCGGTGGTCAGGTCCGGAGTGTTCATGTCGTGTGTACTCATCAAGATCATGCTTGGCGCACGACCGGCGCGGAACCAGGGCATTCACACGGACGGGGAGCTCAAACCACTCGTTCCGTCATAGGACGAGTCCCTGGTCAACGCCCCTGTGAGAACCGGACGTTCACCCTGGTATCCGGGACGTCGTCCCCTGAGAGCCATCGGGCCGCCGGGCCGCCGGGGGAGTCACCTGTCCCGCAACGGCGTTCAGTACCCGGCCGGCCCGGTCCGCTCGGGCTCGGAGTCGACTCGGGGACCGACGGTCATCAGCAGTGTCCTGGGTCGTACGGTGGCCCGGGCCACCGGCCGCACGACCTGGCCGGGCGCGAGCGCGAACCGTACCTCCCGGGTGATCGTCGCGATCGCGGTGATCAGCTCGGTGAGCGCGAACCGGTCGCCGATGCACTTGTGTCTGCCGGCCCCGAAGGGCAGGAACGCCCCCGCGGGCAGCCGGGCCTGCGCGTCGTCCAGCCAGCGGTCGGGGTCGAAGTCGAGGGGGTCGGAGAAGAGTTCGGGATCGCGGTGCAGGGCGTGCTGGCAGTAGGCCAGCTCCGTACCGGCGGGCACGGTCCACTCGCCGAGGCGGGTGTCCGTGACCGTACGACGGGTGACGAGCCATCCGGTGTGGTGGAGCCGCAGGGTCTCGGTGATGACGCGGTTGAGGTAGGGGAGCCGCATGACGTCGTCGAAGGTGACCGGCCGCTCTGCCAGCACGTCCGCCAGTTCGGCCTGGACACGGGCCTCGACGGCGGGATCGCGGGCGAGTTCGTACAGGATCCAGGACAGTACGGACGCGGTGGTCTCGGTGCCGGCCACGGCGAGTGTGAGGATCTCGGAGCAGATCTGGTCCCCTGTGAGGGGTTCGCCGGTCTCCTCGTCCCGGGCGCGCAGCAGCATCGACAGCATGTCGCCGGTGTCGTGGCCGGAGGCCCGCAGTCCGTCGAGCGCTGCGTCGATGGTGGCGCGTACGGCGGCACGGGCTTCGTCGAAGCGGCGGTTGAACGGCAGTGGCAGCCGCTCGACCCAGTCGGGGAGCATGACGCGCGCCCCGACGCCGTTCATGACCACGGACAGGTCGCCCCGCAGTTGCAGGAACGTTTCTTCATCGAGGCTGCCCGAGAAGACCGTCTTGGTGAGCATGTCGAGGGAGAGCTTGACCATCGCCTCGCGGACGTCGACGACCTCGCCGGGCCGCCAGCGGGAGACGACCGCCTCGGCTTCGTCGCGCATGGTGTCGACGTACCGGGCGATCTCGGTGTGGGTGAACGCCGGCTGCAACTGGCGCCGCTTGCGGACGTGTTCCTGGCCGGCCGCGGTGACCACGCTGTCACCCAGGAGCTGGCCCATCTTCTCGAAGAACCGGCCCTTGTCGAGGCTGGGGCCGAGGTCCACCAGCATGGTGCGGATCAGTGCGGGGTCCTGGACGATGAGGGTCCGGGTGCCGGGCTGAAGGGTGATCTCGACCACGGGACCGTATGTCTCGCGGAGTGAGGCGATGAAACCGAGGTTGTCGCGCATGAGCTGTATCGCGTGGCCCAGCAGCGGGTGGGAGCCCGCCGCTCTGGGAATGGGGGGAGGCGTGGCGACCGTCACTTGGATCAGCGCTCCTTCACAGAGTTCACGGGCGCATTCATCACTGCCCAACTCGGGCTCGATTGCATTCCGGAACGTCAAGTGGTCTTCACCACGTGTGACCGACGGCTGAGCGGGCAGTGGGCGGCGGATCCGGGCGCCCGGCGGTCATGCCACAACAGTGGGCCGATCACGACGAGTCGTCGTGATCGGCCCCCCGGGGCTGCCCGGGCCATTCGCAGGAGGGCGGTACGGACTTGGGGGCGGCGTTCGGGTTGCATATTCCCCCCGCCCACGCGGGGGCGTTCAAC